>CAVFIO010000097.1:0-7578 GCA_963622535.1 Akkermansia muciniphila
CTTACTTGAAGCAAGCTTATTCATATCCTCCAGGATCTCAAAATTCGCTTTTTCCTTCTTGGAAAATACATTACTTTTTAAAAGATAATCAAGACTGTTGGCTATCTTAAAAATTGCTGATGCAATCTTTCCGCGAGCTAAGGCAAAGGTATTTTCATCTACCTCTTTAAAGCTAATAAAGATAACAGGATATTGCCCCATAAATTTCTGGCAGAATTCCTTATCCTTATAAATTTCCGTATCCTTAAAGATCTTATCCTGAGAAGAGGTATCTCCCGGGTTTTCAGGATTAATCATCAGGAATTTATAGAAGGTATCCATCATAAGGGACTTGCCAAAGCGTCTTGGCCTGGTAATTAAAAAAACGTCTGCATCATTGTGCTGTAAAACCTTTTTTATATATGGAGTCTTATCAACGTAGTAAAGGTTACGCTCAATAATCTCATCAATATAGTATTTACTTACAGGGAGTCCTTTTAAGGATGAATAATCAATGTTATCTGTTGTCATTTGCATTACTCCTGTAGATATACTCATATGTAATATGTCATGCAATTAGATGCACTCTTGCAACTGTCTGGTCTTAACAATTGATCACATGACGAAATGAGATAGAGAGACTCTTTAGCCGATAATATAACACTTGCAGACTGAAGTTCATTTGCATGGAATAAATTTCAGTTGTTCTTACCTTTATCAGGAAAGTACCAGCCTGAATTTATCTTTATAATAAGCCGTGAATCGATATAAATTATTAAGGATCTCCAATGCATAAAATCCTCTGTGCCTTAAATGAAGATCAGGCGCAAGCTGCAGCTTGTACTGAAGGCTATGTCAGAGTGTTAGCAGGTGCAGGCACCGGCAAGACTAAAACTCTCACCTCACGCTATGCTTATCTGATTGCTGCATTGGGTATTTCTCCACGCTCTGCCTTGTGTGTGACTTTTACAAACAAGGCTGCCGATGAAATGAAAATGCGTATACGCAAAATCTGCGGCGACGGGATCGATCCCATGGTGTCAACCTTTCATGGCTTTTGCTGTGAGTTTTTACGGCAGGAATCTGATGCCCTGGGCAGATCGGGCAACTTTACTCTATGGGATGTTGCCGATGTCAAGAACTCCTTAAAGACAGTTTATCTGGAGCTTGGCATCAACGGCCGTCAGCTGAGCTTAAATGATGCGTGGGAATATATTGATAAGCGAAAAAGCTCGGATCTTGGCTATGTAGAGGATCTCTTGTGCTTTGACAGCACCAAATTATTGAGAGCTATTGAGAATTCACAATCTCCTAAGGAGCAGGTCTTCTACCGCTATCTTTTTATGCAGCGTACCGCAGGAGCCTTAGATTTTGATGATCTCATTGCCTTTACGCTGTATCTTTTAAAAAGCCGTGAGGATATCAGAGAGCAGTGGCAAAAAAAGCTGGAATATATAATGGTTGATGAGTTTCAGGATATCGATGCCCAGCAGTACGAGCTGGTTGAGATCCTTTCAGCTTTTCACGGCAATCTTTTCATTGTAGGCGATCCTGATCAGACCATCTATTCATTCCGCGGCGCTAATGTAAAGTTCTTTATCGATTTTACCGCCATTCATCCGGAGGCCTTAAGCTTTGTTTTTACTAAGAACTATCGTTCAAGCCGCGATATTCTGGATGCAGCCTTCTCTCTTATAAGTCACAATCAGGACTCAGGCCGCAAGCACCTTGAGGCTATGCGCAGGGATATTCTGATGGCGGATATGGTAAAGATCTATACGCCTCAAAAATTAAATGATGAGGATGAAGCATCTGCTCTGCTGCAGGTAATGGATGAGCACAGCCGTATTGAATCCGTAAAGGATCCTGATTTCAGAATTGTTGATGATTTTACCGCGAGCATGAAGCCTGCCATCATCCATGCTGCAAGTGAGGTGCTGGAGGCTGAGTATATTGCAGATGAAATCCTGGAGCTCTTTTCTTTAAATCCTCATGCTGATGTCAGTGTACTCTACAGAGCAACTCATGTTGCAGGTGAGATTGAACGGGCTTTTATAAGGCATTCAATTCCATACAAAATCATGAGCGGTACTGCTTTTCTAGACAGAGCCGAAATTAAAACCATCACCTCTTATTTAAGACTTTGCTTAAATCCTGATGACGATCTGGCTTTTAAAAGGGTGGTAAACGAGCCCCGTCGCGGCTTTGGAAATAAACGTCTTGAGCGCTTAAGCCTTGATGCATCAGCAGATGGAAATTCACTGTTCTCGCAGCTTTTGCACAGCATCGATGATCCTAAAATCAGCAGGGGAACAACGATTAAGCAGTTTGTGCAGAAGGTTTTAGATCTGAATAAGCAGCTTGACAGGCTTAAGCCTACGCTTGCCTTAGAGCTCGTACTAAACGGCTTTTTGTATGAAGAGCATCTGAAGGACAGCGGTGATGAAACAAGACTTGAGGGGATCACAGCCTTGCGTCAGCTTGCCTATGATTTTGAGGAAAATGAAGGAGAGAATACCAATATTGCAGATTTTCTCTCCCGGGTGGCTTTAACCTCAAACAGTGATGATCACGCAGCCCGTGGCGTAGTTAAGCTTATGACCGTGCATGCATCAAAGGGCCTTGAGTTTGATTATGTGTTTTTAGCTGGCATGACTGATGGTATTTTCCCCTCTGCCAAAAGTGCTACGGTAGATGATATCGAAGAAGAGCGCCGTCTGATGTATGTGGCTATGACGCGTGCTAAAAAGCAGCTTTTTATGACTCAAAGCGGCGGCTTTTCCAATGGACAGCAGCGGGATCCATCCCGTTTTCTCTCTGATATTAAAGAGGATCTTGTCATAGAAAAGGGCGGAAAAATAAACAGAGGCAGATTTGCATTAAGTGCTGTCTGTGATCCTTCCTTTAAAGAAGGCGACCGTGTATTTCACGAGATCTTCGGACCGGGCATTGTTCTGCAGGTGCAGTCTGCTCAGGGCGAGTATGAGGTGAAGTTTGATAAGCTGAAGCAGGCACGCACTCTGTCTTTTAACGCACCGCTCCAGCCTTTTGATAATCAGCCTTAATCGTGAGATGCAAGTAGCAGACATAGTATGGCTCCTGCAAGCACCAGGCTGAAGCGCAGCAGGGCCTGAGGTGCAGTTCCGGCCTTGCGCAGGCGTGGCAGCAGATCAGACAGTGATACATAGATAAAGCTTGCAGCTGACATCGCAAGTGCGTAGGGCAGAAGCTCTTCAAAGCCGCTTAAAAGCAGCATCGCGGCAATGGCTCCTGCTAGGGTTCCGCTTAAGGCTGCAATGTTGATTATGAATGCCCCCTTTTTAGTCATGCCAAGTGACAGCATCAGGGCATAATCACCAACCTCATGGGCTATTTCGTGCATGATCACTGCCAGGGTCACTGCCATACCGACGTTAATATCACTCATATAGGCAGATGCGATGATCACACCGTCACACAGGGTATGAAGGACTGTCCCTGATATCAGGGCCGCTCCTCCATGAGCCAGAGCTCTGGCATTTTGTGAGTGGTGACATTGCCCGTCGTGCTGATGCTTTGATGAAAACATCATTTCAAACAGGGTAAGTGCCAGTACTGCGATCAGGGCTGTTAAGCCGATATAGTGGGGCTCGCTGTGCTCCATAGCCTCCGGCAGCACATGGCCAAGTCCTAGTGCCAGAATAAAGCCTGCGGCTATCAAAGACAGCACCGGGGCAATTCTAGGCAGGATCCTGGATCCTGACAGCGCACATAAAAGCGCGGACAAACATGGAGATAATGCGCAGGAGAAAAGCGCAATGGCGGCTGTATACCAAGTCTGCATCAACTGATATCCTTATAGTTTTTCATGGCATTAAAAACCTGCAGAGCCTCAACTGTTTCTCTTACATCGTGCACCCGCACCATGCACGCACCTTTCATAACCGAGATGAGATGCCCTGCAACAGATGAGATAACTCTGTCATGGGCTTTGGCCTGTGATGTTACCGCACCTAACATAGATTTACGTGACAGCGCAGAGAGCACAGGATATCCCAGTTCACAAAGCGCATCAAGAGAGGCTAGAAGCTCGTAGTTATCCCTGACGCTCTTACCAAAGCCAAAGCCCGGATCGAGGATGATGTTTTCCTGTGCAACACCCGCAGCCAGGGCAACATCTATTCTTCTTATCAGGAACCTGATAACCTCTCCTACTACATCCTCATAGTGAGGAGCCTGTTGCATGGTACGCGGCTGCCCCTGCATATGCATGAGGATCACAGGAATATTAAGGCTGGCTGCCATTTGAGGGGCACCGTCAATTGAAAGTGCGCGGATATCATTCCAGATATGGGCACCGGCGTCATAGCTCTCCTTCATTACCTGAGGCTGTGAGGTATCAATTGAGATAAATACATCAAGCTCTTTTGAAATCAGCTCTACTACGGGAACCACGCGGTCCATTTCCTCCTGCACCGATACAGCCTGAGCTCCGGGACGGGTGGATTCGCCGCCGATATCGATGATGGCTGCGCCTGCTGATACCATGGCGCGGGCATGAGTCAGAGCCTTGATAGGATTATTAAAAAGTCCTCCATCAGAGAAGGAGTCCGGCGTGACATTTAATATTCCCATTACAGCAGGGGTATTCAGATTTAAGGTTTTGTTACGTGAAGTAATTTTCATGGTAATACTCCTCCAGATGAGTAATCTTACATGAAATCAGTGCATCAGCAAAAAATCAGCGTTCTGCCTGATAAGGGTTGGCAATAGTCTGAGCTTTCGGAATGGCGGTTTTTCCAATCGGTTCCTGAGCCTTTAGGGTATTCTTTCTTGCCTTGGCCTGTCGTGATTTCATAAGACGCTGGGCAAAAGCACGCTCCCAGGCTGTTTGTGATCGCTCCTCTGCCTTTGAGCTCCAGTAGACACAAAAGGCTCTCAGCTCCTGATCACTGTAATTGCTGTCCTCAAGTCCACAGATCATACAACTTTGAATAAAGGATGGACCAGGTTTCCAGTCTGCCGTCATATTAAACGGACGTTCAGGGATCATTTCAAGAGGAGCACTGAAGAAAGGAAAGGTTAACTCCTGTCCCTCATATGAGGCCTTCTCATCAGCTCTTTTTATAAATCCTGCATGCTCAAGCTCGGTTAGCGCCAGCTGGGCAATACGCATATCTCCGGATGTAGGAAATATCGCTGAGGTATTTTCAAGATATGACAATACCTCATTCATGGTGAGTGTCATGATGCCGCGCTCAAGTCTGGGACTTATGAAGAACGCATATAGGGAGCGTGACAGATGGCTTAAATCATGACGCGTAAGGTGTGCAAGCTCTACTGCGTTCATGCAAGCTCCGGTACTGCAGTTACAGCCTGTCCCTTGCCAAGAAAACCTTCTATATTTTCTAAAACCAGATTAGCCATGGCATCGCGGGATTCAAAGGTTGCCGAGCCTACGTGCGGCAGTACGCATACATTTTCATGATTTAAAAGCTCATAGGGCAAAACAGGCTCTCTTTCAAATACATCAAGACCACATCCCTTTAACTCTTTGTTAGCCAAGACTTTTATCAGAGCCTTGGTATTAACCAGAGAGCCGCGGCCAACATTTACTAAAAAACCGTCTCTACCCAGAGCTTTGAGCACTTTCTCATCTACTAAATGGAAGGTCGCATTACCACCTGGCAGTACTAAAATCAGTGCCTGAGCCCATAAAGCCAGATCTTTTATAGAGCTGTAGAAGGTATAGGGGAGATCTGAATTCTGATGACGGGCGTAATAGCCGATCTCACAGCGAAAGCCGTTTTTTAAGCGTGATGCAATTTCCTGACCGATAGCACCCATGCCTGCTATACCTACACGCATATTCGTCACACGAGTAGTAAGCGGGCAGGGACCCTTTAGCCATCCCCCGGTTACTACATGCTTATGTGCCCCGGGAAATTCTCTTGCAATATTTAAAAGCAACGCTACTGCGGTATCTGCAACATCATCCTTCATCACGGCAGGAGTGTTGGTTACGATGATGCCGCGTTCTTTACAGTGTTTTACATCCACTCCGTCATAGCCTGTGCCGTATACTGCAATGATTTTAAGGTTAGGCATTTCATCAATTAAAGTTTTGGGAGCACGTGATCCTCCTGAGCACACCATAACCTCAGCACTTCCCAGAAAATCCTGACGGTTGTCATCATCAAGCTTATCAATTCTTTTACATTCACCAATTTTTGCAAGGCTGTCTAGAAACCACTGCTGTAACGGGGCCATAGTATTGATGAGTAGGCGCATTTTTATCTCCTGTTGCTTTACGAATATTGTAGATGATCTCTAAGCTTTATGCTTGACTCATGATGCTGAAGTGCAAGGTGTTGCAAAGATAAGAGGCATAGCATGATGGCGGTGAAAAATAATTTACCCTGATGAATGTATGTGTTTTATAAAATCTCAATATACTGATCCTTAAGCCTCCAGCAGAGAGGGGATAGTTCTCCATGCTCATGTCTGCATTAGGGACATGATAGCCTTCAGATTTAAGAAATACACTTTGGAAAGGAGGGATACGGATGGAATGGACAGATGGAAAAATACGCTGCCGCTGGGCAAATCCGAAGAATGAGCGGTACATCCGTTATCACGATGAAGAATGGGGTGTTCCTGTGCATGATGATCGCACTCTCTTTGAGATGCTGATACTGGAATGCTTTCAGGCAGGGCTGTCCTGGGAATGTGTTCTCAATAAGCAGAATGCCTTTCGTGAAGCCTTTGACGGCTTTGATTTGGAAAAGATCTGTGCCTATGATGAAGACAAGATGGAGGCACTGCGTAACAATCCCGGTATTATCCGCAATCGCCTGAAAATAAAGGCTGCCGTAACAAATGCACGGGTGTTCCGCGGGATTCAGCAGGAATACGGCAGCTTTGCAGATTACATCTGGCATTGGTCAGATAGCAAAGTAATCTACGAAACCGGACGGACAAGCTCGGAGCTGTCAGACAGCATATCCAGGGATTTGAAAAAACGCGGCATGAAATTCGTTGGGACAACGGTCATCTACGCTTATTTGCAGGCAGTAGGTGTGATCTATTCTCATGATGCAGAATGCTTTTTGAAACACAGGATTTAAGGCGATGGCGATAATGATGGAGAGCTCGCTCCTGATAGTTTACAGGGCTGTTTTTCTAATAGCTGACATGTATGTAAAATCCCTTTTCTAAGGCTGTTAGAGCTAAGCTAATTGTTGCCTGTATGTTCGCTGTTATAATTATTTGACACTTCCGCCTGTAATTCTTTTTTTGATGCAGCATGCTATGAACTCGTTAAATCTAACCTCATTGTTTGACTGTGCAATCGTCTTTGCAAAAGAGCAGAATTTAATTTTGCATGATGCCTTAAAAGGTGTAACAGACGGCAAGGCTGTTGGTACCTATATTGAGCGTTTATTTAAGGAGCATTTGCTAAATGCTTTTCCTGATCTGGTTACAGGAAATTCTGCTAAAGATATTGATTTACCTGATCCGCGCTTAAACTGTGATATCAAAGTTTCATCTTTTCATCAGGTGCAAAGTTCCTGTCCCTTCAAAGATGTCAGACAGAAGATTTATGGTCTTGGATATAAC
>CAVFIO010000098.1:0-7455 GCA_963622535.1 Akkermansia muciniphila
AAGAAAAAGCGCAGTCTGCCGCTTATATCCTTGATAGTTGCATAGAAATCATTGAGCTCACTGCGTACCTTATGAAAAAGCTCAGGTCTGTTTAAACAGGCATTAAGCGGAGCATCATATTCATCAATAAGCAGCACCGGATTTATATCCTGGGCAAGCTTATTGAATAATTCCTTTACACTTGAGCCGACACCTAATAAATCATTATCTGTTTTTGGAAAAATAAATCCTGCATACTTAAAAGCCTTACTTACAGCATCTGTCATTCTGGCCTTAAATACTTCAATGGAATCAAATTCCTTACATAAGGCAAAGTTTATTCTGATGACAGGATAGGTTCTGTCATCCCACAGCTTTTCAATGGCCAGGCCTTTAAAATCCTGCAGACCGTTTTTAAACAGGCTTTCAAGGGTAGAGATGAGTAGGGTCTTGCCAAAGCGACGGGGTCTTGATAAAAAGAAGTATCTTTTTCTTCTGACAGCTAAATCATAGACAAGAGCTGTTTTGTCTATGTAGATCTTGTTTTCCCGACGTAACTGGTGAAAGTCATCCAGCGAAAGTGGTAGACGGTCTAGTTCCTTGACAGTCATGAGGGGGTCATTGTGCATACAGTTACCTCTTGATCAGAATTTCTGTCTCTTTAAAGCCTTTGCTTTAAGGGGGCTACCACTTTTTTGCAGATATTTGCGCTCCTGATTGCTCTTAGCCTAAGATGTAAGCATTAGATCTCAAAGTCAACAGCAATACGGGAGGTTCTAATAGGCTTGCATAAGGCAGCAACAGCAAGATGACGGGGATCGGAGGCATAGGATGCAAGATCCTCCATGGAATCAAAGGTGCAGATCAGGGCACCGGTAATGCCTTCCTTGGCATTCTGATTATAGTGAGTCTCAACAGAGCGTAATACCTCTACAACACCCATAAGACCGTCAAGTCCCTTTAAGAAGGCTTTTACCTCATTTTCAGTGCCATCTTTAAACTGCCAGGTGACAATATGCTTTACCATGTAATGCTCCTTTTTTATCTGATGGAAAAATTAAAAACGTGCAAAAGTATGAAGGACATAATGCAGTTGATTTTTTATGTGAAAACATACAATTATCTGCATTATTTCCGTTTAACAGTTATCAATTGTAGCGCCTTTTCCATCTTTGGAGAATAAGGTCGCTTTCTTTTATTCAGGCGTTATTCATCTGTCTTTTGAATGGAAAAATATCAGGCTTGAGAGCTTTAAAACAGGAGCTGTGGTTTGCGTATTTTGCAGAGCATGAGATTGCTTCAGTACAGTCGCAGATGCTCTGCGGGTATTGATCTGCCTTGAAAATCAACGAAAATAAAGTATCTGTGCGGTAAAACCGCGTTTTTCTTTGTATAATGACGCCAAAATTGAGGGCGTGTCAGCAGAAGCCGTGGGTTTAGGCTCTTTTGACTTATTAAGGCTGTAACCTTTCCTGTTCGTTATTCGATGACAGGACAGCCTTGGCAGTGAAGCGTTAGTATCTTTTCAAGAATATCAGCATTTCAGGAAAGCATAGAGATGTGAAAGGTGCTCTTTAAAGAGCAGATATCATTTCAGTTTAGATAGCGATTTCGTTGGCGCCTTCCTTGTGTGGCGTGCAGTAGTGCACTGTTCGTCTGGTTGTTTGTGAGTGTGCTTTGGAGCACACTGTTTAGAGGTATAAAAGTGTCTGAGGATTTGGAAAAAATCGTTGCCGTTGAGGAAACTGGAGATCAGGTGGTGCAGGATTGTGAGACTGCCGGAAATTGCCGTGATGATAATGAAGAAAAAAAAGCAAAAAAGCATGATGACAGCTTAAGTGCTGTATCCTCAGGTGCTGCTGAGAGCACCCTGCTTGCAGATGACGGTCCTGATGATGAGGAAGATCTTACCGCCTTTGAAGATCTCGGTCTTGCTGATTATGTGGTCAGGGCCATTAAGGCTATGGGCTTTGAAAGTCCCACTCCTATTCAGGAGCAGTCAATTCCTCTGCTTTTAAAAAGATGCGATTTGATCGGCAAGGCTCAGACCGGTACCGGTAAAACTGCAGCCTTCGCACTTCCTATATTGTCCTTAATCAACACCGACGAGCGCTTCTGTCAGGCCCTGATCCTGGAGCCTACCCGTGAGCTTGCCTTGCAGGTTGCCGAGGCCTTGCAGAATTTTGCCAAATTCATGGAGGATTTTCATGTGGCTCCAATATATGGCGGCGCCTCCTATGAAAATCAGATCAGATCTCTGCGTCACGGTGCGCAGGTGGTAGTGGCAACTCCGGGCCGTCTTATCGATTTAATCAAGCAGGGCAAGCTCGATCTCTCAAGGTTGCGCTTTGCTGTTATTGATGAGGCCGATGAAATGCTGCGCATGGGCTTTATCGATGATGTGGACTGGATCCTCTCTAATACTCCCGAGGAGCGTCAGACAGCCTTATTCTCAGCAACCATGCCTCCTGCAATAGCAAAGATCGCCAGTTCTCACCTAAGAAAGCCTGAGAACGTGGAGATCAAATCCAGGACTGCAACTGCAGTAACCGTGCATCAGCGCTACTGGGTGGCATCAGGTGCCCACAAGATTGATGCCATGACCCGCATTCTTGAGGTTGAAAGCTATGATGCCGTGCTCGTGTTCGTGCGTACCAAGACTGATGCCGAGGATGTTGCCAACAAGCTTATGGCCCGCGGCTTCTCCTGTGCAGCGTTGCATGGTGATATCCCCCAGCGTCAGCGTGAGAAGGTCATTGAGCGTGTAAAGTCAGGACTTCTTGATATTCTGATTGCAACTGATGTGGCCGCCCGCGGCCTTGATGTTGATCGCATCACTCATGTGTTTAACTATGACATCCCCTATGATGCCGAAAGCTATGTGCACCGTATCGGCCGTACGGGACGTGCCGGACGTCAGGGTGAGGCTATTCTGTTCGTATCTCCCCGTGAGCGCCGTGCTCTGCGCATGATTGAAAACATGACTCATCAGAAGATTGAGCCTATGACCATGCCTACAGCTGCCGATGTCAACAAGGTACGTCTTGAAAACTTTAAAAATCAGGTGCTTGAGACCATTGAGGCAGGAGAGCTTGAGCAGTACGAGGAGGTTATCTCCGAGCTGTTGTCTGATGATTCAATTGAGCCTGAGACCCTGGCTGCTGCTTTGGCCAAGATGTGCCGCGGGGATGAGGATCTGTTCTTGGATGAAACCCAGCCTGAGCCTGCTGCCCGTACTCTTGAGGACAGGGGAGATAAGGGTGATCGCCGCCGTCGCAGTCCTTCTGCCGAGCCTCAGCCGCTGCGTGAATTCCCTGATATGAAGATGTGCCGCTACCGCCTCGCGGTGGGCCGTCGTGACGGTGCCAAGCCAGGTCAGATCGTGGGTGCCATTGCCAATGAGGGTAACCTTGAGAGCAAGTACATAGGTGAGATCTCAATTTTTGATACCTTCACCACCGTTGATCTGCCTGATGGTATGCCGCAGGAGACCATGGATATCCTCGCTGATGCCCGTGTCTGCGGCAGACCTCTTGATCTGCGTATTTATACTGCCGAGCCTCCTCACGGTCACCGTGAACGTTCAGAGCGTCGCTTTGACTACTCTGACAGATCCCGTCGCAGCTTCAGCCGTGATGATCGCGGTAGCCGCGGCGGTGATCGCTTCAATCGCGATGAGCGCAGAGGCTTTGGCCGTGACAGGGATTTCGGCTCCTTCCGTGGTGATGATCGCCGCTTACGCAGAGGAGACCGTCCATCCTTCAGCTTTGATGACAGACGCTTTAGTGACCGTCCCCGTCGCAGCGGATCACGCTCTGAGCGCGGCTTCTCCTCAGCACGCTCAAGACGTCACGATGATTTCTGATAAAGAGATCATCAGTCAGGCCTTAATGGTCTGAGATTAAGCGCCTGAATTGAAAATAAAAGATCCGGCAGGGTGCATTCATCCTGCCGGAGCTTTTTTCCCTGCATTCTTCCCTATGCACTGTAATTTCATCTTTTTCTGATGGGACGCTACATTTTTTGAGCCCGGGTGTCAGCTCTTGTTTGGCATTCTATTTCCCGAAATCAAAAATATATTGATTTTGGGAAACAGATCTCGCATCATTTAAACGGGGTGAAATGTTATGAAGCTTATCTCAAGAACAGCTTACCTGCAGAAGATGATAGCTGTCATGGGCACACCTGATATTAAAATCATCACCGGTGTGCGCCGCAGCGGCAAATCAAAGCTTCTGGAGGCTTTTGCAGAGTATGTTAAAGCGCATGTGGCAAATGCCAATGTGATCCACATAAACTTCAATCTCTTAAGATTTGAGGAGTATAAGGAAGCCCATGCTCTGCATGATTTTGTAGAGAAATCGTTTGTAAAGGGCTGTGAGAATTTCGTACTGATTGACGAGATCCAGATGTGCAAAGGCTTTGAAACAGCTGTCAGCAGCCTGCATGCCATGGAGCAGTATGATATCTACATCACAGGCTCTAACGCCTTCCTGTTAAGCTCTGATCTTGCTACCTTGTTTACGGGGCGCTCTTATGAAATAAGAGTCTTTCCCTTCTCCTTTGCAGAGTTTAAGCAGTATTTTGATCTTCAGGATAACTACGCGGCCTTTGAACTTTATCTTAAGGAGGGAGGCATGGCTGGATCCTACCTGTATAGTGATCCTGATGCCAGATATGGTTATATCCGGGAGGTTTTCGACACGCTCGTGCGTGACATCAGGCAGAAATATAAAATACGCAACAGCGCGCTCATGGACAGAGTTGCTGATTTTATGACGGATAATATCTCAAGTAAGATCTCGGCGAGGAGTATCGCTGAAAGGCTGTCATCTGAGGTGGAACAAAGCTGCGGTAACATCAATCATAAAACCGCAGGCAGCTATCTGTCTTACTTATGCAACTCCTTTGCCTTCTATAAATTCTCAAGATATGACATTCGCGCTAAAAAATACCTGGCATCTAATGACAAGTATTATCTGAGCGATCACAGCTTCCGCTATGCAAGGCCCGGAACACACAATCCTGATCACGGGCGGGTTTTAGAAAATATTGTTGCGATAGAGCTGCTGCGCCGGGGCTTTGAGGTATATGTCGGGGTACTTTATAAAAAGGAGATCGATTTTGTGGCGGTTCACCGCAGTGAAAAGCTCTATATTCAGGTATCTGACAATATCAGTGATGAAGAGATCTTTGAGCGCGAGGTAAGTCCGCTGCTGCAGATCAGGGATGCCTATCCTAAGATGGTGATTGCCAGAACCGGATATGAACCCTACCAGTATGAAGGGATCAGGATCATAGATATTGCCGACTGGCTAAGTGGCATCTGATCTTTCCCGCTATCAGATTCATTTTTGTTTCGGGAAACAGTTACAGAGCCTCTGCCCAAGCCTGCCTGTAATCCTCTGTCTTACGGAGGATGGGGGATTTTTTTCTGCTATTCTTAAATAAGTTTTAGTCTTCAGGCATAAAATAACTATAATATGAAAAATTATTTCATAAACAGCTGAGATATTCTGTATTTTGGTATGTAAGATATATCTATGAAAGATGTCTCATTTTATGAATTGAGATCAGGCTAAACTTAAGCTGTTGAATTTGCCTGCGACGCGTAATTTTGTAGTTGGCGACAATCTGGTGTCAGGAGGAAATATGGCCGAGAGCAACAATACTTTTGCGGTGCTTTTAAAGCCCGGTGAGGAACAGCCTGCGATTGGCAGAGCAGCACAATACGCACGCTTTGAACCAGCTATTGATGTAACTGCAGTACGTGTGATCAATGAATGGAAGAGCGGTACTGAGGACGATATCAGGGTCAGAGTAAAATCCGAGTTTGAGGTTCTGCGCCGTAAATACAGCGCCATTGAGAACTTCCATTTAAAGGTGATCTTCTCAAAGGATGTGTCAGGAGCCTTCTCAAAGGAGTGCAATGAGGGGAATTACGCGCTGGCGATCATCTCTGCCAACCGTCGTAATACCATAAAGGATCTCTTTATCAGCACCATCGACAGCAGCATCATGAAATCCTGCAGGGTGCCGCTGTTAGTCGTCAAGGATGAGAACAGTCAGAGCAAGCTTGGCAAGGTCATTCTGCTTGCAATCGATTTTGAGGAGAGCTCGCATCTTAAGATTTTAGATGAGAAGCTCTTAACTGCTGCCAAGCTCTTTGCCCAGCACTTTAACGGTGAGGTGCATATCGTAAACTGTGTCTCTCCTGTAAACCGCGGACTTATGGCAGGTGATACCTCCTTATCAAAGATTGTAGCAGGCGGCACCATAAGCCGTGTGGGAGTACACCATCGTATTGTCGAGGAGTTTGCCCAGAGCCACAATATTCCGCTTGAGCACACGCATGTCGTGGAGGGGCGTATTGATGAGGAGATCCCGCGTCTTTGCGAGAAACTTGATGCACGCATGGTATGCATGGGATCAAGTCCTAAATCATCCTTCTTCGGATCGATAAATTCATCAGCCTGTGAGCTGGTGTTAGAGCAGATAAGAGGCGATATCTTTATCGTAAGTACCGGTAAGAGCTCTGAATAGAGAACTTAGCTGCTTTCAGATGATATCAGCACCTTCTTATTATCATGAGAAGGTGCTGTTTTTATTGGGAGCTTATCTTTTAGACGTTAAAGAGGAACTCAAAGAGATCACCGTCCTGAACGATGTAATCCTTACCCTCGGAGCGTAGCTTGCCGGCCTCCTTGGCACCCTGCTCACCGTTATATTTGATGTAGTCATCATAGGCGATGGTCTGGGCACGGATGAAGCCGCGTTCAAAGTCTGAGTGGATCTTGCCGGCAGCCTGCGGGGCAGTGGCACCTACCTTTACTGTCCAGGCACGAACCTCCTTGGGACCTGCGGTAAAGAAGGTCTGAAGGCCAAGAAGGGAGTAGCCTGCACGGATCACACGGTTGAGGCCTGGCTCGGTAAGTCCCATGGATTCCATAAATTCCTTGCGATCCTCATCCTCCATGGAGGCAAGATCAGCCTCAATGGCGGCAGACACGGGAACTACGATAGAGCCTTCCTCGGCGGCAATCTTGTTTACTTCATCCAAATAAGGATTATTCTCAAAGCCATCCTCTGATACATTGGCAATATACATCACAGGCTTTAAGGTTAAAAACTGGAAGGTTCTAAGTGCCTCAAGATCAGCCCTGGTAAAATCAACCTGACGCAGATTTTTACCGGCCTCAAGAGCTGGCTTGCATTTTTCCAAAGCTACCACCTGAGCTAGAGCCTCCTTGTCACCGCCGGTGCGGGCACGCTTGGTAAGACGCTGCAGGGCCTTGTCACAGATCTCAAGATCAGATAAAGCAAGCTCAGTTGAGATGATCTCAATATCCTCACGGGGATTGACCTTGCCTGAGACATGGATGACGTTTTCGTCATCAAAGCAGCGTACCACGTGGGCAATGGCATCAGTTTCACGGATGTTCATTAAAAACTGGTTACCAAGACCCTCACCCTTGG
>CAVFIO010000099.1:0-7328 GCA_963622535.1 Akkermansia muciniphila
ACCTTGGAAATGGCGGAATCAGAATCCGCTGCCTTACCACTTGGCTATGCCCCAAATAAAATTCTCTGATGTACCACGGATAACGTGGTAGCTAAGACTGGAATCGAACCAGTGACCTCAGCATTATGAGTGCCGCGCTCTAACCGACTGAGCTACTTAGCCACTAGAATAGGTTGGCTGGGGCACAAGGGATCGAACCTTGGAAATGGCGGAATCAGAATCCGCTGCCTTACCACTTGGCTATGCCCCAACTCTTTATATGTTGTGTCACGGTGGCAGGGGTACCTGGGTTCGAACCAGGGAATGGCGGGATCAAAACCCGCTGCCTTACCACTTGGCTATACCCCTAACAATCCTTGTCAGGAGTGACTGACAACGGGGCATATTATAAAGACGCTTTTGCAATTGTCAAACTAATTTTGATTTATTTTGTATAAAACAAGCTATCTTTTTGAATTATATGGATTTTTTCTTAATTTTCGTTAAAATCCGACAGTTAATGACAGCGTCAGTGCAGTATTTTTTGAAAAACAATCATTGATAAATCGCAGAAAAATGCTTTTTATCTGATCTTTTCTCATGCATTACTGCTATATTCTGACAAAAAGCGGAGCATACATGGCACACGAGCATATATCAGATCCAAAACAAAAACCTCAGGACATTCTGGCATTCTGCTATGACTTTGATAAAACCCTGTCACCTGAGGATATGCAGGCTCAGGGCTATATCCAGAGGCTTCAGGAAGATGTCCAGAAATTCTGGAATGATTCCAATGCGCTGGCCCTAAAGCACGGTATGGATCCTAACCTTGCCTATATGTATATGATGCTCAAGGGTGCTGAAAACAACTTCTATGTAAAGCGTGACGTGCTCAAGCGCTTTGGCTCCAAGGTCAGACTCTATGACGGAGTCGATACCTGGTTTGACCGCATGGATGCAGAGGGGGCGAGGTACAACCTGAAGGTTGAGCACTACATCATCTCCTCCGGCATCAAGGATATGATCGAGGGCACCAGGATCGGCAAGAAATTCCGCATGATCTACGCCAATACCTTTCTGTACAACGAAGGCGGTGCTGCCGTATGGCCCTCACAGATCATCAACTTCACCAACAAAACCCAGTTCCTCTTCCGCATAGAAAAGGGTGCCATCGGTGTAAACGATGACAACGTCAATACCTACTATAAAAAATCAGAAATGCGCGTTCCCTTCAGCAATATGATTTACCTAGGTGACAGTGCCACAGATATCCCCTGCATGAAGCTTGTCAACAGCTTTGGCGGCCACTCCATCGGCGTTTATGATCCAAAGCTCAACAATAAGGACAAGGTCTACGGCTTAATCCGCGATGAGCGCATCAAATACTTTGCCCCTGCCGATTACACTGAAGGATCAGAGCTTGAGACACTGGTGAAAAAAATAATCCGTTACGTAGCAGCCGGCTGTGAATTAAGACATGAAAATGAGCGTTATATCAGGGAAAGTGAAGAACAGCTGGGGAAAAAAGCGAATTCCTGACAAAATTTCCGGCATGTCCCTATCTTTTGTGATGCGCAAGCTGCTCTTAATTAGTACAATGGGCAGGATTTTTTTTATTATTGGAACAAAATGACTTCTATAAGCGTAAAACCGCTCTCCGATCTCAAGCTTCAGCTCGGCACCTTCTACATCGCAGTATGGGGCTGCCAGATGAATGTCTACGACACCGGTCGTATCCGTGATTTATTAAACAGCCGTGGTTATGCCGAGGTACAGAACCCGGGCGATGCCAACATCATTGTCCTGGTTACCTGTGCCGTACGTGCCAAGGCAGAAAACAAGGTTTTCAACCAGATAGACGCCTGGAGACATACGGGCGAGGTTAAAAATGACACCGTGGTGGCCTTAGGCGGCTGCGTCGGTACCGAGCTTGGACAGAAGATAATCGATGAGGATCGCGGAGTATCCATAGTATTCTCCCCCAAGACCATTCACCGTCTGCCCGATTTAATCGAGTTATACAAGGCCACAGGCCGTCCCTGCTGTGATGTTGAAGCCGACTCCATGGAAAAATTCGATACCCTGCCTATGCAGGGCCGCCGTGGAGCCTCTGCCTTTGTAACCATCATGGAAGGCTGCTCCAACAAATGCACCTACTGCATTGTCCCCTACACCAGAGGCGAGGAGGAATCCCGCCGTGTAAGCGACATCCTTGAGGAGTGCCGCGGACACCTTGCAAGCGGCGCTAAGGAATTACATCTTTTAGGTCAGAATGTTAATTCCTTCAGAGGCCTTAATGATGACGGCTCTGAATGCTCCTTTGCAGAGCTTCTTTATGAGGTATGTGCCTTAGAGGGAGTGGAGCGTGTACGCTTTACCACATCAAATCCCATGGACTTTACCGACGAGGTGGTTGAAGCCATAGGCGCCCTGCCCGTCATAGCTGATGCCATTCATATTCCGGTACAGTCAGGATCTGACAGAATACTTGAGCGTATGCACCGCCGTTATACCGCAGCCTCCTATCTTGAGCTTATATCCAAGATCCGTGCCGTACGCCCCAGCGCCAGAATTTCATCAGATTTTATCGTAGGCTTCCCGGGTGAAACTGCCGAGCAGTTTGAAGAGACCATGGAGCTTGTACGCAAGGTTAAATTTGATCAGAGCTTCAGCTTCATCTATTCAAAGCGTCCCGGAACCCCGGCTGCTGATTATGAGGATGAGGTATCAGTGCACGATAAAAAGCAGCGCCTGTATCAGCTGCAGGCACTGCTTGAGCAATATGCCCGTGAGTACAGCCAGGAATATCTGGGCACAGTGCAGGATGTTCTGGTAGAGGGCACCTCTGCCAAGGATGAGAGTGAGCTCAAGGCACGAAGCTCTGCCAACCGTATCGTCGTATTCAAGGGCGATAAGAGCCTTGTCGGTACCATGGTACGTGTCAGAATCACCGAGGTTCTGCCCCACACCCTGCGTGGTGAAACTGTCTAAAGCTTAAGGATCCAAGTTGAAAGATATAAGTCAGGATTTTTTTCTAGAGCCCTCTGACAAGGATCGCTTAGCCTGCCTTGCAGGACCTGAGGATGCCAATTACCGTCAGATTGAAAAACGCTTAGGGGTACGTATTGCTGTTGCCGGCAACCACGTGCATATTGAAGGATCCCTGGGAAAACTGCCGAAGGCGGTAAAGATATTAAAGGCCCTGTATGTTGATACGGCCCCGCTCAAGGACGGCAGGGCCCGTTATATTAAGGCCGATCAGGTGCATCTTGCCATCACCGAGCACTCAAAGCTTGAGGCCACCGATGATGACTATGCAGCCAGCGAGGATCGCGGCTCCGTGGGTGCGCTGTATAAAAAAGCCTCGAATTTCAAGACCAAACGCGGCTTTGTTAAGGCCCGTACCTCAAATCAGGCCGAGTATATAAATAAAATATACTCCCATGATGTAACCTTCGGCATCGGACCTGCCGGAACCGGCAAGACCTATCTTGCCGTGGCAGCTGCCGTAAATGCCTTGGAGAGTAACAGCGTCACCCGTATTATTCTTACGCGTCCTGCAGTGGAGGCCGGTGAAAAACTAGGCTTCCTGCCAGGAGATCTCTCACAGAAGGTCGATCCTTATCTAAGGCCTCTATATGATGCACTCTTTGAGATGCTGGGCTTTGAAAAGGTTGAAAAGCTCATTGAGCGCTCCGTAATTGAGATTGCACCTCTTGCCTATATGCGTGGCCGTACCTTAAATGATTCCTTCATCATCCTAGACGAGGCTCAGAACACTACCGTTGAGCAGATGAAGATGTTTTTAACCCGTATCGGCTTTAACTCCAAGGCCGTGATCACAGGTGATCCCTCACAGATAGATCTGCCGCACAATGTACGCTCGGGTCTTAAAAACGCCGCCGAGGTATTATCAGGAACCGATGAAATCGGCTTTACCTTCTTTGACTCTCAGGATGTGGTGCGCCACCCGGTGGTCGCCGCAATCGTAAATGCCTATGAGAGATTTGAGAAGATCCACGGCGATACCTCAGTCTATAAACCAAAGCACAGAGCAGAAGACAGTGATGATGTTGGCTCTAAGGTGCAGGAATAAAAATGAAAGCTGATGTTGAATTGCAGATTGCCACTGTAGATCAGGAAGGCATTCCCACAGAGGAGACTCTGGTTAAATGGGCTCAGAGGGCCCTTGAGACCGGCGGTCGTGATAAGGATGCCGAGCTTACAGTAAGAATTGTTGAAAAGGACGAAATCAAAGCCTTAAACGGGATCTACCGTCACAAGGACAGCCCCACCAATATTCTCTCCTTCCCCTTTGAATGCCCGCCTGAGGTCGATCTCCCCTTGATAGGCGATCTTATAGTGTGCCTTGAGGTTTTGAAAAAAGAGGCGCTTGAGCAGAAAAAGAGTGTTGAAGAGCACTTTGCTCATCTTATAGTACACGGCTGTCTGCATCTTATCGGCTATGATCATATCGAGGATGATGATGCAAAAATCATGGAGCCTCTTGAGATCAAGGCTGTCATGGCCCTAGGCTATGATAATCCCTATAAGGATGATGAAGAATGAGCGACAAAAGCAGTGACGGCTTTCTGCAAAGGCTTTTTCATCCCGGCAAGCCGGATTCTATTGAGGATCTTGAGAATGTTATCGATGATGCCAGACGCCGTGAGATCATAAGCCGCAACGCCGAGGATATGATCAAGGGCGTATTTGATGTAAGCCGTCAGCGGGTATCCGAGATCATGATCCCCCGTCACGATATGGTGACAATTCAGGCTGATCTCAGTATTGAGGATGCCGCCAGAATCATCTCAGAGCATGGTCACTCAAGATATCCGGTGATCTCCGAGGATAAGGATCACATAGAAGGAATACTGCTGGCAAAGGATCTGCTCCCCGTGCTTGCAGGTATCAAGAGTGTTGCAACAATCAGAGATCTGCTCCGTCCTGCGGTAATTGTGCCTGAATCCAAGCACGTGTCCTCCATGCTTAAGGAATTTCAGAACAAGCGCTTTCATATTGCCGTAGTGGTAGATGAATTCGGCGGCGTATCAGGCCTTATCACCATTGAGGATATTCTTGAGCTTATTGTCGGGGATATCGACGACGAATACGATGATGAGGATGATGAGCAGTCTTTAATCTCCAAGTCAAGAGAGAAGGAGACCTATATCATCAAGGGTATTACTCCCATCAAGGATTTTGAGGAATACTTCAATGTCACCCTGCCGGATGTCAATGTCGACACCTTTGCAGGACTCATCCTGCATGTACTCGGAAGCTTTCCGCAAAGCGGCGCCAGGCTTACCATCAGAGATTTTGATATCGAAGTACTTCAGGCAGGTGAGCACCGCATCAACCTTTTAAAGGTGATACGTAAGACCCCGCAATAACAGGACTTGAGGATCATCCGCTATTATGCTGTCAAAGCTTGTGTACCATCTGGTGAGCTTTCTCTATGGAGGCACACTTATTAATTTCTGCCTGTCAAAATCAGGCAGAACCCTATGTGCTCTGGTTTTAGGCTGTGTTGCCTGCCTGGGCTTTGCCCCTTACGAGCTGTGGATTGTCACCATGGGAGCAATGGTGCTGCTGATGATCCTGCTCTCAGGCCTTAAATCAAAGGGAGCCGTTTTCTACACCACCTATATATTCTTTGTCTCCTACCTCTGTGCCTCGGCACACTGGATGAACTATGTGATGCACGGCTTTGCAAAGATGCCGCTGCCTGTATGCTGGCTTATCCTGATCGCAGGAATGTCTCTGGTTGCCATTCAGTATGCCTTCTTTATTATGGTGGCCTTCACCTTTGCAAGAGAGAAAAAAGAGGTATTCGTCTTCTTCTTTATCCCGGTGGCGATCGGAGCTGCCGATTTTTCATCAACGGTCCTGTTCTCCGGTCTGCCCTGGTTTAATTTCGGCCACACCGTTTTTGAAGGTCCCTTTGCATCCTTCCACCCGCTTGTGGGAGTACGCGGTACCTCAATTCTGATGATGATCTGTGCATCAGCTGTGGCCATGGCCGCCCTAAGACGCTTTCTTTTTCTACCGGTTGCCGCGATCATTACCTTCACCGGCGTGATGCTGTCTCCCGTTACCTACACTCATGAGGATAAAGAATTAGACGTTGCCATGGTACAGGGCAATATTGCACAGGAGCTGAGACTTAACTCCCAGACAGCTGCCCAGTCACTAGGCATCTACTGGGATGCCACACGCGATCTCCTCGGTAAGCATGAGCTTGTCATCTGGCCTGAGGCTGCGCTGCCTTTTTATTTAAACGATGCCATTGATGTCATCAAGGATTTAAATTTAGCCGCCAGCGATAAAAAATCTGCTCTGGTTTTAGGAATTCTGCGCCGTGATGACAGCAAACGCTATAACTCACTGGTAGCCTTAGGAGATCTCGGAGATAAGGGCGTGCAGATCTATGACAAGCGTCATCTGGTGCCATTTGGTGAATTCGTCCCCTTTGACTCAGTATTAAGACCCTTAGGTCATCTCTTTGATCTGCCGATGTCATCCTTTGCCCCCTCTCAGATAACACCATCTCCTATTGAGATAAAAAAGACAAAACTCATCCCCATCATCTGCTATGAAGCGATCTTTCCTGAGGATGCTCAGGTAATGGATAGTGCAGATGCAGGTGCGCTCTTAATGATTTCCAACAACTCCTGGTTTGGAGATACCAAGGGACCGCTGCAGCTGTTTAACATCACCCGTATCCGCGCCCTTGAGCTGCAAAAGCCGATGCTGCATTCCACAACTAACGGAGTTACCGCTTTAATTGACTTCAACGGCAGCTTTGAGAGCGTAGAGCGCGAAAAGTTCCAGATTTTAGAGGGAAGCATCAAAACGCGCACCGGACAGACTCCCTACTCAAAGATAGGCCCCTGGGGAGCATTGATCCTCATGCTTATCATGCTCGCATCAGGAATAACCAAGCGCTTTATGAAGGTTGATGAGAGATCAGAGAGCTTTAAGAATTTGGTAAGACCGTAAAGATCCTGCCTGATGCAATGCAGGTGAGGTGTAATTTCACCTGCAATCTTATGAAAAACTGTTCAGGCATCACCGATGCCCAATTTTACATGTTTTTTGTTTCACACAGCACAAAGCAGTTTTTGCGGCAGAAAACTATGCCGTAGCAATATACCTTAGGCACCATATTGCCCTCAAAATCTTCTATGTATCGCTTCTCTTTTATCTGCTCGATTGCCTTTTTAGCAAGCTCAGGCATTGCCTTCTTGTCCATAGTGCTCTTAAGCTCAATGATCACCCCACAGCTGTCATCATTTAAAGAGAACCTTATATCCGCATAGCCATCCCCTGACGGCTCATTG
>CAVFIO010000100.1:0-7195 GCA_963622535.1 Akkermansia muciniphila
ATCCCCGTCCGTTCCGCCAACTCCTTTGAAGAAAGCACCTGACGGTGCTTTTTTTATTTCTGCGTATTGCTTTTAATTTAAAAGAAAAGGGCGTATGCCGCCCTTATTCTTACCGTTACTGAATTTCAGTCACTTCACCTATCACAAGCTCTGGTAGATCATCCTTATTCAAGATCCTGAGAATAATCATCTGCGCTGCCAGTGTGTAGGCCGCTTTTGCTTTATCCTTGATGGTTATATTAAGCTTGATGTTAAAGCTACGGTTAATATTTAATTTACGACTCTTAAATACGAAGGTCATGCCGTCCTGAGCGGTATTTTTAATAAGGGCAAAGTAGTAATCACATTCCTTCTCGTCCAGAACATTGTTGAGCTCTTCAGCATAAGGTGCTGATACGGCAAGTGCCTTTTTAATATTAAGTGCAGTAGAGAGCTCCAAAGCGATACGGCCTGACGTTTGAGAATCAAAGATATTAACCTCGGCATTTCCTATTTTTCTGGCTATGAGATCTGCAAAATTAAGATTGTCTTCGCAAACAAGAACCCCCTTGATTTTCTCTTTAACTAACTGCGCAAAGGTATCGATGGTTCTTCTGTCAGCTCCGTGGGAGATGATCTTAAGTTCCATGATTGGATATGAGGCACGATAGCCGATCACAATCTTTTCAGGAACAGCAAGATCGTTCATTCTTTGCTGTAGGATGGATTCCGGGATGCCAAAGGTGATAAGTCTTTTTACTTCAGTTACATGCAGATCTGGGCAATGCTCAAGCAGGTATGGCTTTATGAAATCCTGATACATGGCCTTAAATTCGTGTGGTACTCCAGGAGTAAAAAAACAGAGTGCACGGTTGATTTTCATATAAAAGCCACAGGCAGTACCGTTTGGATTATCGATAACTTCTGCAGTGGCCGGTATATCGGCCTGTTTTAAATTGGTCTCACTCATCGGGCGGCCTCTTTTTTCATGCCATGCCCTGATCCTTTCAACCCATTCAGGATGGCGTACTAATTCAACACCTGCAGCACGGGCTGCAGAGGCTGAGGTATTGTCATCAGTAGTAGGACCTAAACCGCCGTTTACAAAGATGATATCAGCATGCTGTGAACGTTCCTGCAGTAAATTTTTTATATCGTCAGGATCGTCACCACAGGTTGAACGGAAATGAGGCTGGATGCCAAGTGATAGTAACTCACCAGAGAGCCATGAAGCGTTCGTATCTACGATAAGTCCGGTGATGACTTCATCTCCTGTAGAGATCAATTCAAATTGCATATGATCTGTCCTTAGTATTTACAATGGATATGCACAACAGCGATTATAATGAGAAGTCACATCATTTTTGAAAAGAGTGGAATTAACGAAATTTTTGAGCAATTTTGGAGTGAACTATGCCTATTAAGATCCCTAATGGATTACCTGCTATAGCTGTATTACAAAGTGAGCAGGTGTTCGTTATGACAGAGGATCGGGCATCTCATCAGGATATCCGTCCATTAAATTTGCTTTTCTTAAATCTCATGCCTAAGAAGATCAACACTGAAATTCAATACATGAGACGTCTGTCTAATACTCCCTTGCAGGTTAATATCACCTTGCTGCGCATTGATGACAGACATACCCGTAATACTCCTGAGCAGCACCTGCAGCATTTTTACAAATCCTTTGAAGAAGTGCAGGACAAGCATTTCGACGGCATGATCATTACCGGAGCGCCACTTGATCAGAAGGATTTTTCCGATGTCATCTATTGGGATAGATTAAGCTGCATTATCAAGTGGAGTACGGAGCATGTTACTTCAACTTTTTTTAGCTGCTGGGCTGTATGTGCCGCACTAAAGACCTTCTATGGTCTGGATCCTGTATATCGTGATACCAAGTTATCCGGAGTATTTGAGGAATATACGAATTTAAATTCCTTTGATACTTTAGTAAGAGGCTTTGATGATAAATTCTTAGCTCCTCATTCACGTTGGGTAGACTTTAGTCGTCCATATATAAGACGCAATACCGATCTGATAATACTGGCTGACGGTCCTGAAAGCGGACTTTATCTTGCAGTATCTCCCGACAGACGTCAGGTATATGTAACCGGGCATCCTGAATATGATGCTACGACTTTAGCAGATGAATACCGTCGTGATGCTTTAGCAGGCTTAAATCCTACGCTCCCTGAGCATTATTTTAAAAATGATGATCCTTCATCTGAGGTCTCTATGACGTGGAGATCGCATGCCTCGATTTTGTTTGCAAACTGGCTTAACTATTACGTCTATCAGACAACACCTTTTGAATATGAGTAAGCGAGTGCTTACAAATCATCAGAAACACAGTGCACGGCAAATAAAAGCCTTTTGTCTGATTAAAAAATATGGAATTTTTTGGCAATATTACGTAAAAACAGTCTTTGTTTCTTGTATACTCTCCGCCAGAAAATTTTTGATTAAAATTCGTTAACTGTTTCCCGATCCTCCTGCTGTTTTTGAGAAAGAAGAAAAGCGGGAAGATTTTTTATTGTGTTTAAAAATCGTGACTTCCAACATCGCTAAATTCAAAATCTCAGGCGGCACTCCCTTAGATGGTGAAGTACGCATCTCTGGTGCTAAAAATGCTGCTCTGCCTATTTTGCTAGCAACAATCCTTACTAAAGAACAAGTAGTCCTGACAAATGTTCCAGATCTGGCGGATGTTAAAACAAGCATCAAGCTCCTGCAGGATCTTGGTAAATCATGTGTCTATGACAGTGAGACTGGTACTGCGGTGATTGAGGGCCCGGTTACATCTAAGACTGCATCCTATGATTTGGTGCGTACCATGCGTGCCTCAATTATGGCCTTGGGTCCATTACTGGCTTTCTTAGGAGAGGCTGAGGTTTCTCTGCCAGGCGGCTGTGCTATTGGTGCACGTCCTGTGGATCTTCATATCAAAGGCCTTGAGTCTATGGGAGCGAATATTGAGCTTAGAGATGGATATATCATTGCAAGAGCTCCCTCAGGAAGATTGCCTGGCGGTACTGTAGTAATGGATAAGGTTTCCGTTACCGGTACTGAGAACCTTCTGATGGCTGCGGCTTTATGCAAGGGGACTACTGTAATTGAAAATGCAGCACTGGAACCTGAGGTTGTAGATTTAGCTGAATTCCTACGCAAAATGGGAGCCCGCATCAACGGTGAGGGGACCTCTAAGATCACAGTCTCCGGTGTCAAGGAACTGCATGGATGCGATCACCCGATTGTGGCTGATCGTATTGAAACCGGTACATATCTGGTAGCAGCTGCGGCAACCGGTGGTATTGTCAGATGTGTAAATACCAAGCCAGAGCTTTTAAGCGTGGTTTTAGATAGGCTTAAGCATGCTAACGTACTTATTACCTGTGAAGGGGATACCGTCACTGCAGATATGCGTGGTCGTACCATCAAGCCTGTTGATATTATTACAGCTCCTCATCCGGGATTTCCTACCGATATGCAGGCTCAGTTTACGGTTTTAAACTCTCTTGCCGATGGCATCAGCTCAGTTACCGAAACTATATTTGAAAACCGCTTCATGCATATTCCCGAGCTCGTTCGCATGGGGGCTAATATTGAGATTAAGGGTAATACCGTGATCATAAACGGTGTACCTCAGTTTCATGGTGCACAGGTGATGTCCTCTGATCTAAGGGCCTCCGCTTCTCTGGTAATTGCAGGTCTTGCGGCCACCGGTACTACTGTTGTAGATCGTATTTATCATATGGATCGTGGCTACGAGCATATTGAAAAAAAGATCCGTGCCCTAGGCGGTACGATTGAGCGTTTCTATTAGGTCGCCAGCATGCAGGATCTCACTTCTTATAACAGCTTTGGCTTGCAGGTTCATGCGGATAATTTAATTAAGATCCGCAGTATTGAGGATTTACGCAAATCTCCTATGGGACAGGTGTTGATCCTGGGTAGTGGTAGTGATGTTTTACTTACAGAGGACTATCACGGAACTGTACTTGTAAATGAGATCCGCACCTTTGAGGTAAGCCGTCAGGGGGACGACTATATCGTTAAGGCTGGTGGCGGTCTGGTTTTAGATGAGCTAATTGAGGATCTGATCTCCCGCAATATTCCGGGCCTTGAGAATCTGTCAGCAATTCCGGGTACCGTAGGAGCTGCTCCCATTCAAAATGTTGGAGCCTACGGGATGGAAATCGGGCAGGTTATTGAGTCCATTTCGTATTTTGATTTAGATAAGAGGGTTGAAGGCTCTCTTACCTGTGATGAATGTGAGTTTGCTTACCGTTCCTCAGTTTTTAAAAAGCATCCGGAGAGGCGCTACTTTGTAACCGAAGTAAACTTAAGGCTTCCTGCTGTATTTACTCCGAAGCTTTCCTACAAGGGACTTGAAGGCTGTAGCTTGAATTCTCCTTTTGAGGTACGGGAGCAGGTCATAAAGCTTCGTCGGGCAAAACTTCCGGATCCAAAGGTTGTGGGAAATGCGGGGTCTTTTTTCAAGAATCCGCTGGTAAGTAAAGAGCAGTGTGACAAATTAAAGGCCGTCTATCCTGATATGCCGACTTATCCGCAAGCAGATGGAAGTGTCAAGCTTGCTGCAGGATGGCTCATAGATAAGGCCGGTTGCCGTAATATTACCCATGGCCATGCCGGAACCTGGGAGCATCAGGCTCTGGTAATAGTCAACAGAGGGCAGGCAAAACCTCATGAAATCGTTGCTTTGGCCAAATATATAGTGTCTGAGGTTCACAATCGTTTTGATATTCAGCTGGTGCCTGAGGTCAGAGTTTACGGTGCCAGGGGAGAAATTGCATGGAAGTATCTGTAGGACAGTCAGTAGCTCTTTTAAAGTTGTTGCAAAATGCTGAGAAGCAGCGTTTAAGCTTTAAAAAACTGCAAACACTTACAGGTCTTTCTTCAGATGTTATTAATGCCACTTTAGAAAACACCAATACTTATTTTCCAAAGCTTATCTCACTACGCGGGGACAGTATAGTCTTAGACCATCCTCTGGATTTTTTAGATGAAACATTCATTTTTAATAAGATCCACGGCAAGGGACGGGTGCAGATCTTTGATGAGATAGATTCAACCAATACGCGTATGTTGAAGCTTGCCTCAAATCTGGTCTCAGGCGATGTACTTATGGCGGAGATTCAGACTGCAGGTCGTGGACGTCGCGGCGGAAAATGGAATTCGGGGCTTGGTTCATGCATCATGCTATCCATGGCATGGCATTTTTCATCTCATCATAAGCTTTTGGGACTTTCTGTAGCAGCCGGCGTGAGCGCCGCGCTGGCTTTGCAGCCTTTTACTCAAGATAAAATTACGGTTAAATGGCCCAATGATCTCTATTTACCCACAGGCAAAATTTCTGGAATATTAATTGAATCAGTGCCTTCTTCAAATGCTTTAACAGTGGTGATCGGAATTGGTGTTAATGTAAGCTGCGATCCCCTTACAAAATCAAACGAGACAAGGGCTATTGGCTTTCTAAGAGAACATGGGACTTCCGGTCTGCGTAATCAGGTTGCAATTGCGTTAATTGATGGATTACGTAAGTGCTGTACTGCTTTTGAGGGATCTGGTTTGAATGCTTTTAAGGAAGAGCTTTTAAGTCGTGACCATCTTAAGGGACTGAATATAAAGGTTTCAGATGGTGAGCGTTGCCTTGAGGGAATTGCTGTGGGAATTGACGATGATGGAGAACTTATCATCGATAAAAACGGCGATCAAAAGAAGATCGCCGCGGGTCATGTGGAGTGTTGGTAATCTTATTTCTTTAGGTAGACATTTTCGATTGAATGATTACTTCCCTTTTGAAGTACCAGGTTCGCTCGGTTTCTGCAAGGTTTGATGTTTTCAATGAGATTTACATGGTTTACGGCGTCCCAGATTAGCTTTGCCATGATTACAGCCTGATCCTCTGGGATCTGAGCATAGCGATGGAAATAGCTGGAGGGATCATGGAAGGTCTTTTCTCTAAGCTTTAGGAAACGGTCAACATACCATTTGAGCAGATTATCCTCATCAGCATCGACATATATTGAAAAATCAATATAGTCTGAAATGAAGGCCCGTTTTCTTATATCAGGATAATCTTCACCATTCTGGAGTACGTTAACGCCTTCGATAATTAATACGTCCGGTCGGTCAACGTCAGTAAATTCATCCTCAACAATATCGTAGGTAAGGTGAGAATATACCGGCACCTTTACGTGAGGAACTCCGTTTTTAACGTCCTTTAAAAATTCCATGAGCTTTTTGGCATCATAGGAAATAGGGAACCCCTTACGTGACATGATCCTTCTCTCATTTAGGATCTTGTTCGGATATAAGAAGCCGTCGGTAGTGATAAGTGATACCTTTGGATGATTGGGCCAGATTTTTATAAGCTCATTTAATATTCTGGCGACGGTACTCTTGCCTGCTGATACCGGGCCTGAAATTGAGATGATAAATGGAACGTGATCGCCATTCTCTCCCAAGAATTTATGTAATACCTGAATTCGGTCCTGACGGGATGAATAATAGAGGTAGAGTAGACGGGACAGTGGCAGATAGATCCTGTTTACCTCGCTTAATGAAAGCTGATCATTAAAAGCTACACATTCTGAGAGTTCTTCTTCACTAAGATTCAGAGGGGTCATCTCATTGCTGAAAGTTGACCACGTATCTGCATCAAATTTGTAGAAGGGCGATTCTAATTTTTCGTTATCAGTCATCTTAATTTGTGTTTTGAGTAATCTTTAGGACATTGCTGCAATCAATGCCGTGCGCAATAATACCATTTGAGCAATAAAAGAGTGCAAAAAGGGGAAAAAACCGCGAAAAAACGCACAAAATAGAGTGTTTTAAGATGTGGCGTCTGTCAGGCTTTCGGTCCTTACAACAGCTTTGGGAGGTGATGTGAGTTAAAGATTGTAAGCCTTATACTAAAGCCTTTCCCCCACCAGTAATTATTTTTTTCGGGTTGGATGTGGGATGTTGTGGGAAGATGATTTATTCGGCCCCGAAGACTGTGATCGGATTTTTTACGTTTCGGCAATTATCTGTCACGGGCTGCTGGGTACAGGGGCATCTTTTACGAGATGAAATAATGAACAGATGCTGATAACAAAATGTCATAGCTGTGAATGGGGGCAACATAGCGGAGAAAAAGACAGAGTTTACTAAGCTTAAGAAAATCTGCAATACAGATTAAAAATATATT
>CAVFIO010000101.1:0-7148 GCA_963622535.1 Akkermansia muciniphila
ACTATGGAGAGAGCCATGCTTTAGGCAAAAAGCTTATAAGAATTGCCTTAGTGTTCTCCCTAAAGAAAAAAAATTTTGTAGGATTTAAACTGGCTGATACAAATGACAAAAAATAGCTGATTTACTTCACTTGCAGTTACACAAAAAAAATCCCAGCCTTAACTGGCCGGGATTGTCATGAAGCTATTCTAGATTAGAGAGAATCGTAGGAGCCTAATTCCTTGAAGGCCTCGATAGCACGGTCTCTCATTGAGGTCTCGGCTGCACGTAACCATGCACGAGGATCATAGAACTTCTTGTTAGGAGCATCAGGACCGGTAGGATTGCCTAACTGGCCCTGTAAGTAGTCGTGATTCTTCTCGTAGTACTGCTTGATACCATTCCAGGTTGCCCACTGAGTATCAGTATCGATGTTCATCTTGATGACGCCATAGGAAACTGCTTCCTTGATCTCTGAAGGAGCAGAGCCTGAACCGCCGTGGAATACCAGGTTGCAAGGCTTGTCAGTAGGAGTACCGAACTTGTCCTTAATGTACTTCTGAGAGTCACGCAGAATGGTCGGGGTAAGCTTGACGTTACCGGGCTTGTAAACACCGTGAACATTACCAAATGAAGCTGCAATGGTGAAATTAGGGGAAATCTTCATCAGGCGCTCATAGGCATAGGCAACATCCTGAGGCTGAGTATAGAGTGCAGACTCATCCTTACCGGAGTTATCAACACCGTCTTCCTCACCGCCGGTGCAGCCTAACTCAAGCTCGAGGGTCATGCCCATCTTAGCCATACGCTCTAAATACTTGGAGCAGAGATCGATATTGTCCTTTAAGGACTCCTCGGAGAGGTCGATCATGTGAGAGGAGAACAGAGGCTCACCGTGCTCGGCAAAATACTTCTCACCGGCATCAAGCAGGCCGTCTACCCAGGGCAGAAGCTTCTTTGCGCAGTGATCGGTGTGCAGAACAACAGGAACGCCATAGTACTTGGCTACGTTACGGGTGTGTAAAGCACCGGATACAGCACCTAAAACTGCTACGCCCTGATCCTCAAGCTTCAGGCTCTTACCGCCGATAAAGCCGGCACCGCCATTTGAGAACTGAACGATAACAGCAGATTTTGCCTCACGGGCAGCCTCTAGCACTGCATTAATAGAGTTAGTACCAACGCAGTTGAATGCAGGGAATGCATAGCCGTTTTCCTTGGCAACAGCAAACAGTTTCTGAAGGTTCTCACCGGTAACAACACCAGGCTGAACAACATCAAGGATCTTGGTCATTTTTATATATCCTTTATCTATTTTGTATGGTGATCTATATCCAAAAAAGTGCCTGCCGAGGCAGGCACTTCTGTATTAATTATTCAGCAGCACGCTTCTCGAGGATCTCAACAGCAGGAAGCTTCTTGCCTTCAACGAACTCCAGGAAAGCACCACCGCCGGTGGAGATATAGGAGATCTTGGAGGTTACGCCGAACTTCTGGATTGAAGAGATGGTATCACCGCCACCTGCAACAGAGAAGGCATCAGAATTTGCAATAGCCTCAGCCAAAGCCTTGGTACCGCCTGCGAAGTTATCAAACTCGAATACGCCGACAGGACCATTCCAGAGGATGGTCTTGGCATTCTTGATAACCTTCTCGATGTTTGCCATGGACTTAGGACCTAAGTCAAAGATCATGTCGTCATCAGCGACATCCTTAAGATCCTTGGTGGTGGCAGGAGTAGTCTCGGAGAATTCCTTACCGACAACAACATCTTCAAAAGCAGGGATCTCGGTCTTGGCTGCCAGTTCCTTGGCAGTCTCGATAAGATCAGTTTCACAAAGAGAGGCACCGACGTTAGCACCCTGTGCTGCCATGAAGGTGTTGGCGATACCACCGCCGACGATCAGCTGATCGGCAACCTTGAGGAGGCTGTTCAGAACCGGCAACTTGGTGGAAACCTTGGAACCGCCGACGATAGCAACCATAGGACGGGCAGGATTATCCATAGCCTTGCCCAGAGCTTCAAGCTCGGCTGCAAGCAAAGGACCTGCACAGGCAACAGGAGCATACTCGGCTACACCATAGGTGGTGCCCTGAGCACGGTGAGCAGTACCGAAGGCGTCCATTACAAAGACATCGCACAATGCGGCATACTTCTTGGACAGCTCAGGATCGTTCTTCTTCTCACCCTTGTTGAAACGGCAGTTCTCCAATACGAGCAACTCGCCTTCAGCAGGAGTAACACCGGCCAGGTACTCGGCGTTAGGAACCAAACGGACCTTAACCTCAGGGAGCTTATCCTGAATATAATCAGCAACAGGCTTTAAGGAGAATTCCTCAGCGAAAACGCCTTCCTCAGGACGACCTAAGTGAGAGGTCACCATGACCTTGGCACCCTTCTCAAGAGCGAGCTTGATGGTAGGGAGAGTGGCGGTAATGCGCTTGTCAGAAGCAACTTTGCCGTCCTTGATGGGCACGTTGAGATCGCAACGGATCAGAACACGCTTGCCTTTAAGGTCGAGATCGGCCATTTTCAGAATTGCCATAGTTCGTATTTCCTCTTTATATAGTAAAAACTCTTTCAGACAGGATCACTCCGTGCCTGACAGCTGTAATTTTACCGCACATTTCAGCTTCATATCCATAATATTGCAACTTTTTGCACATTTTAGATACCTGTGCACGCAAAAAAGCCCCCACTTTGTGAGTGGAGGCCCATAATTATTCTGCTTTAATGAAAATTATTTCAAAACAGATTTAGCTGCCTTGACGACATTTTCAACGGTGAAGCCGAAGTGCTCAAAGAGCTTGGCGGCAGGACCTGAGGCACCGAAGGTATCCATGCATACGGTGGTACCGTCAAGACCTACGTACTTGTACCACATCATAGAGCGGCCAGCCTCAACGGCAACACGTGCTCTGACCTCAGGTGGCAGTACGCTGTCGCGATAAGCCTGATCCTGACGGTCGAACAAAGGTGCGCAGGGAATAGATACCACACGGGCCTTCTTGCCTTCCTTTGCAAGCTCCTCTGCAGCGTGAACACACAATGCAACCTCAGAGCCGGAGGATACGAAGATCACATCTGCCTGACCTTCACAATCCTTCAGAACATAACCGCCCTTCTGGATGTTATCAACCTGCTCATCAGTACGGGGCATCTGCTCTAGGGTCTGACGGGTAAGGATCATGGCAGAAGGACCGTCCTTACGCTCAATTGCATGAGTCCAGGCTGCGGCAGTCTCGATGAGATCGCACGGACGCCATGCATCAAAGTTTGGAATGAGATCCAGTGATGCGGTCTGCTCAACAGGCTCATGGGTAGGACCGTCCTCGCCGACACCGATTGAATCATGAGTGAAGACATAGAGTGAAGGGATCTTCATCAGTGCAGACATGCGCAATGCATTACGTGCATAGTCTGAGAAGATGAGGAAGGTACCGCCGTAAGGACGGAAGCCGCCGTGTAGCAGAATACCGTTCATGGCAGCGCACATGCCGAACTCACGTACACCCCAGTGGAAGTAGTTACCCTCAAAATTCTTAGGACCGTTGTCCTTGGAAGACTTGTTGATGGTCAGGTTTGAAGGAGCCAGATCTGCAGAGCCGCCGTTCAACTCAGGCAAGGCTGCGCCCAGGAAGTCCAGGCAGATCTGACCTGCCTTACGGGTTGCAACCTTGGGATCAGGCTGTTTCTGCAGCTCATGTACCCACTCATAGGCCTTCTTTTCAAAGCCCTCAGGCAGTTTGTCAGCCATACGGCGGGTAAACTCGGCGGCAAGCTCGGGGAACTGAGCCTGATATTTTGCAAACAGCTCATTCCATTTGCCTTCATCCTCTGCGCCCTTTGCAGTAGCATCCCACTGTTCTCTGATTTCTGCGGGAATTTCAAAAGGACCGTACTTCCAGCCTAACTGCTCACGGGTAAGCTTGATTTCATCATCGCCCAAAGGAGCACCATGAGATGCAGACTTGCCGCCCTTGTTAGGAGAGCCAAAGCCGATGGTGGTGGGGCAGATGATCAGTGAAGGATGCTCGGTATCAGCCTGAGCCTCCTTGATAGCCCTGGCAACCTGCTCGCCGTCATTACCGTTTTCAATCTTGATAACCTGCCAGTGATAGCCTTCAAAACGCTTGGCGGTATCATCACCAAACCAGTTCTTGACATCACCGTCAATGGAAATACCGTTTGAATCGTATAAGCAGATAAGCTTGCCTAAGCCAAAGGTGCCGGCCAGAGAGGCAGCCTCATGGGAGATACCCTCCATCAGGCAGCCGTCACCCATAAATACATAGGTGTAGTGGTCAACAATATCAAACCCGGGACGGTTAAACTCAGAGGCAAGCATACGCTCTGCAAGAGCAAAGCCTACAGCATTGCCAAAGCCCATGCCCAGAGGACCGGTGGTGGTCTCAACACCAGGAACCTCACCATACTCAGGATGCCCCGGGGTCTTTGAGCCTAACTGACGGAACTGCTTTAGATCCTCGATTGAAAGATCATAGCCGGTCAGGTGAAGCAAGGAGTAAATCAACATGGAGGCATGGCCGTTTGACAGGATGAAACGGTCACGGTTTGCCCATTTAGGGTTCTTAGGGTTGTGATGCATAAAGCCGCGCCACAAAGCCTCAGCCATATCGGCCATGCCCATAGGGGCGCCTGGGTGACCAGACTTGGCCTTCTGAATTGCATCCATTGCAAGTGCACGAAGTGCATTGGCAAGTTCTCTGCGATCTGACATATTTCTTGCTCCTAAATTTAAATAAAATCGTTAAAACTATTTTTCATTGAAGGACAGATGACCGTTGCTGATGGAAATATCAGTTCTGTAGCCATCGCCATCCTTTACAAACAAATTACGTCCGAGTGCGTCAATGATACTCTCGCCCTTGTCATTGACATGCATGAACTTAAAGGAAAATCTTCCGCTGACATCCGATAGGGATAGATTAGCAGAAGGATACTTGATCCCGCCGTTTCCCGCTATATCGTATTTCACATGACCTAGCGGACTTGTGAAGTTTACCTTGAAATCAAGATCATTCAGTTTAAGATACCCGCTGCCTGGCACCAGATACTGCAATAAGGACAGGGGGGACGCTGCAGCCTCTACCACTGAGCCGCCGCTGTTTTCAATTGCATCCTTGGAAAAATCTCCGGCACTGAGATCAGCACTGCCGTGTCCCTTGGTGGTATCTGCAATAAGCTTTAAATTGATCCCGAAGCCGTCAGCGGTACTGCCCTTTATGCATTGCACTCTGGCACGCAGTCCGTAAAGCTCATCAAATGCTGTTCCGTGAAGATTCATATCAGACAGTGCGGCATAAATATCCCCGAGACTGTCATTGTTTTCCTCATAGGTATCACGGACAGATAATCTGCCGATTACCCCTTCTGAGGTAACAATATTGGATGCATCAATACTTACACTTACAGTGCCGAAGGTAGAACGGTGGAAGGTAAGATTTGCACGGGTATCATTATCGGCATCGGCAGCACGCTTTTTATCAAAGGCCAGATAATTCTTTGAATAGGTACCGCTGCCATCAACCTTAAGCGTGTAATTCATCGGGAAAAGTCTGACATCCGCCCTGGCGACAGCACTGGCGCTGTCTCGCTCTAAAATCCCGTTCTTTAAAAAAAGATTATTTAAGAAATGGAAAAGATCAGCTTTGGACTGCAGACGCAGAAAACCGTGACATATATCCACAGGAATACGGTATTCCTTATCTGAAGCACTGGTTTTTAAGACAATATTTCCCTTTTGAGAGAAGAAACCCTTTTCAAGCTGTTCATAGGATGTTTTGATGCCGAACATCAGAGAACCGGCCTGATGGCGCTTATCAAGATTCGCATTAAGCTGCGACAGGGATTTACTGATTATCTCCCCGGCATAGTGGCCTGATATCCACACGCCGGCTCCGTACAAGGCCGCAACAGATACGGCAGCCACGGATAAATATTTGCTTAATTTATTCATCAAAAACCGATCTTAAAAAAGGCCGATCATTATCCGGATCGGCCTTGCTTGTCTTGTTAGCTTAAGAAAATTAGCCGAAAACTTTCTTGTAGTCAGCCTGGAATTTCTCAATACCCTGATCGGTCAGAGGGTGATGAACCATCTGCATGATAACCTTGTAAGGAACAGTGGCGATATCAGCACCTGCTAATGCACACTGCATTACATGATAAGGGCTGCGGATAGAGGCACAGATGATCTGGGAATCAATACCGTTGACCGAGAACATGTCGGCAATGGTACGGATTAATTCAAGGCCATCCTCAGAGATGTCATCCAAACGGCCGATGAAAGGAGAAACATAGGTTGCACCGGCACGGGCAGCCAGAAGAGCCTGAGATGCGGAGAAGACCAGGGTCAGATTGGTCTTGATGCCTTCCTTGGCGCACTGATGGCAGGCTTTCAGACCGTCAGCGGTAAGAGGGATCTTGACAACCATGTTGGGGTGAATAGCAGCAATTTCACGAGCTTCCTTGATCATACCCTCATAGTCTAAAGTGGTAGGCTTGACCTCACCGCTGATAGGGCCGTCAACGATGGAAGTGATTTCCCTGATGGTCTCATTAAAATCACGGCCTTCCTTGGCGATCAAAGAAGGATTGGTGGTAACACCGCAGATAACGCCCATGTCGTTTGCCTTGCGGATCTCTTCAACGTTGCCAGTATCAATGAAAAAACGCATATTTGTTTCCTTTTTGAAAAAATACACGGCTTAATGCCGCTTCACCTTTGTTTTAGGCGATTGTACACCATGCGTGCACATGCAAACGGTTACGACCTCATAATTGCGTGACGGATCTCAAAATTTATCTTCTTTAGTTCCAAATAAAATCTTTTGCCGTAAAAGCGCTTTAACTGGACAGGATCAACGCACAATGTTGCGAATTCAGACAGCGCTTTCCCCGTGTACCGCCCTTTCTTTCCGATAATTAAAAGCGCAAGAAATTTGTGCCTATTTTGCGATTTTACCGCAGTATTTGTATGGTAAGTTTGTTTCATATCCGCACAGTTTACAAACTGCTATAATATGCCCGACTTGCTGCAGTCAGCCCCTCACCGACGCAGCCGGACTTCAATATTTGGAGGAGCTATACATGTCCAGACTTTTTACGTCTGAATCAGTGTCTGAAGGACATCCTGACAAGGTTG
>CAVFIO010000102.1:0-7109 GCA_963622535.1 Akkermansia muciniphila
GAAGGCATTGTCGCCGATCCTATTTTTTCGTTCATCTAAGTCATAGGACTCATACATTATAATTGGCAGAAATAAGCTGTTTAATTGAGTGTGCCAGAATGAAATATAGAAGACGTGTTGCGGATGTACTTTTGCAAAGAAAGCTGAAGATCATGGGAGCAGTCCTGATTGAAGGCCCTAAATGGTGTGGAAAGACTACTACGGGATTACATGCAAGCAAAAGTGTACTTTGTTTGGATGATCCTGTCCAAAAAGAACAGATCTTAACTCTTTCTGAAATAGATCCTGTAATGCTCCTTAAAGGTGATACTCCTCGTTTACTTGATGAGTGGCAACTTACTCCAAAGCTTTGGGATGCCGTAAGGCATGAGGTTGATAACAGACAGCAAAAGGGGCAGTTTATTTTGACAGGTTCGTCTGTGCCTGTTGATTTTTCAACAATTTCTCATTCTGGTATCGGTCGTATTTCACATCTTACCATGCGTCCTATGAGTCTTTTTGAATCTGAAGAATCTACAGGAGAGGTAAGCATTTCCTCCTTATTTGAAAATCAGCTGGATATCCGCGGAGTAAATAAGTTAGATCTAGCAACAATTGCATCTCTTTTATGTCGTGGTGGTTGGCCTCAGGCTGTTGATTTAGATGATGCATCAGCGTTACTGATCGCGTCTGAGTATTGCTATGCTCTGCAAAAGAGTGATTTAAGCCGTGTTGATGGGGTAAAAAAGGATCCGCAAAGAGTTGAACGAGTTTTGAGATCTTATGCACGTCATCAGGGAACTCAGGCTACCAAGGGAAAGATACGTCAGGATATCATGGACAATGATTTTCAGAATATAAGTGTGGACACCATCCATTCATATCTTGAGGCGCTAAGAAAGGTTTTTGTCATTGAGGATATGCCGGCCTGGAACCCGAAATTGCGTTCAAAAGCCGCTATAAGATCAAGTGATACGCGCTACTTTGTTGATCCGTCAATTGCAGTAGCTGCTTTGGGAACAGGGCCTCAGGATTTATTTAATGATTTGAATACGTTCGGCTTTTTATTTGAAGCTATGTGTATTAGAGACCTGAGGGTATATGCTCAGGCTGTGGATGCTAATGTTTTTCATTTTAGAGATAGCAACGATCTTGAGTGTGATGCAGTAATTCATACTAAAAAAGGCCAATATGGATTGATTGAAGTAAAGCTTGGAGGGGATAAGCTTGTAGAGGAAGGGGCTCAAAATCTAAAGAAATTAAAAGACACCATAGATACTACCAGGATGCCTGATCCTGCCTTTCTTATGGTGCTGACAGCTACCGGATCATTTGCTTACAGACGAAAGGATGGCGTTTTAGTTGTTCCTCTAGGCTGTCTTAGGGATTAAAAATGCCGCCTGTTATCTGGCGGCATAGAGTTTTGCTTTATGCAGGATGACTATTTAGCAGAATCGCTAAACCATCTGTCATAAATCTTCTGGTAGGTGCCGTCAGCCTTGATCTTCTTCATGCCGCTTGAAACTAATTCCTGCAGCTGCTTATTGTCCTTATTCATCACAATGCCGTAAGATTCTGCAGTTATATAGCCATCAAGCAGGATCACATCATCAGGGGTAGCAGTTGCCATATAGAAGGCATGAACAGGGCGATCGTTGACGATTGCATCGCAACCTCCCTTACGAAGTTCCAGATAAGTCTCTGATGCAGAATTAAACTGGGTTACAGTTGCGCCTTTAACCTTTTCTGAATACATCGCACCGGAGGTACCAATCTGTCCGCATAGCTTATGACCTTCCAAATCATCAGGTCCGTGGATTTCATTTTTTTTATCAGATCTGATGGCAATGCCTAAGCCTGCATCGATATAAGGCTCGGAGAAAGCTACTCTCTTTTTACGATCCTCGGTAATGGTGAAGGCACTGATGCCTGCGTCTAGAGAACCGGTTAAAATGGCAGGGATCAGACCATCAAAAGGCATGGTTGAAAGTTCAACACTAAATCCTGCAGCATTAGCAATAGCATTGATTAGATCAATGTCAAACCCTGTTAAATGCTTGGTCTTTTCATCCATAAATTCAAATGGAGCAAAAGATGGTTCAGTACCTACGCGTACTACTATTTCGTCAGCTGAAGCTGAGGATGAGGAAAAAATGCCAGATGCAAATAGTGCAGTGGCAAGTAATGCAGATTTAACAGTTGTCAGATGCATATCTCTAGCCCAAAAAATATTGTTGTTAGTATGGCTTAATTATATGCCTGTTAAGATTTCTAGCGTATGATCGGCAAAACTGACACATGGTGCACAATTATGATCCCTCACTTCCTATACCACTTAATCCGTGATCACAGACTGATTAAGGATAATCTTTTAATGGCTCAAAATGTACGCAGGGAGCAATTTTTAAAAGAAGGCTCCTTAAGTTATGAATGTGCACGCAAAAAGGATTTTGCCCAGTGCATAGAGCTTTGCATAAGGTGCAATGTAAATATTGCTCCCTGGCTTGCTAAGGTTTTTAAAAAACGTATGCATGAGCTTTGCGGCGTGGTGCGCAATGAGCAGGGAAAGATCATTGCCTGCGATTTTTTTATGTTTCAGGAAGCAGAATTCGGACAGGGAATTATCCATGAAATATATATTGCGGTAGATCCTGAATATAGAGGACAGGGAATATCTACCAGGTTAAGACGCTTTTCTGCTAAATGCTATGATCATCATATATTAAAGGGAATTTCTACCCTGGCACCGTTTAATGATATTAAGGTTTTGCGTTCTGCTCAGCACTGCGGCTTTGCTATTTTAAAAAGCTCCGCCAAGCCTCCTGCCTATTATCTTTTCAAGCAGTTAACTCCTTTATTTGCAACTGCAATTAGCTGCAAAATAAAGTAGGATCAGGAAGTTCCTTCCAATAAAAAAGGCCGCCAGATGACGACCTTTTATTCAATATATATATATTGAGGTTTACTTAGTAACCTTCTTGAACTTTAAGCGATGAGGCTTAGCCTCTTCACCTAAGTTTTCCTTCTTCCACTTCTCATACTCGGTATAGTTGCCTTCAAAGAAGGTAACCTTGCCCTCGTCACCGTAGTCAAGAATATGAGTGGCGATTCTGTCCAGGAACCAGCGGTCATGGGAGATGACCATGGCAGATCCAGGGAATTCCAGAAGTGCATTTTCAAGTGCACGAAGAGTTTCAACATCAAGATCGTTGGTAGGCTCGTCTAAGAGCAGGAGGTTGCCGCCAACCTGCAGTAGCTTGGCAAGCTGCAGACGGCCACGCTCACCGCCTGATAGATCGCCTACACGTTTTTGCTGATCAGATCCCTTGAAGTTAAAGCGTCCGATATAGGAGCGGGCGGGGATCTCGTACTGACCGATCTTTAAGATGTCACGGCCTTCTGAGATCTCGTCATAGACGGTATTCTCAGGCTTCATCTTGTCACGGAACTGCTCAACGTAAGCGGTAATGACAGTATCACCTAAGGTTACGCTGCCTGCATCAGGCTGTTCCATGCCGGTGATCATACGGAAGAGAGTGGATTTACCGGCACCGTTAGGTCCGATAATACCGACGATAGCTCCCTGGGGGACGCTAAAGCTCAGATCATCGATAAGTACCTGACCGTCATAAGCCTTGGATAAGCCTTTGACCTCAACAACCTTTTCACCAAGACGTGGCCCGGGTGGAATGTAGAGCTCGTTAGTTTCGTTACGGCGCTGATAATCAACGGAGGACAGTTCCTCAAAGCGCTGCATACGGGCCTTTGATTTGGCATGACGGCCCTTAGCACCCTGATGAACCCATTCAAGTTCGCGTTCGATGGACTTGCGACGGGCAGATTCTGTGGATTCTTCAATCTTTAAGCGCTGATCCTTCTGATCAAGCCAGCTTGAGTAGTTGCCCTGCCAGGGAATGCCCTCGCCACGGTCAAGCTCGAGGATCCAGCCTGCAACATTATCCAGGAAGTAGCGATCGTGGGTTACTGCGACAACGGTGCCTGGATACTGATGCAGGAATTGCTCAAGCCAGTCGATTGATTCTGCATCCAGATGGTTGGTAGGCTCATCTAAAAGCAGCATATCAGGATTTTCAAGCAGCAGACGGCACAGGGCTACACGGCGTCTTTCGCCACCTGACAGTACCTTGATCTGACGCTCATAAGGAGGCAGACGCAAAGCATCAGCAGCCTTATCAAGCTGCATCTCAATGTTGTGACCGTCTTTTGCCTGAATAATGGCCTCAAGCTGAGCCTGCTCTTTTGCAAGAGCATCAAAGTCAGCATTTTCATCGGCGTATTCGTTATAAACCTCATCAAGGCGTTTCATGGCCTTAATGACATCCTCAAAAGCTTCCTCTACGACCTCCCGTACGGATTTTTCAGGATCAAGTACTGGCTCCTGAGGAAGGTAGCCGATACGGATCCCGGGTTGCGGACGGGCCTCACCCTCATAATCCTTGTCAACTCCGGCCATGATCTTGATAAGTGTGGATTTACCAGCACCGTTCAGGCCTAGGACACCGATCTTGGCGCCGGGGAAGAATGACAGGGAAATATCCTTGAGGATCTGTCTTTTGGGTGGAACTATTTTTCCAACCCGGTTCATGGTGTAAATAAACTGAGCCATGTTAAAAAAGAAATCCCTCACTGTTTAGTGGTTTAACAGTGAAGGATTGTATCAGTGAGAGAGAATTAAAGCCAATCTATAAGTCACATTAGCCGTTATTTAAAATCTGCAATGCGATCTCGGGACGGGAGTTTGCCTGCGTTAGGATAGCGGTGGCTCCCTGCTGCAGGATCTGCTGAGTAGTCAGATTGGTGGCCTCTTCAGCGTAATCAGTATCCTGAATACGGGAGCGGGCATCTGAGACATTGTTTGAAATATTACTCTGGTTGCGGATTGTGGATTCAAGACGGTTTTCTATTGCACCAAGCTCTGCTCGCTTGGAGTCGACGGCATTGATCATATAGTCAATACCACCTAGTACCGCCTGGGCTCCTGAGCAGGTGCTGATATCAATTCCTCCGCCGTTTAATTTGTAGCTGAAGACGTCAGTGTATTTGTAGGTCAGGATATTACCGTTATCATCAGTTACAGTATAGGTGGCAGTACTTGCCTGCTGCCCGCTGTTTTCTGCTGCAAGCCTGGCAATATTTCCAGTTTGAAAGCCACAGCGCAGATCAATTTTGATTACAGAATTGGCATCAGGTGAAATCTGAAAGCGGGCGATAGATGCATTACCTGAGAGAATTTCCTCTCCTGCAAAGGTGGTGCGATTGGCAATACGGCAGATTTCCTCATTTAACTGATCTACCTGCTTCTGAAGAGACTGACGATCATCTGATGTATAGGTGCCGTTGGCAGATTGCAAAGCCAGCGTTCTGATGGTTTGCAGCATGCTGGTGATCTCATCCATTGCTCCCTCTGCGGTCTGGGCATAGGAGATACCGTTTTGGGCAATGCGATTGGTTTCACTGAGCGAATTTATCTCACGGGTAAAGCGATCGGCTGTCTGCATACCTGCAGGATCGTCCTTTGCTGAGTTAATACGTAAACCAGTTGATAGCCGCTCATATGTAGTATCAAGCTTGGTTGTACTTTTTGACAGTGCGAACTGCGACTTCATCGCTGTGATGTTGGTATGCAGATAAAGTGACATTATTCTCTCCGTTCACGGCAAATTTTTGCCATGTTATTTTTTTATAAAGCTTAATGAAAGAAATGTGCCAATTTCAGCTTGAATCTCGTTTCAAAGATAGCCTTTAGGCATTTCTCCAACATAATTTGGCTACTTATTTTGATTTTTGCGGTGATTGGTGACCTTAGAGTGTTCAAAAAACTATGCATAACGGATACAATGCACGTTACGCAATTTAAATTGCTTGTTGAATTTCATAGTTGGGAAATATAAATGGCAGTCAAGAAAAAACAGGGCGCGAATGTGATTGCAGTAAACCGTCGCGCCAGCTTTGAATATTTTATTGAAGACCGTTTTGAGGCAGGTCTTTCCTTGCAGGGCTGGGAGGTTAAATCTCTGCGTGCAGGTAAGGCTAACATCTCTGATGCCTATGTCACTGTAAAGGATGGCGAGGTGATCCTCTTAGGCTCTCAGATTACTCCTCTGAAAACATCCTGTGCTTTCGTTGTGAGCGATCCAACGAGAACCCGTACCTTGCTTTTAAATAAGCGTGAGATAGGTAAGCTTATGGGCAAGAGCAAGAATGCCGGCTATACCATTATTCCCTTGAAGATGTACTGGAAGGGATCCTGGGCTAAGCTTGAGATCGGTATTGCCAGGGGCAAGCAGGATCATGATAAGCGTGATTCAATAAAGGATCGTGAATGGCAGCGTGATAAGGCACGTGTCATGAAAAAGTCTTTCAAGTGATTGTTGCGAGAAGCTTATTTCTTGCTATAATCCAATTCTACCTTGGGGGTGATTTTTGGCTTCGACCAGAAACGCGGATTCCAAGGCGCATGTCGAGGTACAGTGCCTCGTAAAACAGCTGTAAAAAAATAGTCGCAAACGACGAAACCTTCGCAATCGCAGCTTAATAACCTGCTGAATGCCCTCGATTCCAAGTCTTTCTAGTGACACTTGGTCGTATCGGGGTCGGTTCTTCACTAGATCGTGTGGAATCTCCGTCTGAGGAGGAAGCATTAAATCATTATCAGACTGGACAGAAGGTGGCGTGGCGGTCCGCAGCCCCTGTCGAGATTAAAGATTGCCTAAACATGTAGTGCTGAAGATGAAACTTTTTGGGACCCGGGTTCAAGTCCCGGCACCTCCACCAGCGTATAATTCCTATACGTTCCCATACGTTCATATTTACAAAAACATTTTATTTAAAATCAATGCTTTAATATAGCGTCCATATCCCTATACGTTCCTATACGTTACAATACAGTTCGCATACTATCCACACATTTGGGATCGCTTGGGATCACTTTTTTAAAAAAGCGCTGGGATCATTTGTCCATGATTACTTATATTGAAGCTCAGTCGGCACAGGCTAAGGATAAAGTCTATTTGATAACAGACGGTGACGGTCTGTATTTGAGAGTTTATCCAAATGTGAAAAAAAGTGAAATCGATCCTATTGCAACCAGCGAACCGATCCTAAAATTC
>CAVFIO010000103.1:0-7057 GCA_963622535.1 Akkermansia muciniphila
CCCGTGAACTGCCCTTCAGACCGTCCACCGCAGTACTCGATGCAGCCTTCAGGCGCATTGACAATGAAGTCATGGAGATGATCGATCTCAATGACAACGGACAGCTTACCTCCTATGTATCAGAGGTTGCCGATGCCTTTACCGAAGGTGAAAAAGGCGTTCGAGACCGGCTGACCGAGTTTTATCAGTGCTCTCCTGATATTCCCTATATTGTCGCCATGCAGAATCTCCCCTCCAACAAGGGAGAGCAGCAGGACAGAGCCTTTAATGCAACAGTGAAAATGCTGCGCCTGATCCTGGTTCCGTGCGCCATCAACGCGCTCACTACGGAATCCGGCATTGAAAGGGTACTTGAGATCTATCAGGGTGGCCCCATACTCGAAATGCAGGAACGCCTGCCCTGGAGTCAGGCTGTATTCAGCCACCCCGATCGCTTTAAGGATTGTCTTTTAGCCGTATACCCTGACAGAAATCTTCGCTGGCGTGTGCAGTCACTTCCGGTATCTAAGGCCCTGAAATTCTGCAACCGCTGCTCAGCCCCGCTTGCATGGAGAGGACTTGACGGAGCCAAGCTTGATTCTGTGTCAGGTCTTTTAAACTGCAGCTTCGTCCATCGTGCAGGCTTTACAGGTGGAGCTGAAACCTATGACGATACTATGAAGATGGCAAAGTTATGGCTGGAGCTTGGAGAGCGCTTCAAGTCACTCTGAGTTTTTCAAGTCAAAAGGCGCCGCTTGAGCGCCTTCATTTTAAGAGCTTTATTACTTAACGCGGATCACAGCCTTACTGCCATTACCCTGAGCCCTTAAAAACTTTACGTTATAGGTATTCTTCACCTCAGGGCCTTTATCCTGCTCACAAAGAAACGATCTGTTTGAAATATCAAGAGCTACCGCGCCCTCGCCACCTTCAATACGCTTGCCGTTTGAAAATTCAGCATAGATATAATAGATGGGATTATCAGTCGGAAGATCGATCCTTGAAACCTTCCCGCCCTCTGAATTGTACCAGCCGTCAGTCATCCACACCTTTGTGGCTCTATCAAGATAAGAGAAGGCAAAGGCCCCGCTGGCACTGGTCTGATTATCAATGGTTACCTCAAGTGCTGAGGCGCTAACGGATACACCTGCAACTGCGGCAATGAGTGCAGATCTTAATAACTTCTTCATATAAATTCCTGTCATTAGGCCTCAAAACATCCTGGCCCCCGGGGCTTATCATTATCGTGATCACGTCTGCAGTCAGCTTTTGCACCGGACTCATTTATACCGGGCTCTGCATTCTGATGAGCTGTATCACTGTGTGTATCTTGAGCATTTTGCGTGCATTTGTCCATCCCTGTATCGCACTTGCTGTCATGACTGCATTCATGATCATGCTTTGCCATTTCAAAGGGATGATCGGTATTGTTTAAGGGAGCATTCTTATGCCTGCTGTATTTGGTCTTGAAGGCCTCAATGCCAATCTGCGCAAGCTCCTTTCTGAAGGCATGGCTGAAGGCGCCGATATATAAAAGAGGAAATACCAGCATAAGCGTATAGGAGATCGGCAGATATATAAAGAACTGAGCCAGGATCAGAACCGCCACAATGGTATTGGCAAAGGCACAAAGGCGCAGAGCTGACAGAAAGGCCACTCTTATTCTGAAGATAAAGAGCATCATAAAGCGACTGATGCAGGCTGTAAGGAGGGTATTGATAAGCAGCAGTACCAGTGACCATAACACCATTGCCGACCAGATAAGCCTTGCAGATGCGCTGAGCACCTCATCTATTACCTGCGCAATCTGCATGGGATTGAAGTTTGTACCGGTCTCAAAAACCGAGTTATAGGTAATCTCGGCATCTCCCTTTTCAGTATGAACCGTTATAGCAGACGATCTGAATTCAACGGGGGCGTTTATCGCATCCCCATCCAGGATCTGATCTCCGGTGTTATACACAATTGCAACTCTTCCCTGAGAGCTTTTGATAACCTTATAGGCATCCTGCTCATCGTTTGGTGACAGTGTTCCGTTTTGATCAAGATAGGAGGGTGGCAGTTGTGCTACCAGCTTTGACAGTTCAAGGCCCTTGAAGTAATCCACCACTTCCATGGATTTATAGGTTGCAGGGATTGCAAAGATCGCACTTAGGATAAAAAGATAGAGAAAGCCGGTTCCTCTCAGTTCAAAGAGGACTTTAAAATAGAACCGCTTTGAAAAAAGAGCCTTTACCGGAAATAAAAGATACTCTATTAAATTTTGTGTATTAAGACGCATATAAGTCTCCTGATTTTTGAAAGTATATCAGCCCCGCTATGCTTAGTGAACACCTGCAAATAATGTATTTAAAGCTCATTGAAAAAAAGCAGAGGCAAAATTGCAGATCCCTGCTTTTTTTATAAAAAGTTAGCCTGCTCTTACCTAAAAAATGCGCTACCTTGCCGTGTATTTGTTACAATCTGTCTAGTATTTAAGATTTAAGGATCGATCATGACATTAACTCCAGTACAGGCCTTGGCGCAGCAATTAGTACGCATAAAATCCGTAACCCCTGACGATAACGGCTGTCAGGATATTATTGCCGGTCTTTTAGAGCAGGCCGGCTTTCAAATAGTCAGGATCAACGAAAAAGGAACCTCCAATATCTTTGCAACTCACGGTCAGGGCCGTCCCTTTGCCATGTTCCTCGGGCATACCGATGTAGTGCCTGAAGGCGATCTATCACAATGGGATCACGATCCTTACTGCGGCGATATCTATGAGATGGACGGTGAGCCCTGTCTTTACGGCAGAGGATCTGCAGACATGAAAGGAGGTGATGCTGCTGCAGTAATGGCCTTACTTGAATTTGTCAAAAGCGTTCCTAATCATAAGGGTACTGTAGGCCTGCTCATAACCTCTAATGAAGAGGGCGATGCCGTAGGCGGAGTTCCCTTCTGTGTTGAATACCTGAAGGAGCATGATTTAGTTCCTGACTACTGCCTCATCCCCGAGCCTTCATCAGTCAAGGTCTTTGGAGATGAGATTAAAAACGGCCGCCGCGGCGATATCAATGTCACTATCACCGTGCACGGCGTTCAGGGTCATGTTGCCGTACCTGAAAGCTGTGACAACGCCGCCCATCATGCAGCCGACCTGATCACTGCACTTGTGGACAACCCCATCGACAAGGGCTCTGATTTCTTCCCCCCCACATCCTTCCAGGTATCCAACTGTCACTGCGGCACCGGCGCTGACAATGTAGTACCGGGGACCTTTGTTATGCGCTGCAACTTCCGCTTTAACGATCTGGAAAATCTTGAGAAGATACAGCAGCACGTCTATAAATATGCCAAGAGAGTCAATTGCAAGGCTGACTATGACTGGTCCTATGAAGGCCCTTATTTCCTGACCAAGGACGGTGAGCTTCTGGATATCATGTCTGAATGTGTAAGACGTGTAGTCGGCAATATTCCTAAATTCACCACCTCAGGCGGTACCTCTGACGGCCGTTTTATCGCACCTCTTGGAGTGCAGACCATTGAATTCGGCCCTATTACTGAAACCATCCACCGCGCCAACGAGCATGTATCCTTAAAATCTCTGCAGAGACTGCAGGATATTTACGCTATGGCTTTATCAAAGCTCTTTGCCTGATCCTAAACTTAGGGGTGTTTTTGCCCCTAAGGTTCCTCAGTTTAAGTGAAGGCTTTTTCAAGTACTCTGACAGCTTTTTCTAAATTATCCTTAGGTACAGATGCATAGGATATTAAAAACCATCCCTTGTATTCATCAAGGGCCTTCTCACTGTACTGTGATAATGCTGACAGCTTGACTCCGTTTGCCAGGGCACGCATGATCACTTCCTCATCGCTAAACTTAGTATTAAGCTTTAAAAGAAAATGCAGGCCGGTATGAGCATTTTTTATCTCACATAAGCCTTTAAGAGTGCTTTTATCAATAATATTTAATAACAGCTCTCTTTTTTCCTCATTTAATCTGCGCAATCTGTTTATATGCAGCTCAAAATCACCTCGCTGAATAAATTCAGCCAGGGTATATTGCTCAAAGGATGGAACAGTTGAGGAGTAACCTGCAAACTTTTCATAAAACCTTGATATAAGAGATGAGGGCAGCACCATATAAGCTACACGTATGCTTGATGACAGCGTCTTGGTAAAGGTGTTCATATAGATAACCCGCCCCTCGGCATCAATGCTTTGCAAGGTTGAAAGAGGACGGCCCTGCAGTCTGAACTCAGAATCGTAATCATCCTCAATGATATAGCGGTTATCCCTGGCAGATACCCAGCTTAATAACTCGTAACGACGCGATACCGGCATCACCACTCCCGTCGGGAACTGATGAGATGGAGAGATGTGCACCACCGAGGCTGAGCTTTCTGAGAGTGCTTTATAGGATAGTCCGTTATCATCTACTGCTATTTTTACGCTGTGCACATTAAAATTTTTATAGATGGCATCTGTTCTCCGGTAACAGGGATCTTCAGATGCATACACGAGATTAAATCCGAGAAGTGAAATTATCTGGCCCAGTAAATACTCAGTGCCGGCGCCGATCACTATCTGCAAGGGGTCGACCATCATTCCATGAAAATCACGCAAATGCTGGGCTATAGCCTGCCGCAATGATATGACTCCGCCTGTGGGGATCTTAGATAAAAGAGAGAGTCTTTTTTCATTTAAAAGCTTACGCAGGATCCTGCTCCAGCTTTTAAACGGAAAATCATCGGGATCGGTTTCAGCAGAGCAGAAATCAGCAATGAGATCTGATTTTCTCACATCTTCTACACCGGTTTTATTTAGTGAAGACATCCCGCTATTGCCTGATACTGCCGGAACGGTTGCATTTTTTTGAGGCATCACACTCAAATCGCTTACGTAATACCCCTTTTTAGGCACAGAAAAAATGTAGCCCTCATCTGCAAGTATGGCATAGGCATTTTCAACTGTAAGTACGCTTATACCCAGATTCTGCGCAAAAGTTCTTTTAGACGGCAGACGAAAGCCTGAGCTTAAAACACCTGCACGAATGTCATTTCTAATACATTTATACAAGGCAAGATACAGCGGATCTGGACTGTTTTTTGATAGATTATAGGTAAGCATAATGATATTCAGCCTCCATCTGACCTTACTGACTATACTAAAACTGAACATTTTAATAAAGCCAGTTCTGGTAAAAAATCTGTCCATCAGATTTATGGAGATTAAAAATGACTGATTTTAACGAAAGATATAAGCTCAATAAGGAGCTGGCACAGATGCTGAAGGGCGGCGTGATCATGGATGTCACTACCCCGGAGCAGGCAAGGATCGCAGAGGAGGCCGGAGCCTGTGCCGTAATGGCCTTAGAGAGGATCCCTGCTGACATCAGAGCTGCAGGCGGCGTCTCACGTATGTCCGATCCTGCCATGATCAAGGGGATCCAGGATGCAGTATCAATTCCAGTGATGGCCAAATGCCGTATCGGTCATTTTGTTGAGGCTCAGCTGCTTGAGGCCATAGAAATTGACTATATCGATGAATCAGAGGTTCTATCTCCTGCTGATGATGTCTATCACATCAACAAGCGTGAATTCAAGGTTCCATTTGTCTGTGGCGCCAGGGATCTTGGTGAAGCATTGCGCCGTATCAACGAAGGTGCATCCATGATCCGCACCAAGGGTGAACCCGGAACCGGCGATATCATTCAGGCAGTGCGCCACATGCGCATGATGAATAAGCAGATTGCCCAGTTATCTGCACTGCGCGAGGACGAGCTTTATGAGGAGGCCAAACGTCTGCAGGTACCATATGAGCTGGTTAAATCAGTTCATGATAACAAGCGTCTTCCTGTAGTAAATTTTGCAGCAGGTGGTGTGGCTACTCCTGCAGATGCCGCCCTGATGATGCAGCTTGGTGCCGAAGGTGTATTCGTAGGATCAGGAATATTCAAATCAGGCGATCCTAAAAAGAGAGCTGCGGCCATAGTCAAAGCAACCACCAACTTTACTGATGCCAAATTGATTGCCCATCTCTCTGAGAATTTAGGTGAGGCCATGGTAGGCATTAATGAATCTGAGATCCAGCTGCTCATGGCAGAGCGCGGCAAATAAGCAGCATTATCTTTGAATTTTGAAGGTATTTTATGAAGATTGCGGTACTGGCCCTGCAGGGGGCCTTTATCGAGCATGAGAAAATGCTTGATAAATTAGGAGTAAGCTCCTTTGAAATAAGACAGAGATCAGATCTTGATAAATCCTTTGACGGACTTATTCTGCCAGGTGGTGAAAGCACGGTAATGGGCAAGCTCCTTAATGAATTAAATATCTTTGATGAGCTTAAAAAAAGGATCGCAACAGGACTGCCAGTGCTTGCAACCTGCGCAGGTCTTATCTTACTGGCATCCAAAATAGAAAATGACAAGCGAAGCTACTTTAAAACTCTTGATGTAACTGTAAAGCGCAATGCCTTCGGCAGACAGCTTGGAAGCTTTCACACAGAGGAGCACATGCAGGATATCGGCATGGTGCCAATGACCTTCATCAGAGCACCGATCATAACCGCTACCGGCTCTAAAGTAGAAATTCTGGCTACAGTGCAGGATAAAATTGTGGCAGTAAAAGAAGGAATGCAGCTGGCTTTGGCTTTTCATCCAGAGCTTGACGACTCCTTACTGATACACGACAGCTTTATCAGATCAGTTGGAGGCAAGGCGTAGATAAGCTAAAGCAAAGCTATACCTGACAGCAGCTCTGAAGGATCGGCTGTCCGTTTTCAATCCTGACAGGAGAACCTTTGATACCTATTCCTGCTCCACGTTGATATTTACTCAAAGCCCCGCATTTTCATCTGCAGGGCTTTGAACGACTAAGAGTCAGCTTTCATCAGAAGGCATAACGGAAGGATGCGGTTAAAGCATGCTCCCTGATGTTCTCAGACTTGGTGAAGGTGTAACCTGCACCTACCGAGAGACGGTTACCCATCTGAGCCTCAATACCTAAGGTACTGGCGACACTTACAGCATCAACTGAGACCCTGCCGTTATTGGCAGTCATACCGGTGATGTGAGAGGTGGAGGTCCAGTCCTTGT
>CAVFIO010000104.1:0-7028 GCA_963622535.1 Akkermansia muciniphila
GTAAGAGAGGAGGCCATAAGACGCTTGCAGACTGATGATCCCGATGCAGATCCTCTTGATTACATATTTTCTGTTGACGTATTTAATGAAGGAATTGATATTCCTGAGGTCAATCAGATCATCATGCTGAGACCTACGGAAAGTCCCATCATCTTTTTGCAGCAGCTAGGCCGCGGTCTTAGAAAGGCGCAGGGAAAGGACTTTGTTGTAGTTCTGGATTTTATCGGTAACTATGACAATAATTATTTAATCTCGGTGGCGCTCTCTGGAGATAACTCCTATAACAAGGATAATATACGCCGCTTTACCGCCGCAGGTGCGTTCTATATCCCGGGAGCATCAAGTATTCATTTTGATGAGATCGCACAGAAGAAAATCTTTGCCTCAATTGAAAACGCCAGAACCAGTGATATTCAGTTAATAAAGCTGTCCTATCAGAATTTAAAGTACCGTTTAGGACGTATTCCAAGACTGCAAGACTTTGTTATACATAATGAAATTGATCCGGTGAAGTTCTTTGATAACTCTAATACCGGCTCTTACTACAGCTTTTTAAAAAAATATGAGAAGGATTACACGGTAGTGCTCCCTGAGACTTTAGAGCATATTTTAAATTACTGCTGTGAGTGGTTCGGCAGAGGGCATAGAGTTACAGATGTATTGCTTTTAGAAGGTGCGATAAAGGATGTTGCTGATCTTAAACAATATGTTAAAGATGTTTTAAAGAGCGAATATCAGCTTGATATTCCACCTCGAGGCTTTACCAGTGCTTTTAAAATTCTGACAGGTAATTTCTTTGCAAGTAAGACTATTCAGGAGAAGCGTGCCGACTGTGTGTTATTTGAATATGATGAGGAATCCTGCAACTTTACTCTTACCGCCTATTTAAAAGACGCTTTAGTGCAGCAGCCTGAATTTAAATTTCACTTAGAAGAGCTGATTGCATTTGTTAAGCAGCGCTTTAAAGCACAATATCTTGCAGACAAGGAAGAGGATACTGATTTAAGCCTCAATCAGAAATATTCCCGTGCTGATGTGTGCAAGCTCTTAAACTTAGAGAGCAACTGTCAAAGTGTGATGTTTGGCTACCGCTATGATGAAAAGACCAAAACTCTGCCGGTTTTTATTACCTATAGCAAGGAAGATGAAGCTATTCAGTACGAGGATCATTTTGTCAGCGAAAATAAGCTGATAGCCTTATCAAAGCGTTATCAGGGCATTGATTCGTCGGATGCAGATCATATTTATAAGAGAACCGATGCTGACAGGGATAATCAGATTTATCTTTTCGTGCAACGCAGTCAAAAGGACAAAGAGGAAAAGAAATATTTTTATTATCTTGGAAAAATAAACGCCGAGGGGAAGCCTGAGCCTACCAAGGTTCACAGTGGAAATGAAGAGGTTGATGCCTTTAAGATCACCTATCATTTAGAACATGCGGTTAACCCCGTAATATACAGATTTCTGACCGGAGATAATTAATGAACGATTTAAAAAGGGTAAAGGTAGTTGCCGCTATTATTCATCGGGATGGCAAGATCCTGGTAACTCAGCGTGCTGCAGGAGAATTTAAGGATGGCTGGGAGTTCCCGGGCGGCAAGGTTGAATTAGGCGAAAGTCTTGAAGATGCACTGGTACGTGAGCTTAAAGAGGAGTTGAACATCACTGTAAGCCCTACGCGTATCTTTCACACTGTAGAGTATGACTATCCAAGCTTTCATCTGTCCATGACCTGCTTTTGGTGCACTATCAAGGAAGGGCATATCAAGCTTAATGTTCATGAAGGACTTAAATGGCTTAAGCAAAGTGAGCTTGCTGCTTTGGAATGGTTGCCTGCTGATGTAGAGGTGGTAAACAAGCTTATCAGCTCGTCCTCCTTTTAACAGTAATACGGCATAGAATTTGCTTTGTTTTCAGGCTGGTAAATGTTTTGGCGAGGTGATTATGATTAAGGCAGAGGCAGGACGCCTGGTTAAAGTTGCCATGCTCGGGCTTGCACTGTGCATATGCACAGAAGCCTTATCTCAGATCCGCTATGAAGCCAGAATCGATGAAAGTGCAAAAAAACTGTGGTCTGATGAAAGCAGCAGGATCCGCTGTTCATTAAAAGCTGAGATCCCTGATTATGGTTATGTCGAGTTTCAATCCTTATCAGGGAATCATATAAAGACCTCAATGAGCGTGCATCCGAAGCTCGGGATCACGCAAAACTCCATTATGCGTTTTGTATCAGCCCGTCCTGAATGGCAGTCTGGCGGCAAGGAAAAGCTTCTTGGAAAAATCAGGCTTTATGAAAGCTATGCTCCTTATGCAGGTCCTACTCTTGCCTGGAAGGTGATGAATGCTCTGGCGCAGGGCAGGCAGATCTATATGCCTTATACCTCAACTGTAGTGGCCTCTGATCAGAATATAGTTCCCTCCTTATCTCCGCTTGGATTTAAAACGCATTATTCAAATTTTCTAAACTGTCAGCAACAGCTACTGAAGGTAAGCTTCAATGATATACAGCTGCAGCCGGTGGTATTTAAATTCCAGAAAAAAGAGCTTACCGGACGGTCACTTGATGCACTTACAAATTTACTCAGCTACGTAAAAGAGGATAAATCTATCTCCTCTGTCACGATCAGAGCATTTTCCTATGATATGAAAGATAAGGATGAATGCATTTCAATGGCAAAGGACAGAGCAGATCTCCTAAAGAAATATTTCAAAGATGCTGGTTTTGATGAAAAGGCTGTAAATGTAGTGCTTTTTAACGCCATGACTGCCCAAAATGTAGATGAGGCTCTTGAGCCTGATACCTCACCTGAGTCCCGCAACGGTATTATTGAACTTATTCGCGATGAACGTTCTGGATCCAGAATAGATGATCTTGATTTGCCTGATGTAGGAGCCGGAAGCAATGAGTGATGAACAGGGGAAATTAGGCGCCGGCTCTGATTTAGCGGAACAAAAGTCCAGAAATAATAAAGATGATGGCGAGGCCTTAGAGGTTGTAGCCGGAGACTTTAATGATTATCACGATACAGGCTCTCAGGACGATCTTAGTAAATCTGAAAAAAAGTCAGGAGATACTGAGGAATTAAAAAATATTGAAAAAGCAGCGCAGGAGCTTTTAGATAGCAAGGATCTTGATAATTTTATTGAAACCGAGCCTCCGCTTGAAGATACAGCTGCATCCTGCAGTAAAAGCAAAAAGAAGCATCGCCTGATCTTGGCAGTAGGTATTCTCGGGGTATGCTTTTTTGCCTGTGGAGGATATTTTCTCTACAACGCCATCGGTGCGATCATGCAGGGAAATAATGAGGAGATCATACTAGATGGCCTGCATGCCTTAGAGGAAAATGAGCTTGATTCGGCCTCTAACCGCTTTGCATCCGCATTAGAGGAAAATAAAAATGATGTAATCGCTGCTGATTATCTTGCATGGATTGAGGCGCGTAAGGGAAATTTTGACAAGGCTCTTGAATATGCTCGTATCTCTATTGCCGATGAAGAAAACTCAGGCTCCTTTGAGCTTATGGGATATTTATCTCTATTAGGCAAGGGGAAGGCTATTGGTGCAGAGGCTGCCTGGTTTTATTTTCAAAAGGCTTTATCCAAGGTGCCTAAGGACTTATATGAGCCGCATTTAAGACAGATCCTGTCAAGAGCAATATATCTGTGCCAGTCCCGTCAGGATTACCTCTTCATGCTAAATAGGGGGGCCAGGGCAGGGCTTGCCGAAGCCATACTGTTAAAAGGGGATGCTGAATTTCTAGGCGAGGGATTAGGTGTATCTCCAAAGGCTGCCTTGATGTCCTGGACTGATGCCCGTAGAGCAGGTGATCCCCGATCACTTGTGCGAATTGCCATGATGAAGTGGTACGGCTATGGAGGGGTGCGCGATCTTGATGAAGCTCTGGATCTGCTAAGAGAGGCGGCACGACGCAAGGTGCCGGAGGCTATGTATGATCTGGCAGTAATCAATTTAAGAAGGGATTCAGCAAATTCCATAAGTGAAGGCATAAAGCTTATGGGAGATGCCGCAGATCTTGGATATGGTCCTGCCTTGACTGCAATGGGGATTCTAACCCTACAGGCGTCTCTTGATGAAACCTCGCGCCGTGCGGCCTGGACTTATTTTGAAAATGCTCTTCGGCACAATGATATAACCGGAAGCGTATTTTACAGTTTTATGCTGTATTCAGGTTTGGGCATTGCCGAAGCTGATAAGCACAGAGCCCGGGCTATTTTGTATGAATTAAGACGCCGCGGCATAAAAAGTGCCAATGGTATCTATGAATTTTTATCCTATAACGGAGATAATAACAGTGAAAAGGCATTAGAGCAGATGGCCTGGCTGTGTGGCGCGCAGCTTTACGGCGATGTAAGCTTTGACGACGGTGATCCATACGCGTTTGATGCCTACTCCAGGCTTTCAGCTATAGAGCTTAAATCCTATTATCTGCCTATGCGTCAGGATCTGCATATCTCAAAGGACAGGATCAACTGGCTAAGATTAAATTACATCACCTATCTGCGCGATCCTGCTGATGTGAGGATCAGCAAGCAAAAGCTCTATTCAAATGCCTTTACCCAGCTGCTTGAGGTTTACAATCCGACCCTTGGTGCCAAGTATTTTGAGCCAAGGCTTGTAGAGGCAATTGTCACAGATGCCCCCGCTTTACCCTCAAGATTTGATGATTATCCCATTGACTTCAGACGCATTAATGCATGGGCAGCGGCAGATGAAACCAGCAACTGGATGCTCAATTTGTAATCTCTTGATAAATGCTATTTTGCGTAAAAGAGGATTTGGAAAATGGATTGCAGCTGCGTAAATGAATATGGACAGACCGTAGGCTTTGCAGTTTCCGGTTTTTCAAAGGGCAGACGGCCTTCTGTTTTGTGTCTTGAGGGAAGACACTGTACCGTAGAGCATCTGTCAAAGAAACATGAGGAGAGTCTTTATCAGCATTTAATTCAGGAAGGATGTGCCGGTGACTGGACCTATCTTCCCTATGAGATGCCTGAGAGCAAAGCTGAATTTCAAAATTTTCTGAGCCAGAGGTCAAATGATCCTGATGCCTACTTTTTTGCGGTGCTTGACAGACAGACAAAGGAGGCTCTCGGAATATTTTCACTGATGCACATCAATGAAAGCATGCGCAGCATTGAAATGGGCTGTGTCATCTATTCAAAGTCTCTCATGCATACGCTAACTGCAACAGAGGCACAATACCTTGTAGCAAAATACGTGTTTGAGGATCTTAAATATCGCCGCTATGAGTGGAAATGCGACAGCCTGAACAGACGCTCCCGCAATGCAGCCTTACGTCTTGGATTTACCTTTGAAGGTATATTTAGGCAGATGATCGTGTACAAGGGGCGTAACCGTGATACGGCGTGGCATTCTATGCTTGACTGTGAGTGGCCTGCGCGGAAAAAACGCTTTGAGCAATATCTTGATGAAAGCAATTTTGATGAGCATCAGATGCAAAAACTATCCCTGTCAAGGATACCGCTTTAACTTTTACATGCAATTTGCCGGAATTTTGCAAAGTAAAGCTGCTTAAGACGTCAGACACTGGGGATCAAAGGCATATTTACCCAGAATAAAATCCATAAGATCCCTGACACCGGCTCCCCTGGTTTCATTTAATAATGTAAACAGCTTGTGCCTGCTTTCATCATCCAGCGTATCAAGATCGTTCTCTTCAAAATAATTAAGATAGGGCAGGATACTATCCTTATGCTCTCCAAATAGAAGCTCAAGCTCGGTTTCAAATGCCTGTCTTATTTCATAATCTGCGGCCTCCTTATAAATAAGCGGCAGGGATGATAAGGCAAGAGTTGAAAGTGAGCCCTCACACATAGGATTTACAAAATGCATAAAGCTAGTATGATTTGCTTTTTGATATTCACGGGCATATTTTGTAAGGCTCCGGCGCCCTGAAAAGCACGAGGTATAGAGTCTTTTACAGATTTTTCTGCCGTCGTTAACGGGGTAGTTATCCCAGATGGATAATCTGAGCCCGGTTATATTCTGAGCTCTTTGCATATCCTCATAGCTTAATGATGTGGATAGTACCTTGTTTCCTGTCCAGAAGAAGCTGACGTTATCATTGCTGTAAAGTCCGGCTCCTATGTCGTTGAAGTAATCTGCAGGTATTTTGCCGAAAATCTTTTCAAGTACAGGATCAAAGCTGTAAAAGGACGGACAGATAATAAGTCGGGTGTCACGGGGAAGACAGTCAAGCACTGTGAAAGCGGCTTCATTCTGCCTTTTTCCCAAATCAGTGCAATCTGCGATGATGTCATCAAATAAAAGACAGATAAGTTCCGGATTTACGATGCTGTAGATAGCCTTGATTTTGTCCTTTAACGCCTTAAGGGCGCCTTGGTCCTCATTGGAAATATTTATAGGAGAGAGACCTAGGCTGAATTTTATTTTTGCACTATTGCAGCTTTCATTTATATGTAGCAGGAGCTTTTCTTCAGCCGATGAAAAGGATCTTTGCCATTGACGGCGCAGTGCAGGATCATTTTTAGGGGCATAGACATAATAGCTGTATCCGAGACTGGCTCTTTTTATTAAATAATCACGGATCTCTAGGCTGTAGGGCCTGCCATAAAACCCTTCAATTATTCCAAGTTCGTGATCCATTTAAAATTTTCCTTGAAAATACAATACAAATTTACGCGTCACTTGATAGTAAGTACCATGGTTTATTATAATTGCAAAGTTTGTTATGAACTAGATGGCGCATAAATGCATGCGCTATAAAATATTTTTTTATCAATTCTGCACCCTATCGAGGTAAAAAATGCAGGTTTCAACTGAGACTAAAGAAGGCCTTAACCGCGTACTAACCGTAACCGTACCGGCAGAAGAAGTATCAAAAGCTTATGCAAAGAGCTTTAAGAAAGTAGCCGGCCGTGCCAGGCTCGATGGCTTCCGCAAGGGCCACATTCCTACAAAGATCCTTGAACAGAACTTCGGTGGCGATATTTTCATGGATTGCTATAACAACCTGATCCAGCAG
>CAVFIO010000105.1:0-6861 GCA_963622535.1 Akkermansia muciniphila
CGATGATCATGGGCTCAGCCTCAGGATGATTGATGTTTGACGGAATTACCGCGTGCCCTTCGGCCATGGATTTCATCACATCATCAGGAGTGAAGGCCATATCAGGACCGTATTTTTGAGATTCACGGATAGCTGCAAATTCCATCTCAGGAGTTACGATGCCCTCTTTGGCCAAATCAAGCTGAGTTTTGCCCTTGTGACCGTTCTTGTTACGTCCCTCAATCCATTTTGAACGTAATGCCCCCTGGTTACTGCCCTCTACGGTATATACCTTGATTTTTTCGCCGTTTGATAAGGTGAGCTCATTGAAGGGGACCCTGATGTCCGCATTTGAGCCTTGAATGAGGATCTGCTGGATGTTGGGCTGATAACCCTGTGCTTTTGCAGGAGTATTTTGATCTGACATTCCGGATGCTTCCTAAAACTGACAGTTGCCTGTTCTAATAAATTTCGTGCATGCCGGGATCTTGTTGCCTACGCAGGTATTAGCCTGATCAGGTCGTTCGGATTCTGAATTAACAGTCTCAGCCTTGAGGCACTCCGACAAGCTGACGTAATTATTACGCTTTAAGAGGTTCAATACAAGTAGAAAAATGAGAGATAGATCAGAGAACAGCAACAGATACCGGAGAAACCATCTCTATACTGGCATTGTGACTGCTTTTAATGCCGGCCTGCAACCCTGACTGATGAAAGCTTCAGGATCTTCTTAAAGGCTCCTACTTGCTCTTAAGCGTATTAAGAATTTCCCCGCCAAGCTTTATGCAGCCCTCCTCATCCTTTTGAGAGGCAGCAAGAATGCCTGCATTATATAAATGATGATTGCTGTTAAACTGCACCACCTGGGCCTTGTGCTCTGTACCCTCAAGCCTGAAGACATAGTTCTTTTCAATTGCCGGGAATAAGGCAATTTTTATAAGCCTTGCGTCCTCATCGGAGACTATATCTACCTGATATTGTGACAGAAGCTGTTCTATATACTTATCAAAGGCCTTTACATCAGTATTGAATTTTTCCCAGCCCTGAGCAATACCGGTGCTGTCAATTCTTATGCCGCATCCTTCCTTTGATACTGCCGTAAAAAGTGTGCCCGGCTGAGCCTCGGGATTCGGCCTGCCGCGGGAGAATTCCCACTCATCAGGAAGCTCGATGCTGTCACCCTCATACATATGCACAACCCGCGCCTGAGCGGGCCCGGCAAAAAGAAGGCCGGAGCTTAGAAATACAGTCAGTAAGAATTTAGATGCAGAGAGTTTCATGTAGCAGACAATCCGGGAAAACCTTTGAGTGATTGCATTTTAGCAAGCTGTTATCAAAAAAAATCCTGCCGCAAGGACAGGATTTCAAAATTGTGATCAATTCTTATTTAGCGCGGGCTTTTTTAATGGCCTTTACAATAAGCGGACTGCACCACAGCAATACGGTGATTCCACCAAGAGTTGCTGAAATCGGACGGCTGAAGAAGGACAGCGGATCCCATTCAGACTTGATCATGGACTGCATGAAGGTATTTTCAAGCATATGGCCTAACACCAGACCCAGAATAGCAGGAGCTACCGGGATCTTGTTTGAGATCATGAAGTAGGCAGCGATACCAAAGCCTAACATGCAGGTGATATCAAAGGTGTCATTGTTAATTGCATAGGCACCAACCATGCAGAAGCCTAGGATAATAGGATTTAAAATCTTAGGAGATACGCGCATGATTTGGGTTGACAGTCTGATTGCAATATAGCCAAGAGGCAGCATGAGGAGATTTGCCAGAATAAACACGCAGTAGATTGCGTAGAGGAAATCACCATGCTGGGTGAACAGTGACGGTCCCGGCTCCAGGCCCTTCATAAAGAGCACACCGATAATAATAGCGGTAAGAGAGTCACCGGGAATACCGAAGACCAATGCCGGAATGAAGGCACCGGAAATAGCTGCATTGTTGGCAGTAGTGGCATTGGCAATAGCCTCGGTTGAACCGTTACCGTACTCATCAGGCTTCTTTGAGAAGCGCTTGCCTACACCGTAGCAGATCCAGGCTGCGATATCACCGCCGGCACCTGGCAGAATACCGATAATGCAACCTATTACCTGAGAGCGCAGGATCTGGAACTTAAGCTTCTTGATGATGCCGCCTAAACCGTGGAAAACGTTAGTGGTGAACTTAATCAGTTGAGCATTGTGCGCCTCTTTTTTGGAGACATTGCCAAAGACCTCGGCAAGACCGAACATACCGATCATGGCAGGGATGAAGGAAAACCCCTCAAGCAGACTCAGATTACCGAAGGTAAAGCGCGGGAAGCCCAGAGTGATATCAGAGCCTACACAGGTAAGCAGAAGACCTATCATCAGTGAGATCACACCACGAAGAGGTGAACCGCCTGAGATGAGCACGGCACAGGACAGACCAAGGACTGCAAGCCAGAAGAACTCAAAGGATGAGAACTGCAGTGCCACTTCAGCGAGGATTGGAGCTGCGCATAACAGCACCAGAGAGCCAAAGAGTCCGCCTAAGCAAGATAGCACCAGATCAATTCCCAGAACTACCGAGGCCTTGCCCTGCTTTGCCAGTGCAAATGAATCATTGCAGTAGGCAGCAGATGACGGAGTGCCCGGTATATGCAGCAGTGTTCCAGGCAGATCACCTGAGAAAATGGCCATAGCCGACATGGTGATAATTGAAGCAACTGCAGGAACCGGATCCATATAGAAGGTAATAGGCACCAAGAGAGCTACTGCCATGGTGGCAGTCAGGCCGGGCATGGCTCCGATAAAAAGACCATAAAAGCCGGACAGCACCACGACCATCAGCACATATGGATCTAAAACCAACGCTGCACCCTGAGCTAATAAATCAAATGAAAACATGCCAAAGCCTCCTTAGAAATACAGAAGCCCTTCGGGCAGCGGAACCAGAAGTCCCTTTGAGAAAATAAGATAGATAACCAGGGTAGCAACAGGTGCGGTAACCAGAATCACCCAGGGCTTATTCTTCAGCATCGCCAGCATTACTGCAATGACAATGAACATACTGATTAAAAATCCCAGATAATCCGAGCACTCAATATAGAAGATCACCATTGCTATCACGATGATGATGTTCAACGCTCCTGCAGAGGACAGCTCCTTATTTAAAACAAATAGTTTTTCACCCTTTAAGTGTTTCAGTCCCTTAAAGGACATTACAACACCGCAACCAAAGAAAATAATAGACAAGGCACACGGGTAAAGCCATGCACCAGGCTTACCGTCATTTTGATCGGGGAATTCCTTAGCTACCATAAAGATAACCAAAGCCGCAACCGCAATGATAATACCCAGCAGGAAATCATGAATTTTCATAATAATTATCTTGCTCTTTGTACAGACAATTAGGCCGTCTTAGGATAGGAATAAGACGGCCTGCATAATGATCAGAACTTACTTAGCAAGTCCAAGAGCCTTCAGGGTCTTGCCTAAGTTGGTATCTGAATTCTCCATGTACTTGAAGAAATCCTCGCCTTCTAGGACCTTGATACCAAAGCCGCGATCTTCCATGAACTTCTTGTATGAAGGATCCTCAATAGCTTTCTTGATAGCATTTAAGAGGATGGTGCGACGCTCCTCAGGTACTCCCTTAGGCAGGCCCAGACCACGCCAGGTACCAACCTGAATATCTGAACCCAGCTCCTTAGCAGTAGGCATGTCAGGGAATTTAGGATCACGCTGATCGGACATTACAGCAAGACCAATGGCTTTACCGGTCTTGTACATGGTTGCAGACTCGGCAACTGAGGTAAAGCAGGCATCGATACCACCTGCAGCCATCTCCTTATAAGCCTCAGCGGAGCCTGAGGTAGGAATATAGGTAATAGCATCAACAGGAAGACCGACAGCCTCCAACCACAGGCCCATTGCCACGTGCCAGATACCGCCAACAGAGGTGGCACCGCCGCGTACCTTGCCGGGATTTTCCTTTAAGTACTTGATGAATTCATCATAGGTCTTGTAGGAGGCAGTTGAGCTGATGGTGACAGTTGCAGGATCCTCATTCATTAGGAGCAGAGGATCAAAGTCCTTATAGGAAACGGTGACCTCAGGAGTGATCCAGTGATCCATTGCAAGCTCTGCAGTCAACTGACCGAAGGTATAGCCGTCAGGCTTGGAACGGGCCAGTGCAGACCAGCCTACAGCACCGCCGCCACCGGTCTTGTTGACAACCTTAATAGGCTGACCGAGATCCTTTTCCATGAGACCTGCGATATAACGTACCTGAGCATCAGAACCACCGCCTGCGCCCCATGAGCAGATCAGAGTCAAGGCATGGGTCGGGAACTTATCTGCAGCCTGAGAAGGTGCAGCAGCACTTACTGCCAGAATTGCTGCAGCAGCTGCTGCCATCAACGTTTTCTTCATGAGATTACTCCTTGATGTTTTGGAAATTATTACGCCCGAAATAATCTTTATATTAGTTTTCGGTAAGGATGCGTCAGCAATCCTTTGCGTTTGCAGGTATGTTAGCGAAAATTAATTTCCATTTTTGTAAACTGGATAACGTTTTTTTGCATTTAACTGAACAAATTAATGAAATTTTGATCCAGTGCACAATGTAGCACGGTATCATTATCTTGCATAAAAAAGGGATCGTGCTATTGAATGTGCCAAGAGAAAGGATATTTAGCTAGTTGGTACTTTTGTTCAGATTTTAAAAGATGCAAATTTTTAGCACGATCCACAGGTATACCGTTGCATGAATCAGATAAATTCAACCCTTTTAAGCTTAAGTCCTACGTAAATTGCCACCAGCTTTTTTAAATTGGGAATACTTGCTATATTTGATGCCCCGCTGTATCTTGCAAGCTGTGATTTGGCGGCCGCTAACGACTTAGCTACAGCATCTTCGCTATCTTGAGATTTCTTTAGATATTTAAGCTCCATAAGATATGACGGCCACTTTTCATTTTTAGCACGCATCACAAGATCGGCATAGCCCTCCCCATTACCAAAGGCCTCCTCCTCTGCATGCACCTCATAGCCATCACAGAAGAACATAATTGCGAGCAATGCTGTCTGAAGATTACTTTCATCAAAATGAGCTGCTGTATGCAAGCCGCTTTTCTCTCTTAATTTCTCTACTGCTGTTCTTAAAAGACACTCTGCATTCCCCTGTCTCAAGGCTTTAAAAGCCTCCGTAAAAGCAGAACCTGTCAAATTAATCGTATCAATTCCTGCAAGATAGCTTAAGTAATAATCAAAAAATTGAGTGCACACCGTCCTATTAGGAACTCTGAAAGAGCATTCATCATCTGCATAGGTAAGATAGCCAAAATACATCAAGGCGGCGATCAAATCACCGTTATTAAGCTTATCCTGAGAATTCAGGTTAATAGTCGCAGGTAATCCCTCTACTTTTATTACCTCATGCTGCAAGGCCTTGGTCACTACCTTCTTTACAAAATCCAGATTTCCCAGTTTTAATATTCCATGGATCTTGGATAAATCCTGAGAAAAAGCCGGATCTAGCAGATTAGAAGGCTCATGATTTAAAGTGCGAAGTTGATCTAAATAATAAAGACACATCGAGGCATTAAAGACTAATTCCTCACTATCAGTGCTAAAACGATAGCCATCATATAATTCTCGCATACGCTCAAAGATCTCATCTGCACTGTGTCCGTATTTTTCGAGATCTAAAACCTGAGGTATTAAAGCCTTAAGCTCAGAGTGAGTAAAACCAAATAGCGTTGCAAAGGCAGGATGAGTATTTATCTTCTTAGCAATGTTAAAGCCGGATGTCATAGAATCCAAAGAAATTGAAGTAACTCCTGTAATAAATACCCTTGTAATCACTCCAGCGTCACAGAATCTCTTTAATGACGAATAAAATGCTTTTAAAAATCCCTCTGATCTGGTTATATCTTTGAAAATTTCCTTATCCTGAGATAAAAGCTCATTGGTGAATTGATCATATTCGTCTATGATCACATAAAGCTTATGAGGGATGGCTTTTGCTATCGATGCAATAAAATCATCAAAAAGCGCTGATGGACTTGTGTAAGTGTTCTGTAATAAATTCAGAACATCAGGATCCGTAATTGCATTGTTTATCAAAAATAGCTTGATAGAGTTACGAATACTTCTTATAAAGTTTCCGCATATATCATCACAAGTTATACCAACAAAACTAAAATACAAAACACAAAAGGACGAGGCTAACTTAGTTTTGTGATCATAGATATAAGTGCCCTTAAAATTCTGCTCAAATTGATCTGCGCAGGCACTATCGTAATAAGACATGAGTGTATTGGTAAATAAGGTCTTACCAAAACGGCGTGGACGTACGATAAATGGATATTTGATATTTTCCTGCTCTAAGAGCTCAATAAATTGAGTTTTGTCTACATAAGCAAACTTATCCTCTCGAATACAAGCAAAATCACCAACCCCATATGGGACTAATTTAAAAAAATGCTGACTATAACTCATATTAACGCTCATCTAGCAGACCAGATTTCGGCAATTACAAAATTTCCCTGACAGCCTTTAACTCGAAGCCAACAAAAATTGCCACCAGCTTTTTTAAATTGGGAATACCGGCTATATTCGAGGCCCCGCTGTATCTTGCAAGCTGTGATCTGGCAACCGTTAACGACTTAGCTACAGCATCTTCGCTATCTTGAGATTTCTTTAGATAGTTAAGCTCCATAAGATAAGATGGCCATTGCTCATTTTTGGCACGCATCACAAGATCGGCATAGCCCTCACCGTTACCAAAGGCCTCCTCCTCTGCATGCACCTCATAGCCATCGCAAAAGAATATAATTGCGAGCAATGCAGTCTGAAGATTACTTTCATCAAAATGAGCTGCTGTATGCAAGCCGCTTTTCTCTC
>CAVFIO010000106.1:0-6764 GCA_963622535.1 Akkermansia muciniphila
TCTTTGATGGTGAGATAACCTGTCTGATATAAAAGAGCATAATCGTTTAAATCATTTACCTCTCTTGATGAATCAAGCTCATTTAAGGTAATGAATTGCTCCTTACCATACTCTTTGATATCTCTTAAAGCATGAGATGCAATGTAGTTTAATAATACGGATGGCTGACCGCCTGAGTTGTACCAGTAATTTCTAAAACCTTTCTCTGGTGAATTTAAAAATGACAGCACAGACCATGGAGTATGTACATGAGTTGAGGCTTCATCATCAAAGCAAAAGCCATCATAGTTTTCTTTAAGCTTGGCATAGCATTCATCGACACTGATATTGAGCACACGGGATGCATTTTCCACAAAAGGGGAAAAGTACGCTCTTACCTCATCATCGGTGTAGCCCAGTAATGTGCCGTATTTGGCATCAAGGCTGATATCGGTTACATAATTGGTATCAGAGAAGATACTGAGGTTCTTGTATTTGCAGATCCCAGTGAAGAAAAAAAAGCGTAACTTGCCGCTTATCCTCTTTAGCATCGAATAAAATAAACCAAGCTCATAACGAATTTTGTTAAACAGCTCAGGATCATGCAGACAGTAGTTGAGCGGCGCATCATATTCATCTATAAGTAATACAATTTGGGAACTGCCTAAGCCCAATACTAAATTTTCAACCCTGCTGTTTATCGTCTGAGAGCGTTCATTTACCGGATCCAATGAAAGCCCTGCACGTGCAAAGGCATTTTCTACCATCTCTACATAGATTTTTCTGAATTCGTCTACATTACCTGCTTTACATCCGGAAAAATCAAGATGAACGACAGGATAGGTTTTATCCTGCCACAGCTTTTCAATAGCCAGGCCTTTGAAATCCTGCAGACCGTTTTTAAAGAGGCTTTCAAAGGTAGAGACGAGTAAGGTCTTACCAAAGCGTCTTGGTCTTGAGATAAACAATCTGCCATATCTTACAGCCAGCTTGTATATTAAAGCTGTCTTATCTACGTAGACCATCTGATTGCGTCTTAAGTCAGTAAAACTGTCTATACCGCAGGGAAGGGCTGCTAATTCAGCATCAGTCATCAATTGTTCTTTATTACTCATCTGCATCACCTATCAGCTATGGCTTAGACATACTAAGCGACATCACTTATTGCAAAACCATCTGCTCTACATTGTGGGCAACAAACATTTTCTTCTCAGGGGAGAACACTAAAACCATCCTTACAAGCACCTCTCATTCATGACAGTCTTCTCCATAATTCCTGCTCTATTCATTGCATTCAACTTTCTTAAGCGAACTTAAAGCCAGCAAAGTGCTTATGCTTTAAAGAAAACACCAGACCTATTCTTATAAACTCCCTGCCAAGAGAACGGCTTGGCTTTCACCGTTGTATTTTCTCTTTATCCTAAGTTACCGCAACACCAAGTAAGGCCAGAATTATCTTAAGCTGACCTCTCTTAGATTTTCCATAGTCCAGTACTTTAAGCTCTAAAACAAAGTAACCAACTCCAATGAACGAGATCCATAAGCTGTTGATCCGATAAAGATGATCTGCTGAAATATAAGCCCCTTCTCTCCTAATAGTACCAGCTTATCAAGCAACTACTTAAGAATTTTTTCAAAATAGCAACTGCTAGTTTTTCTGCCTCAGCTTCAGAATAAAGTTCAATCAGCAACCATACCCGGCAAGCATTGCCGTTTGAGCATCATCTTCTTTTATAAAAGCTGTACTGCAAAGTCTGATATTTGTTTTTTTATTTATTTTTCAACAAGTTAAAATCTTGGCACAGCAGTTGCTAATTACTGATTACAGGTAACTGCCTTTATTAAAAATAAGCTCACGAGAGAAAAATACTAAAACAATGTGCGGAGATAAAACATGTTTGGAATTTCATTAAGCGGTCTTAACGCTTCCCAAAAATATCTGGATACGACATCCAATAATATTTCAAACTCCAACACCTATGGCTTTAAAAAGTCACGTGCCGAGTTTGCCGATATCTATTCAAATACCATTTTCGCATCATCTAAGACAGCTACCGGTCAAGGCGCATTAACAGCGACTGTTGCACAGCAGTTTTCACAAGGCTCCCTCACCGGTGATACCGGCAACAACCTTGATATGGCAATTGAAGGTAACGGTTTTTTTGTATTGGCACCATCAGCAAATCCTGTTGACGGTAACAGCCAGATAGAGGCCCGTACCTACACTCGCAACGGCGCATTCGAGCTTGATAATGAAGGGTATGTGGTAACCTCAGGTGGTGATTATCTGCAGTTTTATGATATTAATCCCACCACAGATGCTGTAACCAACCTCACAATGAACGGTACTCACGCGGTAAAGATCCCGACTGACACCGGAGCTCCTAAAATGACCTCCAAGGTATCCTTAGGTGTCAATCTGCCTGCTAATGATGATTCCTATGATCCTGCTAAATTTGATCCATCAGACAGCTCAACTTATAACGCCTCAACCTCTGAAACCATTCACGACTCCCTAGGCGGTGCTCATACCCTGACCTATTACTACATCAAGGACTCAACTGCTGCTGATGACAGGACCTGGAAAGTGGTTTGCATGGTTGATGGTAATACTGCGGATCACCTGGTTGATATCAGTGACGATCAGGGCAATTCATTAGGATCAATAAAAGTAACCAGTAATCCGTCTTCCTCTGTATCAGGTGAAACCATTGCCTGTGCTACTCTCCACTTTGATACCTCAGGCAGACTTGATAACACTGACAGCAGTAACTTCGTACTTTTAAATCACGCCTCAACTCCCGCAACCGCAGGTCATTCACTGTCTGTTGCCATGGGCGGCGGTGTTGACGATTCACAGCTTGTAAAAGTCACTATGAATGCTACACAGTACGGTTCTTCGTCTTTTACAGTGTCTGAAACTCCGACTGATGACGGTTACTCAACAGGTCTTTTAAAGAATGTATCTGTAAATGAAGACGGGATCCTGCTTGCAACCTATTCAAACGGCCGTAACGTACATCTTGCTAAAGTTGCCCTTGCAGATTTCATCAATCCTCAGGGACTTAACAAGATAGGTGATACCCAGTGGCAGGAGAGCATGGCATCAGGTCAGGCCCGTCCCGTGCAGGCTAATGTAGGCACCGCAGGTGCTATCAAAGGTGCCAATCTTGAGCAATCCAACGTAGACCTTTCTGCATCATTGGTAGATCTGATTGTAGCTCAGCGTTCCTATCAGGCAAACTGTCAGTCACTGCAGACAGAAAACACCATGATGGATGCCATCATGTCAGTCCGTTAATTTTTCATTTCTCTTCGCACTCTTTAGCCGCGATCCCAGATCGCGGTTTTTTTATAACTTTTTACAAAGTCAGACTCCTGTAAACATTAGCTTTTTTGCAACTCTTAGGTAAAATGGGCTGTATTTTGGGAGCTTTGTCATGAATAAAAAACATATTCTCTTTGTCTGCCACGGCAATATCTGCCGCTCACCTATGGGTGAATTTTTATGTAAGGAAGCTGTCAGAAGATTACATATTGAGGATCGCTTTGAAATTGCTTCGGCAGCTGTATCTCAGGAGGAAATAGGCAATGGCGTATATCCGCCTGTGCGCAAAATCCTAAATGAGCTTGATATTGACTGCTCTGAAAAAAGAGCCCGTCAGGTAAACAGAAACGATCTTGAGTATTACGATTTAATCATACTCATGGACCAGTTGAACCTGAGCTTCTTTGAAGCGCTTTTTAACGGCTACCCAAGAGAAAAGGTCAAGCTTCTGCTGAGCTTTTTAGGATCTGATGCTGACGTAGACGATCCCTGGTATACCCGCGATTTTCAGAGAACAAAGGAAGAGATCTCTGCAGGTATTGCAGCCATGCTAAAAAGCATGAAGGATCTGAATTTAAAAGACTCTGACATCGACAGGGCCTGTGAATTCCAGACAGCTCTTTAGCCAAAAACAGTACCTTCTCTCAATTTAGTTAGGATCAAAAATGAAAGCACTCATTCAAAGAGTAAAAAATGCCAAAGTTACAGCAGATGGAACCCTATCAGGCTCAATTGATCAGGGCATACTGGTATTTGTAGGCTTCACCCACGATGATACCAGAGAGAAAATCACCAGATGTCTCGAGAAGATCTTAAAGGTAAGGATCTTTGAAGATGAACAGCATAAGCTCAATCTGAATCTGCAGCAGGCCAACGGAGCACTGCTCATAGTCTCTCAATTTACCCTCTATGGTGATTTGAAAAAGGGTAACCGTCCGGGATTTGATGCAGCCATGAAGCCCGATGAGGCTGAGAAGCTGTATGATTTCTGTGTTTTCGAGGCCAGACGCCTTATGGGAGATGAGAGCAAGGTTCAGACCGGCGTTTTCGGTGCCTTTATGGAGGTTGAGCTCAATAACGACGGTCCCTGCACCTTCATGCTTGAATACTGATACACAAAATAAAGCTGAAAGTGATACCTCATCACTGAGATTTCGCACCCATTTTGCTAAAATTAGCCCCCGAAAAACAGGCTTAGTGATAAGACTGATAAAACATTAAAGATTGAGGATTTTTCTATGTCAATGCCACCGCGTTTTGAACCGACCTGCCCCCCTGATGCCCACAAGGTAATGCGTGATCCTGAAAATAAGGTAATTGCAGAGATCTGTGTTGCAATTGAGGACAGTGAGCTTAGCTTTGGCGTAAATAATATCTGTGATCTTTTAAGTGCCTTTTCTCAGAAGCCTTTGCTTTTATGCAGTAATAAAGTCCGCGATGAAATATTAAAGGCAAGCGAGATCTGCGGCATTACTCCACGCTTTTTAACCCTGAATGAAGACGGCAGCAAAGGCTCTATTATGCCTGCAGAAATCAATGCAGAAGAAATAGAGGTTGCAGATCTCAGGAACAATATAGAGGCAGCCAGAAACTTCTTTGATGCGCTATCAAAAAAATGCATTGCGGTTATCAACATGCCTTCTATGTACATCCTGCGCTCAATTTCTACCGTATATGCCTGGGATGCACTTCTGGCAAAGCAGTTTTTATCTCAGTATGAAAAGGCATCACAAGCCCTGACCGATGCAGACCGGGAGCTTTTACAAAACGTACGCTATGGCCGTGAGGATGCTCTTAAGGTTAAGGACATATCCGAAACTGCCTATGCATTTTTACGTCTTGAACGTAAGCTTTTCCTGCAGTACCCAACTGAAGACGATTAATAAAATCGGTTATTAGCTATTAGAAAAACGGTCGTGTAAACACAAGGTACGATCTCTCCATTTACTTTTGCAATTTATCCCCTCTTTTGCAAATAAAAATCAGGAGAAGATAAAATCACAACACAGTATGAAGCTCTAGCAGAGTAATCTAGAGCTTTTAGTGTAATGTTGCATGCCAGAATTATTATTGTGAAAAGGTAGTGAATTGCAGTAAACAAAATAGGAGCACTTCAACTACCGCTCCTTGGATCATTTAGTCAAAACTAACAGAAATCATCCCGTAGCCAGAAGCGCTGCACATCCTCTGCTGCATACTCTCCAATCCCGAGTGCCGTTTCTACAAGGCTTACGGTATGAGGATGAATGATTGAATCTGTTTGCCGATAGCGTAAGCATGAGAATGTCACGAATAATATATAATATTAGTGACATTATGAAAGGAGAGTGCAGCTGTGGACAAAGGATATATGCAGAAGCAGAAAATGCGACTGCAGATTATGGCTGCTGAGGATGGTGCAGTTTTTGTAGCTCCTGATTTTGCAGACATTGCGGACACTGCAACAATTCGCCAAGGATTAAAGCGGCTTTGCCAATCTGGCACTATCCGAAGAATTATCAGAGGCATCTACGAAAAGCCAAAGTACAGCAAGCTACTTCATGAATATGTAGCGGCCGCCCCGGATGCAGTTGCCAATGCATTGGCAAGGAATTACCACTGGACCATTGCTCCATGCGGGAATACGGCCATGAATCTGCTGGGGCTCTCTGCACAGGTAACGGCGGTCTGGTCCTACATCAGCGACGGCCCGTATAAGACCTATGAGTGGAATTCCACCAAGCTGGAATTTAGGCATAGAACCAACAAGGAAATCACGGGGCTGTCTTACATGACTAGTCTGGTCATCCAGGCGCTGAAAGCTCTGGGGAGAATCAATGTGACGCCAGAGATCATACAGACGCTTTCAGAAAAGCTGTCTGAGGACGAAAAGCAAGCCTGCCTGAAGGAGGCAAAGGAATCCACGGACTGGGTTTGCGATATGATACGGAAAATGTGTGGAGGTAACACACAATGAAACATGTAACCGATTGACGGAAGGTGACCAGAGACAATACTGACCGACTCGAGGTCTTTAAGACCGGCAGCCCTCCAGAGCTGTAGCCCAAAGCGAACGTTGGCCGTGATGCAGTCGAAACACTTCGTCTTCCTTTACGATATGTGCTATGCCCTGCAAAGTGGCAACAGCCTCAAATATCTTTACACCGCGCATTACATCTTTTACATTCTCTCAGGAATAAAAATCTATATCTTTCACTAAAAATTCAGCAGTCTGATCTGATTCAAAGCTTTCAGATAGCTTCCAAAGAACGGACCGGATTAAACAAACTCATTTTCTGCTAAATAAAAAAACTGAAGGCCAGTATGCTTATAAATCAAGGCTCCAATTCAGAAGACAATTCCTCAGATTTAATTTCTCAGGATCTGCACGATGTAATCAACCTCACCCGTGCCCTTATTTCAAAGCCCTCGATAACGCCAAATGATCTCGGATGCCAGAAGATCCTCTGTGATCTGC
>CAVFIO010000107.1:0-6733 GCA_963622535.1 Akkermansia muciniphila
AGATCCATCTAAACGGATATCTGAGCTACATTGAGCGAATAACTGAGCTATTACATTTGGAATTCGGTAAAGATTTCACATTTGTAGGTGAAGAGTATCGTGTTCAGGTTGGAAATCATGATTACTTTATTGATCTGCTTTTTTCCACAGAGGTCTTTCATGTCTTGTTGCATTTGAACTAAAAATAGGTGAGTTTAAGCCTGAATATGTGGGGAAGATAAATCTGTATCTTGAAGCGCTGGATCGTGAAGTTAAGAAAGAAAATGAAAATCCTAGTGTAGGGATTATTCTCTGCGCAAGTAAAGATGATGAGGTTGTAGAATTTGCTCTTAGCCGTACCCTGTCTCCTACTATGGTGTATGAATATAACCTGAAGCTAATTGACAAGAAGATCTTACAGAAAAAGCTTAAGGAATATATTGAGCTGATGGAAGATTCCTCTAACAATGATTAGAGTGCTTATAAAAAATGTCACCACTGGTGACACTTTTTAAAAAAGACTGAAAATCGAGTTAAATATGATCAAAAGCTAAAGCCTGACCTTGTAATTCATCAGTAAGTTTTCCGTTCCTTACAGCAACCTTGCCTGAGACAATGGTATGTACTACTGAGCTTCTGAAGGTATGACCTTCAAAAGGTGACCATCCGCAAGGTGAAGCAATGTCTGATTTGTTCACTGTGTGCGGCATAACAGGATTTACTATTGCAAAGTCAGCAAAAAATCCCTCTTGAATGCGTCCGCGATTTTTGATGCGGAAGCGGTCGGCAACGTTAGTAGAGGTTGTCTTGACCAAGGTCTCTAAGGTTAATTCCTTGCGTTTTACCAGATCCATCAGTGCCAGCAATGAATACTGTACACCAGTGCATCCTGATGCACAGTTCATGTAGTTCCCCTGTTTCTTTTCAATTTCATGGGGGGCATGATCGGTTCCGATGGTGGTTAAAACGCCATCTTCAACAGCCTGCACGATGGCACGGCGATCCATTTCTGTCTTTACCGCAGGATTACACTTAAGCATGCCACCTAGACGCTGATAGTCACATTCTGAGAAAAACAGATGCGGAAGAGCTGCTTCACCTGAAATCTGGCGGGTTCTGGCGTTGCCAAACATATAGGGACGAAGCATCTCGATTTCATCTTTTGTAGAGATATGCATGATGTGTAATCTGGCACCGGTACCTAAGGCAACATTGATAGCCTCCTGAGTAGATTTGATGCAGCAATCACGATTTCTGATTACAGGATGAACCTCAAATGGAATGTCATCTCCATACATGCTACGGGCGCGTATGGTATTTTCATCAATGATGGAGGTAAGCTCGCAGTGAGTGGTGTACACCACAGGGGATGCTGTGAAGATCTTTACTAAGACATTTTCATCCTCAACCAGCAGATTGCCGGTAGTTGATCCCATGAAAACCTTGATACCGGCGATTTTGTTGGGATCGGTACGCTTGAGCTCCTCCAGGTTATCTCCAGATGCTCCAAGGTAGAAGCCGTAGTTGGCTGCACTGTCTTTGGCTGCAACAGCAAGTTTATTATCAAGATCCTTTTCAGTAACAGTCAGCGGCACGGTATTTGGCATATCAAGGAAAGATGTGACTCCGCCTAAAACAGCAGCTCTTGATTCTGAGAAGATAGTAGCCTTTTGCGGCATGCCGGGATCACGAAAATGTACATGCTCATCGATGAGCCCTGGAAGCACCAGCAGTCCTTCACAATCGATGATTTCAGCACCGTCATCTTTGATGGAGGGTGCAATCTTTGAGATATAGGCATCTTCAGTGAGCAGATCGCTTTGTATAATACGATCAGGGCAGACTAAAGTTGCGTTTTTTAGTAGCAGTTTTGCCATCGTGATATAACCTCGTTGTTGTTTGACAACATTTTAGGACAGGGCGCAGTAATTATATGGGCGCAAAAGAAAATTTATTCACTCCAAGATTTACTTTAAAGGATGTGAATATCTTAGAAAAAGAACGTGTTTACAAGGGATTCTTCGCAATAGATCAGTATGTTGTGAGCTATCCCCGTTTTGATGGATTGGAGCAGAAACCACTTCGCCGGGAGGTATTTGAGCGTGACGCCGATGCCGTAGCCATTCTTCCTTATGATCCTGTAACTGATGAAGTACAGCTGATTGAGCAGTTCAGACCGGGGGCCTTAAGCGATCCTGACTCACCATGGCTCATTGAAGTTGTAGCCGGCATGATTGACAAGGGGGAGACTGCTGAGATGGCTGCAGTGCGTGAGCTTAATGAAGAAGCCGGGCTTAATATCAGGGCCTCGGATTTGATAAAGATCTGTGCTCAATATCCAAGCCCGGGTGGCGCCAGTGAATGTACAACCCTGTATATAGCCAGGGTTGATCTTTCAGGGCTTGAGAGTCATGGCGGGCTTGATAAGGAAAACGAGGACATCAGAGTATTCAAGGTACCTGCAAAAGATGCCTTCAGGGAGTGCTTTAACGGACGTATTCACAACGCGGCAGCACTCATTACTTTGATGCATTTACAGCTGCATCATGATGAGCTCAGGTTATGCTGAAAAAGTTGTGAAGATGATCGTAAATACTTAATAGCAAAAGTAAAAATTGCCGATCATGTCAGATTTTAAAGTTTGACATCCGTGTAAAATCCTCTCACCTGACGCTAGTCGTCATAAGAGGATTTTTTTACGAGATAGATAAAATGGACAGCGGCGTTTTCAACATCACTCCCAGAAGGACTGACGGTAGATTCTGTGTATTGCAGATCACCGATACTCATCTTTTTGAGGAAGAAAACGGCTGTTTATTGGGTATAAATACTGCTCAGTCCTTTAAAGCAGTATTAGATGCTATTGCCTCTCAGAATATAGCCTACGATTTTGTCACAGTTACCGGTGATATTTCGCAGGACTACTCAGCTCAGTCATACTGCCGGTTTGCCAATATGGCGCAGTCCTTGTCTGCACCCATATTCTTTTTACCGGGCAATCACGATGACGGTCCTTTGGAGTACCGAATTTTTGGGCCTATGGGGATCAATACTGCACGTCACGTGATATGCGGCAACTGGCAGTTTGTCTTTTTAAATTCTGAAGTCTATGCCCAGGCTCACGGCTGGGTACAGCGCTCTGAGCTTGAATTTCTGGATGCCTGTGTAAGAGAGAATCCTGATTTATATACTGTAGCGTTAATTCATCATCTGCCGGCAATGGTAGGAAGTACCTGGCTTGATACTCAGACTCTGCACAATCAGGATGAGTTTATTGCCTTTGTGCGTCACATGGAAACTGTAAAGCTGGTGCTGTCAGGACATGTACATCAGGAGTTTGATGAAATCCGGCGCGGGATAAGGTATATCGCAACGCCGTCCACATCCATTCAGTTTATGCCAAGATCAACTGAGTTTGAGCTTGATACCAGGGGGCCTGGCTGGAGATATCTCTATTTTTCTCAGGATGGCACCTTTGATACCGAGGTTTTCCGGCTCATCGACAAGGAAAAGCGTTTTGTTCCTAATTTCAGTGCCCGAGGCTATTGATGCTCATTGCATATATTCACGGCTTTTTATCAGGTCCCAATGCCGAAAAAGCTACCATCATGAAGCGTTATGTAAAAGAGCATTGTCCAGACGACACCTTCGAGGCGGCAGATTTTCCTGATACTCCTAAGGAAGCGGCCATGGCCTTGGATGCCTTTGTACGGGCAAGACTTGATAAGGAGCTTTTCTTAATCGGAAGCTCTATGGGCGGTTTCTTCTGTACACTGCTGCAATCACGCTTTGGTGTAAGGTGTGCGCTTATCAATCCCTGTGTACATCCTCAGGAGTATTTTGAGTCTCTGATAGGTCCTCAGCATAACGATTTTACCAACAGAGATTTCGTGCTTAAGCCTCATATGCTTGAAGATTTAAAGGCTTTGGATAAAGAAACCTCGCATTTTATTCCTTCACAGACAATAGTGTATCTGCAGACCGGGGATGAGGTACTCGATTACACCAAATCTCAGGCTTTTTATCGCGGAGCCTTAATCGATGTGAAACAGGGCGGCTGTCACCGCTATGAAAACTTTGAGAGCATCTGTCCTCAAATAATAAGCTTTGCCAAGCGCGAACTTTAGTCACTAATTCACGTCTAATAGTTATAATCTATTCTTTGCTCAACGGAGGAACGGTATGCGTATTCTTTTGGTTGAAGATGATATTCGTATTGCAGAGGAAACAGCTGAAGCCCTGAAAAAACGCGGCAGTGCTGTTGACGTGCTCAATGACGGTGAACAGGCTTTGTATGCTCCTAAGGATACAGCCTACGATATTATCCTTCTGGATTTAGGATTGCCCGGCATGGACGGTATTACGTTGCTTCGCCGCTGGCGCTCCCAGAAGATTTCAACTCCGGTTATTATCATTACAGCCCGTGACGGATTAGATGACAGGATTAGCGGCCTTGATGTCGGTGCTGATGATTATGTGGTAAAGCCATTTGAGCTAACCGAGCTTGAAGCCCGTATACGTGCGGTAATGAGACGCAGCGGTCAGAGCAGTGAGATTAATAATCTGACAAACGGTCTTATTACCTTAGATCCTGTAACTCATGAGGCTCAATTGCGTCAGGGGGAGGATGATTCTGCCAAAACAGTTCCGGTTCCTCTTACTGCGCGCGAGTATTCCTTACTTGAGGCTCTGCTTATAAGACCGGGGGCAGTCTTATCCCGTGAAGTGCTTGAGGATAAGCTCTATGGCTACGGTGACGAGGTTGAATCCAATGCCGTGGAATTTATTATCTATAATTTGCGTCGCAAGTTAGGTGCCAGTGCTATTAAAAATGTTCGAGGTGTAGGTTGGAAGGTCGCAAAGGAGGGCTAGGAGCTCAGTTGTTCTCAAGACTTTCTAAAATTAACCTTCGTAATTTTAAGATCCTGACTGCTTTATCTGCTTTTTTTGCAAGGCTTAAGCAGCATGTCTCAAGGGCAGGTTCTTTTAACGTCAAAGATAAGGGACGCAAGGGGAGATTATGGCGCTCCTTAAGATTGCGTCTTTGCATCTGCATTTCCATCATCGGCGTGATATTTGCCGGTATTTTCTGTGTGCGCTCCTACCATGAAGGCCTTGAGGAAATAGAGGCCTATGTTGATGAGGAGTTATCGCAGATCGCCTCGGTTGTTATTGATTACAATCTCTTGATCCCGCAGCGCTGGGAAAGTCCTTTTTTTAAAGGCGGTGCGGTAGCTCCCCAGGAGAGCTATTTGTCGCGTCACGGTATGCGAGGCGGTCAGGCATCAGGCCCGGTACCCTCCTTAGGAGATCTCTTCTTCAGGCATCAGGAGATCATCATCGCTCCTATCTATTCAAATCCAGGAGAACCTCTATATCTGCCGTCAGGTGTCGGGGACGGCTTCTATACTATTTTGATTGCAGATAAGCGTGTACGTGCCTATGTCGCAACCAATCACTCCGGAGTGCGCTTTGTGGTAGCGCGTCCCATGGCTTTGGTTGAATCTCTGGCAACACGAGCCTTGATGAGCATCGTTTTTGAGTTTATTTTCCTGATCTGTATTTTTATTCCGTCAGCTGTTGTGCTCATATCACTGATGTTCAAGCCGGTAAGGCGGCTTGCACATTCTATTTATCAGCGTGAAAAAAGCGACCTTTCTCCTATCAAGGCCAAGGTTCCGTCAGAGCTTGATCCTCTGATCCATTCATTAAACAGACTCTTCAGACTGACTCATGAGAGCATACGCAATGAAAGACGTTTTATTGCGGATGCCGCGCATGAGATGCGTACTCCGCTTACAGCTTTATCCCTCAAGGTCCAGAATTTTGATGAAGAGGGATTGACTCAGGAGCAGTTAAAAAAGCTCTATGGAATACGCGATGCAATCCGTAATCAGCAGGCCTTAACCAATTCTCTTTTAACCCTGGCAAGAGCCCGCTGTGCAGAAGGCGGTCTAAAGTATGAAAAGGTGGATGTTAAGGAATTGTTTATCGATATCCTTGATAATTTAGGTGAGCTTGCGGATGCCAAAAATCTTGATTTGGGTGTTTTAAAGACAGATGTTTTAACCGTGGTCTCCTTAAGAGCTCAGCTTAAAACTATCTTAATGAATCTCTGCTCTAATGCCATCAAATACACTCCTGATGGCGGTACTATCGATCTTGTATCTGAGAGTGTGCCCGGTGGATGTGTCCTGTCTGTGTTAGATACGGGGCCGGGGATCCCGCCAGAGGATCTTAAAAAGGTATTTGAGCCATTTTATCGTGTAGGAGGGGATACTTCGCGTATTCAGGGAACCGGACTTGGCCTTGCAATTGTGAAGTCAACCTGCAATGAAATCGGCACCTCCTGTGTTTTCTCAAACCGTCCTGAAGGCGGACTTTGTGCTCAGGTTTTTGTTCCTGCAAGAGCGCTTGATTAGACTGCTTGCAGACTGGTTTTTAAATCCTCTTTTTCTAGGATAGGGGGAATTCCAGCGGTTTAATCCAGTTTTTGCTGATATAATCGCCGCTCATCCATTTAAGTCTGACCACTTGAGTCTTGAGAGTTCGCCATGGAAGATAAAGATCAGTCATCTCTTCTGAATAGAATTGAAAAATTATTAGCTCTGTCAAAAAGCTCCAATCCCAATGAAGCTGCTGCTGCTTTATCACGCGCGCAAAAGCTTATGAGCATGCATGGAATTTCTGAGCATGAGTTATCTTTATCCTCAATTTCTGAAGAAGAGTGTGAAATCATGCCTGGAGTACGCTC
>CAVFIO010000108.1:0-6715 GCA_963622535.1 Akkermansia muciniphila
GGCCTGCAGTCTGCCTTCTGACAAATTTTCCAATTTTTAAAATTGATACTTTTCATCCTGAAGATTTTCCATATAATGCAAAAAAATTTTGAGGAAATTGCCCATGAAAACTGCAAAGGGAATTCTGTTTGCTTCAATGCTTACAGCTGTAGCGTCCGCAGCTGACGCCGCCTCCGACGTCAACATCTGGAACTGGAGTGACTATATCGGTGAAAATACAGTAGCTGATTTTAGCGCCAAGTCAGGACTTAAGAATGTGAATTACGCGGTCTTTGACTCCAACGAAATGGTAGAGGCCAGATTACTCTCAGGCCATTCAGGCTTTGATGCAGTAATGATGGTCAGTTACTATGTTCCGCGTCTTGCCAAGGCCGGAGCCTTGCAGAAAATTGACAAGAGCAAGATCCCAAACTGGAGCGAGCTTGATGAAGTACGCATGAAAAAGCTTACCGAGATCGATCCCGGTAATGAATACGCCTATCCCTATACCGAAATATCACTTGGCATTGGCTACAACACCAAAAAAATAAAGGAAATTTTCGGTGAGGATTATAAGGTTGATTCCTGGAACTTCCTTTTTGACAAGAATAATTCGGCAAAGCTTAAAAAATGCGGTATTGCGATCCTGGACTCCCCCATTGAGATCATCTCTGCGGCCATGCATTTTCTGGGCAAGGATCCCACCTCTGAAAAAAGCTCTGACTACAAGGAGGCCAGAACCTTACTTACAGATCTTGCAAGAAATGTTTCCTACTTTCACTCATCCCGCTACATCAATGATCTGGCCTCAGGCGAGGTCTGTGCAGTGATCGGATACTCCGGTGATATTCTGCAGTCACGCGAGCGTGCCAAGGCTGCAAAGCAGGACTTTGAGGTTGAATATGTAGTACCGCAGGAGGGATCACCCATGTGGTTTGACTGCTGGACGGTACCTGTTGCAGCCGATCACTATGACAATGCTATGAAGTGGTTCCAGTATCTCATCACCCCGGAGCACGCTGCCGAGGTTGCCAACGAAATAAGATACCCGTTGCCTGTAACCAAAGCTATTGCGATGTTTGATGATGAGCTGCGCAACAATCCATCCATCATTCTTTCAGATGAGCTGATGGCAAAGATGTATCTCATGCGCCCTACCACAGCAAAGGTGTCCCGCATTACCAATCGCGTATGGAATGCAATGAAGCTTGATTCGTCATCAAGCGATGGTGAAGAGGATGCTAATTCCTGGAATTAGCGTATAGCAGCATAAACAGGGCGGGGACTTAAATCCCTGCCTTTTTTCTAGGACAGCGCATCTACGCCGTCTTTTACCAGCGTATACATCATCAAAAGAGCCTGCAGCGTGGTTTGCATACGCACCGCGGTTCTGTCACCTGAAAAAACAAAACGTTTTGAGAACACATCCTGTGAGCAGGAACAACTCGATGTAAGGGCTGCAACTGCAATCCATACAGTACCTACAGGATTGCTATCACTTCCGCCGTCAGGTCCTGCCACACCGGATACCGCACAGCTTACTCTGGCATAGGAATGCTCAATTGCTCCTCTGGCCATAGCCTCAACACATTCACCGCTTACCTCGGTGAATTCTGCAAATATCTCCTTATGCACACCGAGCATTTCCCGCTTGGCGGTATTGTTGTAGACCGCAAAGCCTCTGTCAAAATAAGCAGAGCTTCCCGGAATATCGACAATTGAGGATGAGATCATGCCTCCTGTTAAGGACTCCGCGGTGGCAACCTTTAAATTCCGCTCGATACAAAGTGCCTGCAGTGCCAGAGCTGCATCATGAATTTTTACTGCTAACTCATTGTGATCCATAAAGATTCCTTCTTTTTTAACCATCCCTGATCAGGACAGGGCAAAAAGCTTAACTGCACAATATCTTAGATCAGCTCCTGCTAACTGAGCTATCTGCTGCACTGCAGGATCACTTGAGAGATCATGGCGGGCCTTTTCTGATGCCGCGCCGAAGGCCCTGACACAGAGATCACGCGGAGAGCCCTGCGGAAAGCCCTGTGACAGCTGAATTGAGATCTCAATATGATGCTTCTTTAAAGAAGAGAAACGCTCCATCAGTCCGTTTACGAAATTAGGATCAATGGCAAAAATCTTAAAGCTGTCGCTCATCACCACTATCCAGTGATCAGGATCGCTCGGATCAATACAACGCACGCTGGCACACAGGGCTGAAAATACGGCACCTTCACTGTAGCCTGCAGCAACAAAGTCACATCCCCACGGATCAGAGTCTATTACCTCAGCTATGAAATCATCAGGCTCTAAAGCCCTGCCCTGAGCAATCTTATCAGCGTTTTCAATACGCTCACGTTCCATGCGCTCGGCAATAGGCACATCATCAGTACGCCCGTCAGGCAATACCTGAATTCCCTGCGTTGTTCCGGCATCAAACTGCGCATCCTTTTCATCAAAATCGGTAAATGATGATGAATAGCCTGCCTGATTGTCAAAGGTATCATCCTCTTCATCATCAATCTCTGCATCTGCTGGAGGCTCGTCATCTGACACAGCCTGCACGCTTATTTCATTATCAGATGACACAGGATCTGCAGATGAGATATTCTTCTTATCAGATGTATTTAAAGATATCTCACCATCTGAAACGGCGCCGGATCCCGCGGAATTTTCAGATCGCGCCAAAGCCTTGGGATCAGGTAAAATCCGACCAGAGTCTTTAGTGTCCAGAGCCTGCAGCTGTGAACGTAAAAGCTCTCCTACCACATCAGTGACGCTGTCTGAAGTTTCATGCTCCGTACAGATTTCATTTTTTTTAGCCGATGCTACGGCATCGCCAAGTGATGTTCCTTCAATCAGCGTTTCAGCATGAGATGCTTTTTCATCCTCATAGGGATCATCAAGCAACAGCACCTGAACATGGTTGGCGCTGCTATTATGCTCTGCAGTCTTTACACTCTCCGGCTCTTTTCCTATCTCAGATGCATTAATTTCTGCAACATCATCCGGGATGGTATCTTTTTCAAGGGCATAGCTCTGCAAGGGGGCCTGACTCTTTGCATGCTCCAGAGGTGCTGTGGTATTTTCAGATGCATTTGATTCAGCACCTGCAGAAACTGTATTGCTCTGACTGTCTTCATGCGCTGTATTTACATTCACAGCTGCATTACTGTATGCTATGCTTTCATCTGCTTTATTTTGAACGTGTGCCTGCGGGCCGTTTATGGCATCATCCTGACGCAGCTGCTCCAGTGCTGTCTGCTGCACTCGACGCAGCATTTCCTCAACACTCTCACCCTCGCGCTGTCCCTCAACAAGATCCGCGCTTAAGGCTACACCGTCTGCGTATAAGGTGTCATCACGCTTTATTTCAGAAGCCGTCTTTACGCTATCAGATGAAATAACAGCACCTGCATGATCTTTGATGACTGCAGCAGCAGTTGCATTTTCTCCGTTTGATTTAAGCTCAGATCCCAAGCTAGCATCAGACTGCAGCCTTATATTATCGACTCTCTTTTCACGCTCACCTGCACTTTCGTCCTCCGCATGCGTTTTAATGTCATCATGCACTGCACTTACAATTGATAAAACCTCATTTTTGCTTAAGCTGCTGTCAGCAGGAGAGAATGCTGTATTTTCAAGACCCTGAGGGTACAGAGGATCCGGCACATTTTCGGCAACTACATGCAGTGCATCAGCACTGCCGCCTGCAAAGGGATCAAATTCATCTGCGGCATCACTTTGCACCTCAACATCAGTCGGAATGTAATCAAGCTCTGCAACACCCATACTTACAGCCTGTGAAACCACAGTTCTTGCTTTGGTACGTGCTTCAATAAGCTGAGAGTTGACGCTGTCCTTATCCTCTTTTAGCTGCTCTTCATCAAATTCAGCCTCATGCTCTCTTAAAGCATCAATATAGTCAAAAACGCGTCTTGCAAGCGGAAGCTTTGAGTCCGGCAGTAAAGTTTGAGGTGAGACAGACTGCTCTGCGCTGACAACCATCCTTGCTGCAATAGAATTCTTACGCTCGTGCTCCTGAGCCTTTTTAACAACCTTTGCCCTGGGATCCATAATGGAATTGAGGTTGCTGACAGCTGACATCAAAGCATCAAGTGAATTGACCGCCACATTCAGATTTACCACAGGCTTATCGGCACTTGCTAATTTTTCTGCAGCAGAGTGCGCAGAGCTGTCATTTTCTGCTGCGGAGTCTGCAGTCACACAGGAAGCTGTGTTATTTGGGATTGAGGTAGCAGTAATTTCTGCAACCGGAGCATTGCCTTTATTCGCATCAGGATTTAAAAAAGGCTCCTGTCCACCGGCCTGAAACTGCGGCGCAGATGCATTCTGTGAACCGGAGGATACAGGAGACGACTCCTGTGACCGGGGCCTGATGCGATCTGCTGAAACTATGGCAAGATCAATTGCAGTAAGCTCATCAAGGGCCGAGGCAGTGTCAAGTCCCCACGGGATCTCAACACTGTTTTCCTCACCTATCCACGCTTTTTTTTTTCGGGGGTGAAGGCCAGAAGCCTTAACACCGTCATATCAAAAACAGAGGATCCGTCAGGTGCTGAGGAGAGATCATTCAATCCCTCAAGACAGATCTGATAGTAAAGCTGCAGGGTATCAGCTTTAAATGCAGGTGCGTATTTCTGCAAAAGAGGCAGTGAGGTAGTAAAGATATTCAGACGCTGTGCTCCCGTGAACTGGTATAAGGCCAGATCATGGAAGGTTAAAACCATGCTGTCTAGCAGTGTTTTGTAATTCGGAGCGACACGGCGGACCTTATCGAGCAGTTTTGCCAGATCGCTGCTGGCATTTATAAGCAGATCCAGGATCTCGGAGATAAGCTCATCACCGGCACCGCCAAGCATGGACTGCACACTCTGGGCTCTTAAAGAGCCTCCGCCCAGAGCGATTGCCTGATCGCACAGTGACAGGGCATCACGCATTGATCCGCGTGCGGCACTGGCCAATACCGCCGCAGCCTCACCTTCACAGGGGATCCCCTCCTTTGAGCAGATCTTCTCAATCTGCATACGGATCTCATCGCGTGTAAGTGCCATGAGCTGGAACTTCAGGCAACGGGATAATACAGTTGTAGGGATCTTTTGCGGATCAGTTGTTGCCAGAATGAATTTGACGTATGAAGGCGGCTCCTCCAGAGTCTTTAACAGCGCATTAAAGGACGAGGTCGTGAGCATATGCACCTCGTCAATGATGTAAATCTTATAGCGCCCGCGTACCGGAGGATAGCGGGTATTTTCAAGCAGATCACGCGTATCCTCAACCTTGGTCTGTGAGGCGGCATCGATTTCGATTACATCGGGGAAAACACCTGAGGTGATCTCCTTACAGGTACTGCACTGTCCGCAGGGATGGGAGGTAATGCCGTTTTCACATTCAAGACATTTGGCGATAATACGCGCAATAGTAGTCTTACCGATACCACGCGTACCGGTTAAAAGATAGGCATGATGGATCTTCTTGGACTCAATAGTATTCGCCAACGCAGTTTTAACTGTGTCCTGTCCTACTACATCATCAAAGCTCTGAGGGCGGTATTTGCGCGCAAGAGCCTGGTATTCAGATCCTGCCATTTAATTAATGTCCCGGAAATTGAGTTAAGGAAAAGACTTCATAGCCGTACTTGTCTTCAAGCAGGGCCTTGCCCTTTAAGCCCATAAGCTCGATAACAAAGGCTAAGGAGACGATATCGGCCTTAAGCTTTCTGGCGAGCTCTACCATAGCCCCCATGGTACCGCCGGTTGCAAGCAAATCATCAAAGAGAACTACACGCGCACCAGGCTTTATAGAATCCTCATGGATCTGCAAGGTAGCGGAGCCGTATTCCAGATCATAGCTCTGCTCAATGGTCTTACGCGGAAGCTTGCCCGGCTTTCTTACAGGAACAAAGGCACAGTTTAATGCAAGAGCCAGAGGGGCACCGAATATAAAGCCGCGGGCCTCAGCACATAACACTGCATCAATATGCTGATCACGGTAATGATCGGCTAAAAGCTCAATACAGGTAGAAAACGCCCTGGGATCATCACATAAGGAGGTTATATCACGAAAAAGAATCCCCTTTTTAGGAAAATCCTGAATGGATCTGACGCTGTTTTTAACGTATTCAGCCTTCTGCTCAAATTCTTCTTTAGTCACTTGCTCTGCTCCAAACTATCAGCCTGCAAATTCTACCTTTTTATCTTTGTGATCTCAACGGCTGCCCCGGATCTGTCTTACCGAGATAACCTGCCTTGCAGGCAGGCCCTGCTTGATGATTTCAGCAGCGGCATCACAGAAATCATACTGACTGATAACACTGCTCCCATCCATACCTATAGGAAGCACATCATTTGAAAATTCATAATGTCCGCTGCGATGCGTGGCATCCTCGCAGATAAGCGGCGGACACAGCAAAGTCCAGTCAATATCCTGCAATTGCTTAAGCCTGAGTAAAGCCTTTTTACAAAGCCATCCTGAAGCTCCATGCTCATCAAAGCAGAGAGTCTCATCATCTGCAATATAGCTCAATCTGCGATCATCCTCATAAAGACAGGCAACAGATCCTAAGGCCAGACATTTGATATTCTGTCCTTTGATGAGCTTTAACACATGCCAAAGCGGCAGAGCTTCAAAACCTGGAGTATCCAGAGCTTTAAAGGAAAGAGCATCGACGATCGCATATACATCCCTGATATCATCAAGCACCAGATCTGCATAAGGC
>CAVFIO010000109.1:0-6439 GCA_963622535.1 Akkermansia muciniphila
CAAAATTCAACGGTCTCAGGTGGTACTATTAACGTAACTGGTGCATCTTCATTAACTCAAAAATCAGCAGTTTCCGGTACCGGAGATGTAACCTTTGCTAAGGGACTTACCGCGGATGACTCACAAATTACTGGTGCTAATGTAAATGTTAATGATGGCAGCAAGGCTGTCAGCCTTATCAATTCAGGCATTAGCAGCAGTCAAACTGGCAGTATCAGCCTAGCTGGTGTTTTAACAGCCATCAAATCAACTATTGAAGGTGGTGCGATAACCTTAAACAGTGCTGCAACCCTGACAGATGATTCTAAGGTCAGCGGAACTGGCAATGTTTTATTTAAATCTAATCTTACTGCTAAAAATACACAGATCTCCGGTGCGGCTGTTACTGTAGAGGGGGCATCCTCATTAACCAGTGATTCTAAGGTTAACGGAACTGGTGACGTCACCTTTGCCCATGGACTTACTGCAGATAACTCACAAATTACTGGTGCTAATGTAAATGTTAATGATGACAGCAAGGCTATCAGTCTTACTAATTCAGGCATTAGCAGTAGTCAAAATGGTAGTGTTGTCTTAGCTGGTGCCTTAACCGCCTCCAAATCTACTATCGAAGGTGGGGAAATAACTTTAAATAAAGCTGCAACCCTGAAAGATGACTCTAAGGTTACTGGAACTGACGTGTCATTCAAATCAGATTTGTTCGCTCAAAATGCAACGATCTCTGGTGGCACGATTAAAGTAGAGGGGGCATCTTCATTAACCGATGATTCTAAGATTAATGGCACCGGCGAAGTTATCTTTGCCAAGGGGCTTACTGCAGATAATTCTCAAATCACAGGTGCCAATGTAAAGATGCAGGATGAGAGCCAGGCTGTAAGCCTTACAAATTCAAGCATTATTGCTAATGCCAGCAATGCATTTGGCAGTGTGAGCTTAGATGGTGCCTTAACTGCTACTAACTCCAGTATCACAGGTAGTAACATTACACTAAAGAATGCAGCTACCTTGAAAGATGCCTCTAAGGTTACCGGCACACAGACGGTCTCTTTTGAAAAAGGACTTACGGCTTATAACTCAGAGATCACCGGTACAAGTATAAATGTCAGCGGTGATACAGCAAAGCTTAATAACTCAAAGATGGTTTCCTCCGGAACTGCAGATACTGATGGCATAAGCCTGGCTGATAATCTGATTGCTGCTTCTTCAGGTATAGATTCAGCTAATAACCTCTCTCTTGCCAAGGGCGGATCTGTTAAAGACGGATATATCATGGCTACCGGCAAGATGAGTATCAGCGGTATGCTAAAGCTTGATCCATCCTTCGGTTATGCAGGACAGCTTGATTTAAAGAATAACGGTACTCTGGCAATCCTGAAGGATTCTATCTTTAAGGTAGGTGGCGTGACAGTTACTTCTGACAACTCAGCTGAAGGTGTTGCAGAGCTCATTTTGGATAACAATCTTGATTTGGGTAGCACTGGCAAGATCTATCTTGATGGTACCAAGACTAACGATGATTTAACCACAGAGCCTACAGAGCAGGTAACCTTAGGTCCTAAATCCAGACTTACCATAGATCAGAGCGCAATTGATGCTGTTAATGCTACACAGTCAACAGGTGATGCTGTAATTAAGATGTCAGATAGCGGTAGCGTCGCAGTCTCTGATGGGGCTAGCATTCATTTAAATCTTGATAAGGTTAAGATTGAAACTATCAAGCTCTTAAGTAAAGAAGTAACTGATGATAGCAAGAGCATCCTTAACTCTGCAGGTGTTGATTTATATATTAACAACCTGCTTTATACAGCTGTGGTTGATACTGCTGATGATAATACTGTGATCAATCTGAAGGTCAAGGATGATGTCCAAACTGCACTTGATGGACTAAATTCTGAGGTTTCAGATGTCATTATTTCTCAGGCTGATGGCGATGGCTTCGATACTACTCAGGATAACGGTTTAGGCTATATCTCAAGATTACTGCAAGGCAATGTAAATGATGCTGTACAGGCTATAGGCTCACTTACAAACTTCGGCTTTGCATCCTACGCACCTCAGGCAGCACTGCTTGCAGATGATGCAGGCTTCAGCGCTGTAGCCCAGCGTGCAGGCTTTAAGACCCAGAGCGGCTCCACCTTAGGTGAAGTGAACGGTGATACAGCCTCAATATGGGTAACCCCGCTTTACCGTAAGCAGTCATCAGATAGCTTTGATGCAGGCTCTAAGGGGTATGGTGCTAAGACTAATCTTCATGGACTGGCCTTAGGTGCTGATTTTGCACTGCCTTATAACCTTCGTGCAGGTGCATCACTGCATGTCGGTAAGGGCAAGGCCAAGGGTGAGGGTGACTTTAACTACACTCAAAATGAATTTGATTTCTTTGGTGCCGAGATCTACGGTATTTACTCTCAGGATAATCTCTCATTGCTTGCAGATGTAGGCTTTACGCATATCTCCAATGATGTTGATCAGGAAGGTCTAAGCGCTGACTTTGATTCCAAGGTATTATCCGCAGGTATCAGAGGCAAGTATCTATTTGCAACTGATGATCTTGATATCGAGCCTCATGCAGGTATTCGCTTCAGCCATGCCAAGATAGACGGCTTTAACGTTAAGAGCTCTAACGGTACCTTGCTAAATGCTGACTCCATGGATGGCAATTTAATCAAGATCCCTGTAGGTGTTACGCTCTCTAAGACCTTTACGGATGATGAATGGACCATTAAGCCTATGGCCGACCTCTCCTTTATCGGTGCTTTTGGAGATAAAAACTGGACCTTTGATTCTAAAATCACCGGTATGAGTGCCAATGGTGGCAAGGTATCAGTTGATGCTGATGTCGTCGATGGCTTAAGTATTTCCGGTACCTTAGGTATTGAGGCTCAGATGGGTAACACCCTGTCTGTTGGTGCAGGCTATACCTTCACCAAGTCCTCAAATATCAAGGATCATGCCTTGACCGCCTCCTTCCGCTATGCCTTTTAAATAGCATATTGATTAGGTAAAACTTACAAGCCCTCGCAGTGATACTGCGGGGGCTTGCAGTTAAAGCAGGGCCTGTCAGGTTAAGGCACGGCCTGATAATGAGACGTTGCAGTAGAGAGCCTTAATCTACGGTAACTGCAGCGCCGAAGCGATCGTCGTCACTGGTCTGCATCAGATCCTCTGGGCACTCCATCTCCTCTAAGGCGTAAGCAGGATCCTTATTGCCTCTTACGATCTCAAGGCTGCGGCGCATGTCCTCATTAGGACAGCCAAACTTATAGCGCCAGGTAGAAAAGCCATCTAAGTCATGTTCGGTTACACTCTGACGCGTGGCAAAGCCCAATTGAATGAGAAGAGAGCCTAATTCCTTGCCATCGGGGGACTGACCTATGGAGCTTGCATATAGAGGATCCTGACCGTCCTTGCCAAAAAGCCATAGAAACCCGTCATCAGCACGTGCAAGAGCCTTTCTTAAAAAGGCATAATCGCCGCCTGCACTGTAGGGCAGAAGCCTGCTGTTATTACTGATGACATGATTTACGCATACCGGGCAGACCATGGGTATGAGCCTGTCAGAGAAGCAAAAGCCTCCGTACAGCGCCTCAATAAGCGGCACTCCCAGATTTTTTGGCAGATCATGCTGTTGCGCAACTTTTTCAAGCTCTGCTCCGAAGACATTGCTAAGCTCATCGCGGGTAAAACCAAAAAGGGTATCGTATTTTGCAGATGATGAGAGATCGCGTATCAGGGGCAGTCCCTCTGAGAGATCGGATGCAAGTCTGAACTTGATATGGCCTGATAAGAATACATACTGCACCTTATCCTTGGCATGCTTCAATACATTGAGCATCTCAAGATAGGTAGCGGTCGCCAGATCTCTTTCATCTGGCTCCATGGTGGAGGCCATGATAAGCGGGATGTCGTAGTTATCAATCAGGATAACCACCTTCTCCTGATGGCGCTCTGAGAGCTCGGTTATGAGATCTGAAAAATAGCTTTTAGGCGTGGTGTAATTGGTAATGGCTCCGTTTAAGTGGTGCTCCCAGTACAGCTGCTGCAGCATGGTGAGCAGCTCCTGTGAAAATTCGGCAGCGTTTTTTGAGGCTACCTTTTTAAGATTCAGCATGAGCACATGATGACGCGGAAGCTTCTGCGCGCGTGCTCTTTCCTCATCATTGCGCAGGATCTGGGTAAAATCCCTGGTTCTCTCAAGTACGGTATAGAGGGCCTCGGTGCATAGCGATAAGCCAAATCCTCTTGGTCTTATCATCATAAACATATTGGGGGAGGCCAGAGCCTTCATATCCTCCATTTCCTGCATAAGAGCATAGAAAATATCGGATTTTTCAACGCGAAGGTAATCTGAGAGGATGAGCTCGTGAAGCTCGGAGTAAAATCCAGGAGTACTGCCCATGAAGTGAGCTCCAAAAACATGGAGGGGAGCGCCAACCACACCGCGGTACCATGTTTTCCGACCCTGGCTGCTTCCTTCCGGACCTGACCAATTAAACCGGGAACACGTACGCGGGGACTGACAACTCCCCATACAACGCTGAGTATTCTACCTAAGATAAGGACATTGTGCAAGACTGTTGCATTATACCGGCCTGATCTTTTGTTAAAATGACGCACAACTTTTTTAAAACATAGGATCTTCGTTGTGCAGGATACAACCAATTACTACCGTCATCTTCAAAGCCGTATGCCCAGGCGTGATGTAAGCGGCGTCTTCTTATTAAACAAGCCCTCAGGACTGTCCTCGGCCTCAGCCCTTGCAAGGGTGCGCGGAATTTTCAGGGCCAATAAGGGCGGACACGCCGGATCTCTGGATCCTCTGGCATCAGGTCTGCTGCCTGTTTTATTAGGCGAAAGTGCCAAATTCGCCTCCTTCTTTTTAGAGGGCAGAAAAAAGTATATTGCCGAGGGCACCTTAGGTATTACCACCTCCACCTGTGATGCCGAGGGAGATGTGCTTGAGCGCCGTGATATCAGCGGCTGCATGGATCATTTTGAAGATGTTCTTGAAAAATTCAGGGGCGTTATCACCCAGATCCCGCCTATTTATTCTGCCGTAAAGGTTGCAGGTAAGCCTCTTTATAAATATGCCCGCAAGGGACATGAGGTGGAGATCCCATCCCGTGAGGTTGAGATCTATGAGATAAATGTGCTGGAGAAAAGCCCCGAGAAATTTAAAGTTGAGGTCTACTGCTCAAAGGGTACCTATATCCGTACACTTATCTCAGATATCGGTGAGGCCTTAGGCTGCGGTGCCTATGTCACCTATCTGCACCGTACCTTTGTTGAAGGCCTGCCGCAGAATATGATGAGCCTCGATGATCTGCAGAAGCTCAGTGATGAGGCCTGTCAGGTAGGTGATTACGCAATTATGGATCATATGCTCTTATCTACAGGCGATCTCATGGGAAGGCTTCCGCGTATTTATCTGCCTGAATCCCGTCTTGAGACCTTGATGCACGGCATGCGTCAGCGCGATCTTGATGACTGTACCTTTGTCGGTGCTGATGCAGGTCGCGATGATGTCAAATGCTCCTTGTGGGGCAGAGACTGCTTTTTAGGTGTAGGCCATGTTAAAGATGGCATTTTAATTTTAGACAGGATGATGTCAGATCCTTTTGGAAATAAATGAAATGTTTAATTTTAATAAAGTAAAAGCAGGAATTATCCTCGCATCACTGCTTTTAGCAGGCAGCACCTCCTGTGCTCTTGAGAAAAATCAGGCGGCAGCAGCTCAGGAAGAAAAGGCACAGATCTCAGCTTTATTAAACGGTGCCTTAAATAAGCAGAGGATCTATGTCACAGCCCCGGGCTTTCCCTCAAAGCTTCATGAAATGGCTCTGGTTGCAGAGGATCCAGATGCTGAGGAGAATAAGAGTAAGCAGTATCATCCGGCAGAGAAGGCTGGATGGCTCTCCATGATCGCCTACGGTGAGGCTCTGGAGAAGGCCGGTGCCTTAAAGATCACTCACGGATCCTTCTTTGATGATGATTTTTATAACCGCCGCTTTAAATTCACGGGAGTTCTCATGGAGTTTACCGGGGATATGAAGGATTATGTCGCGGTCACATCACAGGACGGAAGGGTGCTGCTGCGGGTCGGAGTTGCAGGAGTAGGGGAGATCTCCTCTTTGAAAAAACTCTCTGATACCTCCTATGAGGTTTCATTTACCACCGCACTTGCCAACAGATCTCCATGGTTTACCGACGAGGTGGAGCTGCACACTAAAATATCCTCGCTTTTAGGTGGTCTTGAAAAGTGCACTCTGGCCTTAAAAAACGGCACTTATGTCATTGATGACGAGGCTTTTTTAAATACACTTAAAAAGCCGGTGGTCGATTTTAAGAATTAAAAAAGGGAGCTTTGGCTCCCTTTTTTTAAACAGCTTATACGGCCGAAACGGCATTGTTATCTGCTTTGCAGGAAGGCCTTATAGCC
>CAVFIO010000110.1:0-3276 GCA_963622535.1 Akkermansia muciniphila
GAACTATTTTGAGCCTGCTCTCACTGTTTCGAGCCTCTTACCTCCATCACCTTACTTTTTTACTCATCTGTTCTTTCCCAAAATCAGTACCGAAAACTCAGCACATTAAATCAGCAAGGCCTCAGATAGCAGACTATCTGAGGCCCTGCTGACAAACTGTCAGATCTTTGGTTCTAATTAACCCACCTTTGCATATTCATCACGAATTGCATCTAAGGCTGACAAGGATTCAGGCCAGATCTGAGCTCCATCGATGATCATATTGTGAGCGCTGATAAAACCAGCTTCCTCTGAGGCAAAGAATAACGCAGCATTAGCAATATCATAAGCAGTGCCGACATGTCCTAAGGGCACTGAGGCCGCCATCTGCCTTACATAATCCTCACCTGCAGCCTCCAGACCTTCAGTCATAACATTACCGGGAGATACCGCATTTACGGTAATACCATAAGGCGCAAGCTCAATTGCCGCAGTATGCATAAAACCAAGCTGAGCTGCCTTTGAGGCCCCATAATGAGCCCAGCCTGGGAAGCCTGTATTCGGTCCGGTAATAGATGAGGTAAGAATGATCCTGCCATGACGCTGCTTCTTCATATAATCCTGACAGGCCCAGACAGCGTGAAACATTCCCTTAACATTGGTATCCATGACATTGTCATAATCCTGATCGGTCATTTTATCGAGACGGCAGTTCGGGAAAATTCCTGCATTAGATAACAGGATATCAATAGTGCCGAAGGTGGAGACTGCAATTTGTGCAGCCTTTTTCATATCCTCAAGAGACTTGACATCACCTGCTACAGTTATGGCCTTTCCACCAGAGGAGACAATCTCATCAGCAACAGCTTTGATCCTATCTTCAGATCTTGCAATCAGCACCATGTTGCAGCCTTCACGTCCGAAGGTTAATGCCATAGCCTTGCCAATACCAGAGCTGGCGCCAGTTACAACACAGGTCTTACCCTTAAGAGATGTAAACATAATTAGTCCTCCAATGAAAGATATTCGCCATTTAGATACCTACGACACAGTTCTACCGTATCGCGAGTTATCTGTACCCCGTTTTCAGCTGCATAAGGAACCTCAGAATGTGATGCACACCAGGCACAAAGCTCAATACGGCGAAGAATAGAAAAGGTGGGCAGCATGAAACGTTCTTCATCCGTAAGCTTATGTACACTTTCATAGCCCCTGATCCAGGAACGCGCAAATTTATCAATATCCGGTGACTGCTCCATAAAAGACAGGGCAGCACCAAAATCAAACATGTAGTAGCCAAAGCCCATATCATCAAAATCTATAACCTGCAGTTTCTGTCCATCTACAAGTAAATTGGTGGTACGCATATCACCGTGAATGATGCCAAATCGATCAGGAGCAGTTCCGAATTTCAAGACCAGAGGCCCGACTCTTTCTAAGGTCTTCTTAAAGATTTCGGTCCCTTCATCATCAAGTCCCAAGGATGCCTGCCATGGCCCCCAGAAAGCATGCTCTCCTATGATCCCCTCATAATCCCAGCGACGGCGGGTAAACCATTGCGGACGCAGCCAGCTCCTGGCATGCTGATGCAGGCGGGCTGTAATTGCTCCTAATTTTTCAAACCAGAACGCCAGATCCTTTTGCTCAAGATCAGGCTCCCTGCCGGGTAATCTTTCAAAGGCTACAGCCTGACGACGCTCATCATCTAAAGCGAGATCCACAATGTAATCACCATCAACCGACATCTGCGGTCTGGCGGTATCGACTACATGATATTCAACAAGAGAGTTGATAAAGGCCATCTCCGAGCGGATAGCCTCCGGGGATGAATAACCGCTACGCTGCATGCGCATAACAATCTGACGTTCATTATCAGGATCGGTTGCCAGGAAGGTTGCATTCTCAGAAAGATTGATAAGCTTAGCTGTGGCATTAGGCCCCATGCCCCATTTGCTAAGTCCCTGCTGTGCCATCTTAGTCAGCGTTCTGACTGTTTGCGGTTCATATTCCTTGCTCATTGTGGATCTCCCTTGCACGAAATTTGTATGCTCTCACAAATTTTGTTGTACTTTTCACATCAAAGTAGTATTTTGACCGTGTACAGTCAATATCAAGAACATTTTGGTGCAAGTGCCACATTTGATTTTTGGTATCACAACTGCCTATTACTAAAACAGTACTAATCGGAGGTACTACCATGACTGATCTATCTCGCAGATCATTTCTCAAGGTTTTAGGCGCCACCACTGTGGCCGCTGCTGCCCCGCTATCTCTCTCATCTAAAGCATTTGCTGCTCGTGACAAAGAGCTGAACATCCTCTGCTGGGAAGGCTATAACTCTGCAGACGTGCTCGATCCTTACCGTAAGCTCACAGGTGCTGAGGTACGTGCCGAATCAGCAACTAACGATCCCACTATGGTAAATAAGCTCCGTGCAGGCGAAACCAAGGTATGGGATCTAATCAATGTCAACAATCCATGGGCCCGCCGTCTGCTTTACCCTGAAAACCTCATCAAGCCCTTAAACCGCGAGGAATTTGAGCCATTCTTTGAGAAGATGCTTCCAGCCTTCAAGCCCCCCTATAGCTGGGCAATGAGCGAGGACGGTAAAGAGCTTCTGGGTATGGCTCAGCGCTTTGGCCCCTTCAACTTCGTGGTTAATACCGACAAGATCTCCCGCGATACTGCAGAAAAGGTAGGCTGGAAACTATGGGCAGATAACTCACTTGACGGCAAGTTCGGTATTCAGGAATCTGATGACTGGAACGTGGTAGACATCTTCATGGTCGCAGGAGTTGATCCATATAAAACGCATACCGAAGAGGATTTTGCCAAGTTTGCCGAGGCCGCCAAGCATATTTTCGGTAAGGCCAAGATCGTAGGCGATATTGCAACGTTGAATCAGGCTCTGGTAAACGGCGATATTACCTGCTACCTGTCAGGCGGTACCTATACTGCATCCCTTGCCCGTGCTGAAGGTGAGATGAATATCCGTGCGATCTCTCCTCTTGAGGGTGCATTAATGTGGGTTGAATTAACCTCCGTGGTTAACAATCCTGAGATAAGTCCGCTGGCTACAGACTTCTTAAAATATGTACAGCAGCCTGAGGTTGCAAAGACCGTAGCCTTTGCAGAGGGCACTTTCAACCCTATTACTCAGATGGGAAATCCTGACTGCCTCAAGCTCTTTACCAAGGATGAGCTTGACTCTATTCAATACGACTCTCTTGAAGAAGAGATGGCCCGTTCGCGCGCCTACGATATTGTTCCTGACTACGACAAGGCACACGACATCAT
>CAVFIO010000110.1:3315-6351 GCA_963622535.1 Akkermansia muciniphila
ATATTGTTCCTGACTACGATAAGGCTCACGACATCATGGTCGAAGCCAAGCGTCAGCGCTGATTTCTGTTCCTGGCTAATGCCATTTGCCCAGATCCTGCGATCTGGGCTTTTTTTATGCGATGCAAGCAGCGCCAGATAAAGTCCCACAAAAAATCAGTACTTAATGATCCGAAGAAATGCGATCTGGATCACTTTTAATTCAAACTGCCACATTGTGGTACAAACCACATAAAGAATGTGGTACTCCACAATATTTATGTTGCACAACACACAAAAAACACCTAATTTAAAGTCAATAGATGTCATGTTTTAAAAACTAATAGGACTCATAAGTCTGTTCACAAAGGAAGATCAGCATGGACAAAGATCAGGAAATAAAAGAGAGCCAAAGCTCTGCTGTAAAGAGCGGTGAGACTTTACTAGATTTGGTACATGTCTGCCGTTCATTTGATGGCGTTAAGATTATCAAGGATGTAAACCTTAAAATAAAGAAGAACGAGTTCTTCACCCTTGTAGGTCCTTCAGGATCTGGTAAGACTACTATCCTGAAAATGCTTGCAGGCATGGATCAGCCTACAAGCGGTGATATCGTGCTTTCAGGTCAGTCCATCAGCACTCTGCCTCCTGACAAACGTCCTACCTGCATGGTTTTCCAGTTTCTGGCCCTGTTCCCGCATATGACTGTAGGTCAGAACATCGAGTTTCCTATGCGCATAAAGGGTGTACCCCGTGCTGAACGCACCTACAGAGCCCAGGAGCTCATGGATATGGTGTCACTTCCTGAAAACTACTACAACAAAAACGTAATGAAATGCTCAGGTGGCGAAAGACAGCGTGTCGCTATTGCCAGAGCCTTTGCCTATGATCCGGAAATTCTGCTCTTTGATGAGCCTTTGTCTGCAATTGACGCCAAGCTTAGAAAAACACTGCAAAAGGAGCTCAAGGAGCTGCATCACCGATCAGGTAAGACCTTTATCTACATTACTCACTCCCTTGAGGAGGCTATGTACATGTCAGACAGAGTGGGTGTGCTGCGTGCAGGACAGCTCCAGCAGGTAGGAACTCCTGAGGAAATCTACCGTCATCCGAATTCCCGCTTTGTTGCATCCTTCATAGGTGATACCAATATATTCCCAGTCAAAATCCGTGCTGAGGGTGGCTATGAATCATCAGAGCTCCCAGGCAAGGTATTAAAGCTTGATCCTGTTCCTAAGGAGCTTGACGGCTACATCATAGTACGTCCCGAATCACTGCGCATCGTATCAGATGAAAGCGAGGCCGATAACGTCATCACCTGCCGTATGGGAGATGTGTTCTCCTTAGGCTCCCGCTCACAGTACCTGTTAAGCTGCGGCAAAAAGCAGATCACCTTGGAAATGCCTCACGGAGCAGCCGAAACTCTTCAGGCCATGAGTGAAGTAAAGCTTGGCTGGGATGCAAAGGATGCTGTTTTTGTAACCGAGTAAGGATGAATAATTATGAGTAAGTCGTCAAAGGCAGGGCTCATAGAGGCCTTGCAGGATTTCATAAGAAGCAAGGGTGGACGCTGTGCCATCCCGGTATATTTTCTGATGCTGATCGGCTTTATTGCTCCTTTGGTGATGGTTGCCGGATTTTCTGTTGCCACCCCAAGAACCTTCAAAGCCTTCACAAGCTTTACACTTGAGAACTTTGCCGCAATGTTCCAGGGATCGCTGTGGACATCCTTTGCCTGGTCTATTGGCCTTGCGGCGTTTACAACCGCTTTACTGGTACCGATTTGCTACCCTGTTGCAGTAGCCATGGTCAGAGTTTTAGGCCCCAAATGCTCAGCCCTGGTCAGTATCCTGTTTGTTTTCCCAATGTTCGTGTCGGAAAACGTCCGCCTCTACGGATGGATCCTGTTCTTCATGAAGAAAGGCATTCTAGACGGTACCATGCAGTTATTAAACGGCAACGGACCTGATGTGCTTTATACTCCAGGGATGACCGCCTTCGGTCTTATCTACTCCTACCTTCCCTATATGCTCTTCCCGGTGGTACTTGGTGTTGCCATGGTGCCAAGAGATCTCATTACAGCAGCAAGAGATCTTGGATCAAGTCGCTTTCGTACCTGGAGAGAGATTGAATTACCCCTGGCAATGCCCGGAGTACTGATCGGAATGCTGCTTACCTTCGTACTGTCTGCAGGTGCAATCTCGGAGTCTAAGATCGTTGGCGGTGAATCTGTAATGGTGGTAACCAATGAAATTGATATTGCCTTCTCATACTCTCAAAACTGGCCATCAGGTGCTGCTCTGGCAGTAGTTCTCACCCTTATCATCGGCGGTCTGACCATCTTTGCTTTCAGAAAGCTCGATCTTGACCGTATTCTTGGCAGATCATAGGAGAACATCATGGAAAACACCCGTACCTCACGTGCAGCTGCAGACTTCGTAAAGCTCTGGACCATCATTGTTCTGCTTTTTATCTATCTGCCTGTTTTTTGCGATGCTGTTACATCCTTATCAAAGGGACGTTACTTCTCATTTCCAGTAAAGAAATGGTCTTTAACCTGGTGGGATAAGACTGTTAATTCAATGGAGATCAGCTCCCTGGTTTCAAACTCCCTTTGCATAGCCTTAACCGTTACCGTGATCTCCACCGTAATTGCCTTCTTTGGTGCTATGGCCTTTGCCCGCTTTGACTGGAAGGGACGCAAGCTTTATCAGAAGCTGATACTGCTTCCAATATTTTTCCCACAGCCTGTTTTAGGCTTAGCCCTACTGCTGTGGTTTAATGCTGTGGGAATTCCGCTTTCATGGCATACAGCAGTATTTGCCCATCTCGTGTGGATCACCCCTGTTGTAACCCTGGTCATTGCAATTCAGGTCTACGGCTTCGATCCAGCTCTGGAGGATGCCGCCAGAGATCTGGGAGCCTCCCGTTCACAGATCTTCTTTATGGTGACTCTGCCGGTATTATGGCCCGGTGTGTGGTCAGGAATGCTATTTGCCTTCCTGCTGTCATGGGGTAACTTCCCGTTATCCCTGTACACCACAGGTATCGATAATAC
>CAVFIO010000111.1:0-6275 GCA_963622535.1 Akkermansia muciniphila
GATAGGTACCTTGCGCATCATGGCCTTGAGCATGGAGCGCGGATCCTTTGATGAAACCAGCGCCAGATTATCACGCAGCCGTCCTCTGACCTGCAGATATTCCCACACGGGATGCTCGGACGGACGGTAGACTCCGATGCCGGGCTTTATGAGCAGAGCATACAGTCTTGCCATGATCTCAAGATGCACGAAATGACAGGTAAGCACGATAGTAGGCCTGTTCTGTGCGGCAAGAGCGCGCGCCGCGGCAATTTCCTTTTCATCAAAGCTTGCGTGTTTCAGCAGGCGTCTGTCAGACCAGAACCAGGCAATACCGGTTTCAAATACCGCAACGCCTGAATTTTCAAGCACCCGCTTCATCATCACCCTGCGCTCATTCTCACCCATATCAGGGAAGGCCAACTTCAGATTAGTCTCAAGCACATAACGGCGGGATGGCATCAGAGCGCCTATGAGTCTGCCTAAGAGGCGACCTAGAAACATCTGCACCGGATACGGCAGCAGTACCACCAGCAGGAAAAAGCATCCGGCACCAAGCCATGAGAGCCAGAAATAAGGATGCAGCATTTTTTTTGAAAAAAGAGCCTCTGATACAAAGCCCTTGCCCCAGCCCTTGCCCATCAGCGAAAAACGGCGCTGCTTCTTGCGCTCCTTCTCCTGACGGCGGTAGGAATCGTGTAACTTAAACTTTTTTTTGGACTCTTGAGTATCGCTCATGAAATCGTAATATCCAATGTCAACATGCTGATATCAAAACAGTAATCAGTAAAATATAGCAAAAGCACAGCTTAATTGTTAAGTTAAACAGACGTTTTATGAAATCTGTTCAGTAAACTGATACTCTTAAAGAGAGTTAAATCAACTTAAGGCAGTAACCGCATCCGGATGCTGTCATGCAGGTAAATGCCAGTTTACCGCCTGTTATCCCTGCCTATTCCTTAAATATCTTCTGCCAGATCCTGCGCACATTTTCCGTCTCCTTCGGAACATCCTCATGCGGCAGAATACGCTTTAAATCTGCAAGAGATAACTTATGATACCAGCTGCGCAGGGCAATATAGGCCTCACAAAGCAAGGATGCATCCTCGGTGCTTAAAATTCCAAGACGCGCGCATTCCTCAAAAATACGCACATTGTCAGTCCAAAGCACCATGTCAGGATGACAAGGAGCCTCGCGAAGCATCAGATACTGCGCCAGAAACTCGATATCTACAATACCGCCGCGGCTCTCCTTAAGATCAAAGAGCTTATCATTTCCCCTGTCAAGATTGTCAAACATCTTCTTGCGCATGGAGAGCACATCCTCACGCAGTTTTTCATGATCTCTTGGAGTTCTTAAGATCCGGTCACGGATTTTCTCAAAGGCCTCGCATACTCTTCTTGAGCCGGCAATGGGACGTGCGCGCACCAGCGCCTGATGCTCCCAGGTCCACGCCCTGTGCTCCTGATACTCAAGATAGCTGTCAATATCTGATACCAGAACTCCGGAGTCTCCGTCAGGACGCAGACGCATATCCATCTCATAGAGCACCCCACCTGAGGTTCTAGTGGTAGAAAAATGCATCAGCTTCTGAATAAAGCGCGAATAGAAGGTAAGACAGGCAACACTTTTCTCGCCTAAGGTCATGCCGTCGTTCTTCTCACGGATAAACACCATATCAAGATCTGACTTATAGCCAAGCTCTATGCCGCCTAATTTTCCATAGGCGATGACCGCAACTCCCATTTCATCGGCACTGGTGCCCTCAGGAATTCCGTATTGTGCCGTGCTGTAGCGCCAGGCAAGAGCCATCAGCTCCCGCACCAGTGCCTCGGCCAAAAAGGTGAGGCAGTCTGAGATCTTCATCAAGGGCAGCTTTCCGGCCTTATCAGATAAGGAGACACGCAGCACCATCAGCTTTTTGAAAAGCCTCATCTCCTCCATCTGCTCCTCAAGATCATCCCCCTCGATCCTGAGCATTCTCTCTCTCAGCATGGCCTGAAACTCCCCGGTAGACGGAGGAGTATTGAAGTACTGCGGCATGATAAGCTCATCTAATAAAATAGGATGAGCGGTAATAAGATCAGTTGCAAAAGCATTATCCGAGATAATGGATACCACCCGTTTTAAAACCTGGGCGTTATCACGCAAAAGCTGTAAATAAGGCGTACGCAGGGCGATAGTTGAGATGAGTTTTGCAAGCTTTGCATAGATTTTGCTGCAGTTTTCCCTGTCACAGACAGCTCCGATAAGACGCGGCATGAGCTTTTGCAAGGTAGCACGGCCTACAGGTCCTACCGGCATTCTGGCAAGCGAGTGCTGCAGGGAAATTACGGCATCAGCAAGTGCCGGAGCTTCCTCCTTGTGCGTAATTTTTTCCTCCAACAGAGGCGAGAGCTCATCTCTGGTGCAGGGGGAATCCAGAAGATCGGCAAAGGCCTCCGAGGCCTTCTCATCCTCACTCTCCTGCTCCTCCTCAGAGGACACCACCTTTAAAAATTCCTCGTGCACGCCGGCCGTCACCTCATCAAGCTCCTGAAGGAATTTATCCCAGGCCCCCTCTTCACCGGGATCCTTATTTAATGCAAGCAGCAGTCTGTCCTGATCGCGCCTCTGTTCAGGCAGAGTCTGGGTCTGCTTGTCAGATAGCTCCTGCAGGCAGTTCTCAACTCGTCTTAGATAGCAATAGCTGTCATCCAGAAGAGCGCTTACCTCCGCAGGCATGAGCTCAAGATCCTTTAAAAGCCTCAGAACATAACGCAGATTTCTTGCACGCAGCTCAGGGATCCTGCCGCCGCGCATGAGCTGAAATACCTGCGCAATAAACTCAACCTCTCTGATACCGCCCTTTCCAAGCTTAAAGTTATGATGCAGGGAACGGCGTCTGACCTCTGATTCGATGAGACGTTTGAGCTTTCTTAGCGATTCTACAGCCCCGTAATCAAGGTAGCGGCGGAATACAAAGGGCTTTAGCATTGAAATAAGCTCTTCGCCGTATTCACCGGTTTTAAGATAGCCTCCAAGAAGACGGGCCTTTACCAGGGCATAGCGCTCCCAGGTACGCCCCTGGGTTTCATAATAATTGGAAAGTGCATCAAAGGAGCTTACCAGAGCGCCGGCATCCCCAAATGGACGCAGTCTTAAATCAATACGGTAGCAAAAGGAGTCTACGGTTCTGTCAGACAGGAAGTTTGAGGTTCTCTGCACGATACGGGAGAAAAACTCGGTAAAGGTAACACTGCTGCGTCCGCCCCTGGTCTCACCGTCATGGGCAAAGCAGAAAATCAAATCTATATCTGATGAAAAATTAAGCTCTCCGCCGCCTAACTTGCCCATGCCGTAAGTCAGAAGAGGCAGAGGAGTGCCATCATCCTCTAAGGCATCTCCAAGGCTTATTGCCAGTGACTTTCTTACATATTCAATGGTTCTTAATACGATTTGCTCTGCATAGGAGGTTAGAGTACGGAACATTTCATCAAGCGTTGCCCGTCCGCTTAAATCACGCCAGGCAGCCATGGCAAGACGGGTGCGTCTTAGGATACGCAGACGTCGTTTAAAGTCCATCTCTCCTGTATTTAACGGCAGAAAAGCTGCCACATCCTTTGCAACAGGATCATCAGGATCTTCACTATGACGGATCACATCGCTGTTTTGTGAAGGAGTACCTATTTCATATAAGGGCCTGTCCAAGGCCCCCTCTGCAATCAGTCTGGCACATTCATCTGCATAGGAAAACACAGTTCCGGCAATAAAATCGGACAATCCCAGGATCCGCTTAAAATCCTCACGGCTATCGAGAACTGTAAAGGTATCTGTCTTTACGCGATTTTTGATCCTGCTGTATTCACGCTCAGACTCCTTTAGCAGATCATCAGTAAGAGCAAAGGTTTTTTCAGGATCGGGAACTATGCAAAACTTCATACGCTGTCCTTTAAGAAAGCCTGCCGCAGTCAGACTTTTATTTATAGATCAGAATATTAGTGATATTACCGCAAAGTTTTGCTGATTTTTTAAATTTTACATACTAATGTGAACTGCACACAAAAATAGTCAGTATTTCCTTTGCTAGAATAACAAGCTGAATTTTATAAACGCTTTTCGGATTAGAACATGGATAAAAGAGATCTGCTGAATGCTTTTGCGGTTAAACAGGCAACAACATTTAATGACTTTCTTCCAAGCTGGAAGGTGGTTTGCTATGCCATCATAAGCTGCAACCATCGATTTACCTACGGCATACTGGCAAGATTATTCAAGTACTACAATTTTAAAGCCAAGGACTGTGCAAAATGTTATCAGGCCATGCTGCAGCAAGGCTACCTGATAGGCGATGCCAATGCAGTATTTACCTCCTATGGTATATGCAGAACTCATGACGGACCGTTAAAGGTCACTTATAAAGCCTTTGACGAAATAACCTCCGCTATGACCGAGGATGATATTAAAACCTCTGCCTTGCAGGATGTATATAGCAGTCCCCACTCCTCATATTTTCTCTATGAGGCATACAAGGTCGATGAAGCCCATTACATCTATTTTCTAAGGCAGATCCTGGCAAAGGATATAACCAAGGTGGAAAAGCCCAGCGGCTATACCGCCTCTGTAACCCAGATGTTTGATCTTTGTGATTATGCAGGCTCTTTCATCTATCCCATGCTGAAGGATCCCAAGAGAAAAGCATTTTTTGACAACCAGAATGCTTTGTTTTATGACGCTTTTTACGAGTATTTCTCTGAAAACATGTTCGACATCTACGATGAAGACACCGTAAATACCGTCTTAGCCAATCTAGAAAAATGTATCGAGCAAAAGCACACGAAATCGTATCATTTTCTATCCTGGGCAGTTTTCTTAAAATTTATAAATAACGGTCATCCTGAGCAGTATCTTGAAAAAACGCCTCAGGATACAGTTGAGTACTACCTGCTAAAAGCCATTGTTCTATATCTTGAGGCTCAGAATGAAGATGCTGTAAAAACTGCCCGCAAGGCATTTGCAGTTTTAAGAACACTGCATCAGAACAACAGAATCTGCCACTATTTCGATTATTACTATCAGAACTTTTTCTACGGCCTGATACTGCATGGTGACAGATTAAATCCTGCGACTGTAAAAATCATGAAGACAACACTGAACGACAAGTACGCAGGAACACTCTACACAGCTATGGCATCCATTATCTGTGCTGCAGATCTGGGCGAGGATCCCTACAAGCATGCATCCTCAATACTTAACGCCTATCTGTTTAATTATGAGGACTTTAATCATTACATAACCGATGCGGTCCTGCTTACCTTTGAATGTGTTAAAACCGCACTGCAGCTTAAGGTAAAGGATGAAAATCACAAACAGCAGCGTCTGTACGGCTTAAGAAGCAATACCAAGAGAATAAGCAAGGCCTTATCTTATGCAAAGGTCATTGCCCAGATCTATACTGCCCTGAACACCAGCAGTCAGGCTCAGAACAGGCGCTATGAAGAAGAGCTTGGCATGGACTCCATGCTGGGATTTACCAGAGTAAAAGCTGACTGGGAAAAACAGGTAGATGCACTCATTGAACAGCTGCTGCGCAGTCAGAAGCAAAAGGCTGCAGATAAGAATGCCCCCAAGGTACAGGAGCGTATAGCATATTTCCTGCACTTTGAGCCGCAGACTCCCTTAAAAGACTGCTACTACCCTGACAGTCACCGCAGTGAGGCACGCGGCAATCCCTACATAACGCTTAAGCTCCAGAAAGCCAAAAGCAATGGAAAAGGCTGGTATGTAGGAAAAAATGCCGCGGTAAGCGTATTTGGTAAAAGCGGCTTTGACTGCATGACTGAGGAGGATCGTCATTTAATCAAGTACGTAAGTGAAGGCCATTTCAGAAATCAGGCTTCATTAAGCGGACCTGAGGTAGCCTACGAGCTGATTGGCAATAAGAAGCTTTTTAATGCCGACACCGGAGAGCCTCTTGAAATTGTAAAGGGCTCGGTACAGATCACCATTAAACGCGAGCACGGGATCTTAAAGCCGGTAGTTAATATAGCCTCACTGGTGGAGGATAAAAGAGAACTGCCCAGGTGCTTTGTGGACTACCCTAAAAACGGCGTTGCTGTTGCCTATAAGATGACCGACGCACAGTATGAGGCTGTACAGGGCATTTCAAAGCTGGGCAACCTTCCGACCGATGCCGAGGATAAACTGACCAAGCTTTTAGAGCTGGTCTCATCTGAGGTTCCGGTTTTAAGTGATCTCTTAAAATCCTCTAAGAATTTAAAACAGCTTGAAGGTGATACAAAGGTCGTACTGCAGT
>CAVFIO010000112.1:0-1997 GCA_963622535.1 Akkermansia muciniphila
CTTCATAGCTTGCACCTTCTTTTTTAAAGATCCGCTCGACCAGATCCGGTCTTAGAACACCGTGTAATACTCTGCCTTCCTTAAAATGATTCTCGCGTGATATTAACGCGCAGACATTCTTGTTTTCAGTAACCAGCTGCCTGATCTCTGCTGCCAGAGACTTGGTAATACGCTCATCAGCATCAAGCATCATGATCCAGTCATGCGTTGAATTTTCTATGGCAAAATTACGTTGTGCAGCATAATCGTTATTTAAGGGACGTTGCAGTATCCGTGCGCCAAAGCTTTGGGCAATTTCATCTGTTTTATCCTGAGACCCGCTATCTATTACAAGTATTTCATCGGCAAAACTTGCTGAAGACAGACAGTCTGAAATATTTTCTTCTTCATTGTAGGCCATGACTACAACTGTAATAGGCAATTTGTCCATGTTTTAGGATCTCTTTGTTGTATTTTGTGAGTGCCTATTCTAGACCTCTGCTGAAAATTCATTGATAAAAAAAGCAATTTTTTTTACATCAACACTGTATGCTAGTAAAAAAATGAGAGCTTAATGACATTTTTGAATATTTTCTTCATTACAGACACTGCGGTCTTTGCTATGATCGTGCAAAGTTAAAACCATGCTGAAAGAGGAAAATTAAATGCTGGCAACTGCTTTGGAACTTGCTGAGAAGTATGATTATTTGGCACCTAAATTCAAGGCTTCCTTTAAATGGCTTCGTGAGAACGATATCAAGAGCTTAGCTGATGGTCGTTATGAGATCGTAGACGGCGTTTTTGCTTTGGTACAGCGTTACACCACCGTTCCTGCCGGTAAGGAGCGTTTTGAGGCCCATAAGGATTATTTTGATATTCAGTATCTGGCTGACGGTCAGGAAACCTTCGGTGTTGCTTTGACCAAAGACGGTGTTCTGGAAGAATCAAAGCCTGAGAATGACTGCTATTTCTATAAGACTCCTGACTTCTACACTCCTGTAAATCTCAAGACCGGTGATTTCGTAATCGTTCCTCCCGAGGAGATCCATGCACCCCGTGCTTCCTATCAGGGAAAGGAGCAGCCTGTAGTTAAGGTTGTGGTTAAGGTTAAGCTTTAATCTTTTAAATCTGATTTTAAAAAAAGGCGGAACTTCAGGCTCCGCCTTATTTGTCTGCGCTGACTTTTAACCTTCGATGTCGCTCAACCTGAAATATGTTTTGCTCTGACAGTTCGGACAGGACGGAGCGGTCTGCTGCTGATTAAGATAGGGGCTCTTTTTAGGATTCCTCTCACAGAAGAAGGGAGCTCCGCATCTGATACAGTAAACAGGCTGGACATGATCGTGTGCTATGAGCTCAAGTAACTCAAAGATATCTTCTATGTTCGGGAAAAATTCGAGAAAGAATGATTTTGACCAGTATTTGAAATACATCGCGTTGTAAATTTCCCGCACACTGAGATAGCAGGCTGTCGCTATTATGTAGGATATGGAGTGAGGCAGACCCTCAAAATCAAGATGGATGAATTTTTTCGCTTTGTGACCGAGCAATACATGCATGCTGATGCAGTATAGCGAGACGATTAAGCTTGCAAAACGACACTTGATGTTATTCTGTGTCATGTTTTGCCATCCTATCGGATCTGTGGTGTAGTTGCCGTTTTTAAACATAGAGTTACCTACCTGCTTTGTAAGGCGGTTATATCTGTACACTCCTGATTTGAAGACTTTTCTGATCCTGTTTTCATCGACATTTGCAGAAAGCATTGCAATGAGTACCTGCTCGCGCATTATGTCAACGGTATTGAAGCGATACTGCATATGATAAATACGGCTGGGCTCGTGCAGCAGCTTCTCGACTATGTTCAGTAAACACCCCTTGCCGTAATTATTCAGCACCGCAAAGAAGTCATCAGAGGACTTGCCAAAGAGGATCAGATCCTCAAATGCAAGCTTACCGCTGGCACCGGAATATTTATAAAACTTGGTAAGAAGAGTTTGTGACGGATCATCCTGTAC
>CAVFIO010000112.1:2007-6101 GCA_963622535.1 Akkermansia muciniphila
CTTGGTGCGTTGACAAAAAGATGGCTTTCTATCTCATAAGCATAGGGAAAAAACGGTCTGATGGAATTTGGAAGGGTATTGGTAAGAATATCAAAGGAATATGGAAGATTTTTACTGCAGTCATGGGCCTTTGCATCGTTCCATTCTGAAAGAGCCTTGTTATTCAGCTCTAACGGGGATAAAGTCCTTGTTTGTATATAGGACTGAGATTTTTTAGACGGCAGACCTTTAACAGCGTTAGATCCCGCATGAGGAGAGATGTTAGTGCTTGAATGCGCTTCTATTGTATCCATCGCATTTTTCCTTCCAAATTCTCTGATTTTTTAAAGAAGATCATCTAAGATATCCAAGATGATTGTACATAACTGCATCCAAATGGTATGTAAGTTATGAGAACTACTATAGTCTTTTTAACCTCAAACAACACATTTAACTGACATTTTTGTGAATATATTTTGATTTTGATCACATAAATGCGGTTAAATCTATCGAAATCGCTAAAGTTTTCTCGGGGTATAGGCTTTTATGGATTTGGGAGAGAATATGATTATGACGATAGCGGCTGCCACTAACATAGCCCCGCCGAAATAGAACAGCATCGGTACGCCAAAGCAGGCTGCGATCAATCCTCCTACCAGCGGGCCGGATCCTGCACCTCCTTCCTGGAAGGAATACAGCAAACCAAAGGCGGTTGCTCTTTCATTTGGCTTGGTGACCTGCACCAGCAGTGCATTTACCATAGGGACAATGCCGGCTATGCAAAGACCGTTGATAAATTCAAAGATTGCAAAGGGGATCAGTGTATCTGGTAATCCCATCAGTGTATAGAAAACAGCCGAGCTCAGCATGGCTATGATCATGCATTTGTAAAAACCGTGATGCTGTCCCTTTATGCCCCAGATTGGCGCTGCTATAGCTCCGGATATACCCTGCAGAGAAAAAACAAGGCCTGATAAAACAATACCAGTACTGCTGTGACCTGAAAGTTCATTTACGTACGGCGTCAGGATCGATGCCTGCAGCATAAGAAAGAGAAAGGCTGCTGTTGATATGCATAGTACTGTGAGCACCGGACGGTTTCTTAAAAGCTCCATTACTCCCACGTGAGCTTTCAAAGGGGCTGGCGTGTTTTCTTTAATAACAGCGCGTTTTGGCTCGTGGATAAATAAGAGACTTAATACAGTTACCAGGCTTAGAGCACAGGTAGTAATGATGAAGGTATAGCGTACGGACAGATACTGAGCGATCATTCCTCCTGCAAGAGGTCCGATCACGGTACCTAGAATATTCATACTCTGCAGAAGCCCCATGGTAAAACCTGTTTTTTCCTTGGGAACGGTTTCCGAGGCCATCGCCAGCAGCACCGGGGTAATACCGCAGGCAAAGCCCATAAAGCAACGGGCAAAGAAAAGCTGCAGCGGAGTTTGCACAAAGATGCACAGACAGTAAGATATTGCGAGCATGGAGCTTGCTCTTAGCAGCATCAGCTTTCTGCCGAAGCGATCTGCAATTTTTCCCCAGACAGGTGACAGCAGACAGGAAAAGACAAACTGAATTGAGAAGCAGGCTGATGACCAAAAGGTAAGATCCTCTTTGGGACACCCGAGATCATTTTGTAAATAGACCGGCAGAAAAGGGAACATCAGGGTATAGCTGCCGGACATCAAAAGCCAGTCTAGGCAGAATACAGTAAGGGCTAGTTTCCATTGACGCATATGCTTTATAACCTTTTATCAAAGGTAAATGTTCTCTTAAGAGAGAATGGATCATACGCCTAACTTTTTTAAAGTTGAGCATTTTCTTTGCCGATTGTTTTAATATTAGACCATAAGGTGTGAGTGCATCTGGAAATATTGCATGGCATGCCTGAATGATGATTAACCTCTAATACAGTGCAGTCTGCATGGTAGATCCATGCTGTATATGGTGCTCTGTAGAATGAATATCCGTTTTCAGGCTGTATTAATAATGTGTAATGCGCAATTCTTAACTCCAGTCAATCAGGGGATAGTAGTAAGTGTCCAATATTATTGAACGTATGTGGTACGGTAAAGGAAATGCCTGTTGTTCTGCACTGTCATCCGTTTTACTTCCTCTGTCCGCGCTTTTTGGGATCATAAGTGCACGGCGCCGCAGGGCATATCAGACAGGAAAGAAGGAGAGCTCAGCTCCAAAGGTACCGGTGATTATAGTAGGCGGTATTACGGTTGGCGGCAGTGGCAAAACTCCTCTTTCTATTGCTTTGCTTAAATTTTTGAAATCCCAGGGATATAAACCAGGGCTTATCTCACGTGGCTATAAGGGGCATAGCAGTAAATACCCCTTGCTGGTTGCAGGTGATACTGATCCGAAATTATGCGGTGATGAGCCTTTGCTTATAAAACTGAGTCTTTCAGCTGATGCTCAGGTGATGGTGGATCCGGTTCGTCTGAGAGGTGCCAGAGCCCTGGCTGATCTTGGCTGTGATGTCATTTTGTCTGATGACGGGATGCAGCATTATGCTTTAAAACGCGATGCAGAGATAGTTGTAGCAGATGGTGTCAGACTCTTTGGAAATAAAAGACTGATGCCGTCAGGTCCTCTGCGCGAGGGGCTGTGGCGTCTTCAGACGGTTGATATGGTGGCGTTAAATGGCGGCAGTGAAGACCTGGCTGATGCATACCGCTTTAATCTCATCGCGTCACTGCCCAGACCTTTAAATGACAGTACCACGGAGGCTCTTCCTGAGGGAGCAGATGTGTATGCTCTAAGTGGCATAGGAAATCCGTCCCGTTTTCACAATACACTGCAGTCTCTGGGATTTAAAATTATAAAATCAATAGAGCCTGGAGATCATCAGAGGATTTCAAATGAGGAATTATTAAAACTTGCCTCAGAGCATCCGGTGGTTATGACAGCCAAGGACGCGGTAAAATACAGAAACTGTAAGATATCTGCTTTATTTGTGCTAGATGTTGAAGCTTATTTAGACGATAATTTCAGAAAAGCTTTTTTAGATCTTTTAGAGAGAGCTAAAAGCAGAGCTCAAATGAGATTGACAATTAATTAAAAGGAACAGTCATGGCCGAGTATGTAGTAGCTATCCCTGCACGATATGCATCAACACGTCTTCCGGGTAAGCCTCTTGCAGCAGTTGCAGGCAAGCCTATGATCCGCGTAGTGTGTGAACAGGCTTTAAAATCCGGAGCTTCAAGGGTAATTGCCTGCGTTGATGATAAAAGGGTCGAGGATGTTTTAGCAGGGTGCGGAGCTGAGATCTGCATGACCTCCCTTGATTGTAAGTGCGGTACTGATCGCATCGCGCAGATGCTTGAAAAGACCGGCATGCCCAAGGATACTGTGGTTGTAAATGTGCAGGGGGATGAACCGCTTATTAATCCAGGTCACATCGATCAGGTAGCCGAGCTCTTATTAAGCTCCGGTGCCGATATGTCTACACTCTGCGCCAAAATCAGCTCAGTAAAGGATGTTTTCGATCCTAACTGCGTCAAGGTGGTGATGGATCAGAACGGTACTGCTTTGTATTTCTCCCGAGCGCCTATCCCTTATGAACGTGATAATTTCTCAAAGGGAGATGTCAGGGAGCTTAAATACCAGCATTATCATCATATAGGTATTTATGCCTACAAAGCAGGTACCGTGCTTGACTACACCAAGAGAGCTCAGGCTGAAATTGAAATGTGCGAATCATTAGAGCAGCTGCGTCTTATGCACTATGGCTTTAAGATTGCTGTAGGTGTTACCGCTACTCCGCCTGAGATTGGAGTTGATACCAGAGAAGATTTACAGCGTGTAAACGACATCCTGCTTCATAAATAATACCTCTGTCCTCACACAAAGCCGCGTCGCTGACGCAGGCTTTGTTCCAAGCCTTCAATCAGTCAACCTGAGTCTTTTTAAACGGATATTTCCGATGCCTGCAGGTATGACTTTTCTTTTAATAGACTTTTTTTAATCATATCTTCTTGAAATAGATTATTTTAATAAGTCTGAAAATTCAAAATCCAGAGTGCCTTAAATTCGGTGTTTATGCTTTTTTTGTATGAGTCCTATGACTTAGATGAACGAAAAAATAGGATCGGCGACAATGCCTT
>CAVFIO010000113.1:0-6025 GCA_963622535.1 Akkermansia muciniphila
GGCATAGCTCATACTGAGCAGAATTTTCAGGTAAATTTTATAACAAATTTTCTTTGCATAACCGGTTATCAGATAATTTTTTAAGCCTATATCACTAAAAATACGTAAAACATGTGTACAATTTACCAAACTCAAAAAATTAAATTAAAGAACAGCGTGTTAAAGAAATTTTCAAGCTGATCATGATAACTGACTGGTTATAAAAATTACCTTTGCAATAGAGGGAGCCAAATGTCATCACTTTTTGCGTCTTTTCCAATCGAACTTGTATCGCCTGTCACCATCATTTTCTTATTTTCCTTGATCCTGGTGCTCTGCTGTATCATCTATACAAATTTAAAGAAAGCCTCCGCAATCAGACTTTCTGAAAATCAATTGGCTATTGAAAATAACAGCCTTAAAGAAAGCCTTGATAAACTGAAACTGGACTTTGATAAGCAGGAGCATGAATTACAAACAGTTAATTACAATCTAAACGCAAGCAAAGAGCAGCTTGCAGCTTTAAATAATGATAAAGAGCATTTAACTGCTGATAAAGTCAGGCTTTTAGCTGAGCTTAATTCACTTCAGAACAATTTTAACGATATCAGCGAATACAAAGCCCGGCTGGAGGCACAATTAAAAAGCGCAGAAGAAATAAATGAACTTAGGAACAAGCAGGCTCAGCAACATGAGGCTGAGATGCAGAATTTCTTTGACAATAAGGTGAACGAGCTTAAAGCCAATGCTAACAAACGCGAGCAGGAGCTTATACAAAATGCGGCGGACAAAGAAAATTCGCTGAAAAAAGAATTTCAGGTCCGTCTCCAATCTCAGCAGGAGAGCTTTAAGATCGCACAGCAGGATCTTGAAAGCCGTTTATCCAATCTTAGCGACAAAATGCTTAAAGAACGTGCTGAAGAGCTTAAGGAAAGATCTAATGCCCAATTTAAAATCACTCTTGATCCCTTCAAGGAGGAGCTTAAGCAATTTAGAGAACTGCTGGATAAGGCACGTAAGGAGAGCTACGAACAATCAGGTAGATTATCATCCGAGCTTAAGCTCATGCAGGAAACACAACAGACCCTCTCAAAGCAGGCCCTGGATCTTACCAAGGCCCTAAAATCCGGAGGCAAAACTCAGGGTATGTGGGGAGAACTGCAGCTTGAGCGCGTGCTGGATGCCTCTGGTCTTACCAAGGGAGTTGAATATGAACGCGAGGTTGCAGGTGATAAATCCTTAGGCGAAAACGGACGACCAGATGTAGTGATAAGACTTCCTGAACATCGCTCCTTGATTATTGATGCAAAATGCTCACTTACTGCCTATGCAGAGTGTTGCGGAACTGAGAATGAAGCAGAAAAACAAAAGGCAATTAACGCCCATATTGCTTCTATAAAAAATCACATCGACGGACTGAGCAAACGCTCCTATCAGAATTATCGCAGCCTGAACAGTCCTTCCTTTGTTTTCATGTTTGTTCCCTTAGACGGAGCACTGCAGCTTGCCTTTAATAACGATCATTCAATCTACAGCTATGCTGAGGAGAGGAATATCTATCTGGTATCCCCATCAACTCTTATCCCCTCCTTAAAGGTTGTATCCAACCTCTGGGTACTGTCACGCCAGAACACTCACATACGTGAGCTTGCACATGAGGCACAGAAAATAGCGGACAAATTTGATCTGGTAAAGAGATCTTATGACGAGGTCATTAAAAAGAAGGATAGCTTTGAAAGATCATTTACCGAGTTTGGAGACAGACTGCTATCAGGGCGTGGCAACTTAAGCAGAATGATCGCAAGCTTTGCCGTGAACGCTCCTAAAACCTTAAAAGAGATGGATGGCAAAACCATAGATATTGATGATGAGAGCAAGGAAGCAACAGCTGCAAATCAGTCGTCCCCCGGAACTGAAATCACAACGATTAAGCCTATAAGCGGGCGCGATAACAGCATACCAGCCAACGACGGCGATATTCTGGAATAGCTATCCACCTTGCAATGCCTGAAAGAGACTCTGGCATTGCAAAATTTTGTGCTACACAAACAATGCATCTAATTTTCGCAGCGCGTGCAGCAAGCTGCGGTACTCACGCCACCTGCCGCGATAATATTCCTCAGCTGCGGCATGAATGGCCATTTTTGCAGGCAGAGATGCCGGCGTTTGCAGAAGCTCACGCATCCTAGGCAAAAGCACAAACTGCAGCCACTGATGAAATTCCATGGTGTCAAGACAAAATGGAATAGTACTTAAAAAAGCCTCATCATCAGGTCTGCCTGCCTCATCTAAGGCCCAGAGCTCAAGCTCCCTTAATGCATCCTCTATATTCTGCAGGCTCTGTGAAATCAATGATAGCTTTTGCTGCTGATCCATAAAAAATGCTCCGTCTTTGCATTCAGGCTTAAAATTCTCAAGCGCCTAAGCTCTGGAATTAAAATACTGCTCTAAAATATTAACTGCAGCAAGGCTGTCTATCCTCTCCTTGCCGTTTTTCAAGGCCTTAAACCCGCCATCTGAGAATATCTCCTCTTTAGCGGAGGCTGAGCTATAGCGCTCATCTACAAATACAACCTTTAAATTAAAGGTGGCACTCAGACGATTGCCGAATTTACGTGCTCTTCTGGTCATTTCCTGCTCACTGCCGTCAGCGTTTAACGGCAACCCTACCACAACTAAAGACGGCATCCACTCGGAAATAAGTTTTTTCAGCGCAACAGCATCAGGGATCCCGTCCTTTGCCTTCAATGCATTTCTCGGACTGACAGTTGCAGTAGTGGTATTGCCGCTTGCAACACCTATATGTCTTAGTCCGAAGTCAAAAGCAATCACGGTACTCATAAGATTTCCCCATAACAAATCTGCACGCATTTGTTAAAAGTATAACGCATCAGAGAAAATTCACCTGCATAAGTTGGAGGCTAAAGTTTTTGATCCAGGTCCTGCTAAAGGGCCTAAATGCCTCAAAATGGGCGTATAATCGCGCAAAAATTAAGCAGGAGCCGGGCTCTTATTCATTATCTGTCAGGCATCCTGTCCTATCCGACCTTTTTTACGGATCATCTATGCTAGAGAACATCAACCCCAAGTCTCCACTTGCGCAGACTTTAAATAAAGTCCCCTTCATTCTGCAAATTATTATCGGTCTGTGTCTGGGCATTATCTTTGCCCTTGTCTACCCCGGTGATACTGTAGTGCTGCCAGCCCTTGGTACCCTGTTTGTATCAGCGCTGAAAGCCATTGCCCCTATATTGGTATTTGTCCTGGTATCGGCAGCCATCGCCAAACAGAGAACAGATCAGCACTCCTCCTTAAAAAGTGTTATCTATCTTTATTTCATCTCCATGGCCTTATCTACTGTTCTGGCACTGGTGATGAGCTATGCCTTCCCCTCAACCTTTGCCGAGCTTGCCAATCAGGCATCAGGTGTCAATCCTCCGGAGGGGGTTAAGGACGTTTTATTGAACTTCTTAAAGCAGGCGGTACAAAATCCGATCACCGCCCTTGAAACCGGTAACTATATCGGTATCCTGGTCTGGGCTATTGCCCTGGGCGTGATGTTCCGCTTTGCACACGACAACACCAAGAAGGTTTTAGACGATCTTGCGCAGTGTGTTGCAGGCGTCGTCCGCATGGTGATCCGCTTTGCCCCCCTGGGTGTTATGGGTCTGGTCTATTCATCCTGCACCGAGGCAGGCGGCTTTTCAAACCTCTTAAACTACGTGCACGTGGTTCTGGTACTGGTTGCCTCCATGCTAATAGTTGCTCTGGTTATAAACCCTATTCTGGTTGCCTTCTGCACTCACCAAAATCCCTTCCCCATTATCTTCAGATGCTTGTCAGAATCTGCAATTACCGCATTCTTCACCCGTTCATCTGCAGCTAATATTCCGGTAAACATCGCTCTTTGCCAGAAGATGGGACTTCCTAAGTCAACCTATACCATCTCTATTCCGCTGGGCTGCACCATCAATATGGCAGGTGCTGCCATTACCGTGGTCACCATGACCATGGCTGCTGCCAATACTCTCGGCATTCACACTGACTTTGGCTCAGCCTTGCTCATGTGCTTTGTCGCAGTGCTCTGTGCCTGCGGTACCTCAGGCATTGCAGGAGGCTCACTGATGCTTATTCCCCTTGCCTGCTCCATCTTTGGCATCGGCAACGACATTGCCATGCAGGTTGTAGGTATCGGCTTTATCATAGGTGTGATTCAGGATTCAACGGAGACTGCCTTAAACTCCTCAACTGACGTCGTATTAACCGCTGCCGCCTGCCACCGTGATGCCCGTCTGGGTACCGGTCCTGCTATCGATCCCAATCCTGTAATCGATGAAGAAAATGAAGCTGAGCAGAAATAGCCTGTTCTGACAGAGAGCTTTATTTGCTAATTCTTCCTTGAAAGCCCGGTTTTTACCGGGCTTTTGCATGCACGTTAAATTCCACAGCTATTATTTAGAAAATCTTGTGCAAGAATTTTTCACAAATGCTGATTTATTGCACTCTTTTTGCTCATTTTCTATGCAATAGCAGCTCTCACAGCAAAGTGTTCGCTAATTTTTGGCTAAGACTCCTATAATGAATCACGTTAGCCGCTTTTGCGGTATCTATTAATAATAATTACGGAATATCTGCCAATGCTAGAGAATGTAAATCCGAAGTCGCCACTGGCGCAGACTCTAAACAAGGTACCGTTTATCCTGCAGATCGTGATCGGTCTGTGCCTGGGTATCATTTTTGCTTTAGTTTATCCCTACGATGAAACCGTATTACCTGCATTTGGTAATCTCTTCGTCAAGGCCCTGAAGGCTGTAGCTCCTATTCTGGTGTTTGTACTGGTATCAGCTGCCATTGCAAAACAGAAACAGAATCAGCATTCATCCTTAAAGACTGTTATCTACCTCTATTTCATCTCCATGGTGCTGGCATCAACTCTTGCTCTGGTGATGAGCTATGCCTTCCCCTCAACCTTTGCCGAGCTTGCAAATCAGGCAGAGGGTGTGAATCCTCCGTCCGGTATTAAAGAGGTTTTATTAAACTTCATCAATCAGGCCGTTGAAAATCCGCTCTCAGCTTTGTTAAACGGTAACTATATCGGCATTCTGGTATGGGGCATTGCCTTAGGTGTGATGTTCCGTTTCTCACATGACAGCACCAAGAAGGTTTTAGACGATCTTGCTCAGTGTGTTGCAGGCGTAGTCCGCATGGTGATCCGTTTTGCACCCCTGGGCGTTATGGGTCTGGTTTACTCATCCTGCACTGAGGCAGGCGGCTTTGCCAACCTCTTAAACTATGTACATGTAGTCGTAGTACTGGTTGTGTCCATGCTGATGGTAGCCTTTATCATCAACCCGCTGATCGTCTTCTTCTGCACTCACAAAAATCCTTACCCCCTTATTTTCAAGTGTGTCTCAGAATCAGGCATGACAGCCTTCTTCACCCGTTCATCTGCAGCCAATCTGCCGGTTAACCTTGCACTTTGCCAGAAGATGGGCCTGCCTAAGTCAACCTATTCAATTTCAATTCCCCTTGGCTGCACCATCAATATGTCAGGTGCTGCCATTACCGTAGTTGTCATGACCATGGCTGCAGTTAACACTCTGGGCATTCATACGGACTTCGGCTCTGCATTACTGATGTGTATCGTAGCTGTGCTCTGCGCCTGCGGCTCCTCAGGTATTGCAGGCGGCTCATTGATGCTTATTCCTCTTGCCTGCTCCATCTTTGGCATAGGCAACGACATTGCCATGCAGGTTGTAGGTATAGGCTTTATCATAGGTGTGATCCAGGATTCAACCGAGACTGCCTTAAACTCCTCAACTGACGTGGTCTTCACTGCCGCAGCCTGCCACCGTGATGCCCGCCTGGGCGTTGGTCCTGCAATCGGTGCTCCTGAAGAGGATCCAGCCGAGACTACTGCTGAAAAACAGTAAAAATATAACGATATTTACCTGAAATTTTTACATTATGTTAAATCCACGCAACGCGTGGATTTTTGTTGCGTAATTTGCGTTAAGAAAAAAGCCATTGTATGCCGAAAACCCCA
>CAVFIO010000114.1:0-5958 GCA_963622535.1 Akkermansia muciniphila
TTGAAATAAATTTGCGCAAATTGTGCACAAAAGAACATCAGAGATAACAAAAAGGCAGGATTAAATCCTGCCTGAAATAAGGAAACTGCTTATCAGAACTCAGCGTGCTGAGGAGTACGCGGGAAGGGGATCACATCACGCAGATTACCTGTTCCGCAGATGTAATCTACAATACGCTCAAAGCCTAAGCCGAAGCCTGAATGAGGGACTGAGCCGTAGCGACGCAGATCGCGATACCACCAGTAGGCATCCTTGTTGAGGCCTAACTCATCCATGCGGGCATCTAAAAGCTCAATGCGCTCCTCACGCTGAGAGCCGCCGATGATCTCACCTATTCCCGGAGCTAAAACGTCCATGGCGGCAACTGTCTTGCCGTCATCGTTCTGGCGCATATAGAAGGCCTTGATATCCTTAGGATAATCACGGACAACCACCGGAGCGTGGAAATGCTCTTCAGCAAGATATCTTTCATGCTCGGACTGCAGATCAATGCCCCATTCAACAGGGTACTGGAAGCTCTTTTTAGCCTTCTTCAGAATTTCGATGGCTTCAGTGTATTCAACCTGGGCAAACTCGGAATTTACAAAATTCTCAAGGCGGGTGATTGCATCCTTATCCACGTGAGCTACGATAAATTCAAGATCCTCGCGGCAGTGAGCAAGTACATAGGTAAAGATAGCCTTGAGCATGCGACCTGCGGTATCGGCAGCACCGTTTAGATCGGTAAAGGCCATCTCAGGTTCAACCATCCAGAACTCTGCCAGATGACGGGTGGTGTTGGAGTTCTCAGCACGGAAGGTAGGACCGAAGGTGTATACCTTGGATAAAGCGCAGGCATAGGTTTCAGCTTCAAGCTGACCTGACACGGTCAAATAGGCATGACGGCCGAAGAAGTCCTTTGAAAAATCAATCTGTCCCTTGTCGTTTCTGGGCATGTCATCTAAATTGAAGTTAGTGACAGTGAACATTTCACCTGCGCCCTCACAGTCAGATGCAGTGATAAGCGGAGTAGATAGCCACAGGAAGCCTTCACCCTGGAAGAAGGAGTGAATGGCAAAGGCGGCTGCATTGCGGATACGCATGACAGCGCCCATAAGATTCGTACGGGGACGCAGATGAGCGTACTCACGCAGATATTCCACGCTGTGACGCTTGGCACTCATAGGGTAGGAATCAGGATCTTCTACAAAGCCTAAAACCTTAACGGAGTCTGCATGAACCTCGACGCTCTGGCCCTTGCCCTGAGATTCCACCAAGGTACCATCAACAGCAACAGAGCAGCCGGCGGTAAGTCTCAGGATTTCAGAGTCATAGTTACCAAGAGCCTTGTCTGCAACAACCTGCAGATTATTAAAGCAGGAGCCATCATTGACGGCAATAAAGGAGAAGCCGGCCTTAGAATCGCGGCGGGTTTTTACCCAGCCTGCGAGCGTGACTTTGCTGCCAACGGCCTCTTTTCCGTTAAGCAGAGATTTAACGCTTGAAATGCTCATGTTTTATTTCCTATCGGTTTTCAAACTGTTGATGTGGGCAGGATCGAGATGACCTGCATGGGTTTTGATGAGAAACATTCCGCGGGGGAAATCCTTTTCACCTACTAACAGGGCAGGTAGGTAACCAGAATGCTGTTCATCTAAAAATCTTTGGAGCTCGCGGGCAACACTCATGCCGGCATAACGGCTTTCAAAGGCAAGAGCGCCCTTGTTCTCCGGTAACTGGATGGTGCCTCTTACATATGTCAGGCCTTTTTCTGCAACTATATCATCAACCTTGCCTACAGTGTGTATGCCTTGAGCATAAAGAATGCGCGTTTTGGCATACATAAAAAAGCTCTTGCCGGCAAGGACTGCAAAAAGCAGGACAAAGAAATACTGTGTCCAGGGATGCTGATGTCCTGATGCTGTCCAGGTGTAAATTGCCAGCACGAGGCCGATACCTGCAATAAAGCCGTAGATAATACCGAATACCAGTTGTGCAACCCCAAAGCGAGGCTCAAAGGAGTTGCGGCGAATTTCTGCTGTTTTCTGATCCATGCTGAATACTGTTAGATGAGAGTTTTAATTAAATTATTTACTGGCGCTGTTGATGACAGTCTTAATGTTTGCCTGAGGATTAAAGGGATCTTCCTCATCCTTGGTAAACATGATCTTAACAGTGCAGTCAGCCTCACCGTAGAAAAGTGGTGACTGTACGGTTCTGCCTGAGACATTACGTGCAAGATTTGCCGGAATGAAACGGGTAACTCTCATCTCATTGTGCGGGGCAATTTCCATATCATCAGGCTCTTCTTCAGCGTTTGCCATAGGGGTATTGTTAATTGAGATCTGAGTCAGGATCTGTCTTACTTCCAAAGGCTCCAGCGAACTGTGCTTTAAGGTAAAGGACACGTTAAAGCCGTTTACGCCCTCGTTTTCAGCAGTTTCTACAGAATTTATAGTCAATTCCGGTTTTTTTGAGCCGTCAGGCAATGAAGCACAGCCTGTAAGAAAGGCCGTACAGCATGCAACAGCTATAAGTGATTTGAATTTCATATAAGCCTCGGTGTTAGCACAGCTGTCTGTACCTATATATATAAGGTAGAGCCAGACTGATGATTAACAGTGCGATCTGTGATCTATTCCTCAGAATACAAAGCGTGATTATAAGCCCACTGTGTGTATTCTCAAAACGTAAAACATTGTTTTTTATCTGCTGTATGTAAGAAGATTGCAAAAAACGGGATAAAAGTACAAATTATGTGCAAAAAATGAAAAATAGTACTATGATATTGATCATTAAGTTTTATCACAAAACAAAACAGTAAAACTTAAAAGTGTTTGACACCATCAAACATTGCCTTAGAGCAAGGCGTTGTATTATCCGTATTACGTCTTCAATAAGGTTACCAACCTTCCTGCCTGACGACTCCAACCCCCGGCCGCTTTGAGCTCATAAATCTAAGGCTGTATTTTAATAAGGCTTTACAACATGAATTTTTTAAAAGCATTAGCTTCTATATCCGCTTTCTTTGGAAAAACATTTGCTGTGTGGGTGATTTTATTTGCCTGCATTTCCTATTACTATCCTCAGGGCTTTACCTTCCTGGCTCCTTACATTTCAATTCTGCTCGGTATCGTGATGTTCGGTATGGGATTGACTCTGTCTGCCAAGGATTTTTCTGAGGTCTTTACCCGTCCGCTCGATGTTTTAATCGGTATTGTAGGTCAGTTTGTCATAATGCCTTTGATCGCATGGGCCTTATGCAAGGTTTTAGGGCTTCCCGATGAAATTGCGGTAGGTGTAATTCTGGTCGGCTGCTGTCCTGGCGGTACCTCATCTAATGTGATGACCTTTTTAGCCCGTGGCGATGTCGCCTTATCAGTATCCATTACTGCCTGCACCACGGTTTTAGCTCCGTTTGTAACTCCTGCTCTTATCTATCTTTTTGCAAGTCAGTGGGTTGATGTGTCGATGTCAGCTATGTTCCTGTCTATTGTTAAGATAGTGGTTGTGCCGATCGTGCTGGGTATTGCCATCAATGCATTATTTGGCAAGGTGGTACGTACCGCGGTTACCGTGCTTCCGCTGATTTCAGTAGTTTCGATCGTTTCAATTGTATGTGCAGTCGTATCCGTATCTCATGACAAGCTTGCAGAGACCGGTGCGTTGATCTTTGTAGTGGTTATTCTGCACAACTGCTTAGGCTATCTGCTAGGTTACCTGCTTGGCAGTGTGTTCCATATGTCACTGCACAAACGTAAGACTCTGTCTATTGAGGTTGGTATGCAGAACTCAGGCTTAGGTGTGGCTCTGGCTATGGCTCATTTCTCACCGCTGTCTGCAGTTCCATCCGCTATTTTCTCAGTCTGGCATAACATTTCAGGTCCTATTATTGCAACCATCTACAATAATATGAAGGATCCTGATGCCAAATAAGTGATGGATCCTTAAGAAAAGGCCTGCCTGCGCAGGCTTTTTTAATAATGGGGCGGTGGCACCTCATCCTTTAAATCGCGCGTTGCATAGGGATCAGCTGTTTTGGAAAACAGGATTTTTAATGAGCGTTTTAAGGCGTTGATCTCATCTAGGGCCTGACTAAGCTCCCGTCCCTGAGCATCAAGCTGATCCTCAAGCCACGCACATTTCTCCTCAAGAGCGAGCATACGCTGTTCCGTGTCGTTCATCTTTTTCCTCTCTTTATGGATCACTAAAAGAACATCTCTAATCAATACGGGGCCTGAGTCAGGGAAAATCTGTTACTCAATCACACACCATTTTGTAATAGCCTTTTTGGTAGCTGAAAATACCATGGCAGCTCTTATAAGCTTTCTGCAGTCTGTACCCTCACCGTAGTGTTTTTTCTTAATCTGGGTGAGCGCATTTTTAAGTGCTTGTTCCTCTGTTATGCCCTGGTAGCTGCGTTTAAATTCAATAACAAGCCTGCTTGATGCTGTTTTTAATTCAAGATCGCTATATCCGCAGCTGTTGGGCTTTTCTTTTGATTTAATCAATCCATTGTCAGGAAGTCTTGAATAAATAACATCTCTTAGAACATTTTCATCATTGAAGGCTTTTGAACCCGGACTTAGACATTCTGTAAGAATTGTGTTGAATAATTCAACAATTTCACCAATTGCGCCGGTGTCAATGAGACTGGTAATTCTGCCCAGTTTTACGGATGACTCAAAGGATAGATTTAAGTTATGAATATTCAGGGATAACGAGATTACGGAGTCTGATACCTCATCATTTGGCAAAACAAGCCTCGCATAAAGGTACGATCCTTCACGTAAGGTGTAGTATCCTGTCTGTAACAGCAGTAAGTCTATAGGTATGAGATCGGCTTTTGATTTTGCGGTAAGTCTGTTAATTTCAATAGTATGCTCACCTTTTGTGATATTGGAAAAAAGCTCCAGGTTATCCTGTTTTTTCAGGTAATTTACTAATAAAGAGGGGACACCGCCACTGCTTTGATACCAGTAATTTTGAAAACCGTTGGCAGGTTTTACTAAAAAGCATAAAAGTGACCAGGGATTGTGAACCTTTGTTTCTGAATTTAATGAAAACTGAAAACCGTCATAGCTGTGTCTGAGTTTTTCGTATACTGCATCTGTATCAAGATCCAAAACAGAGGCCGCATTTCTTACATAGGGATCAAAATACTGATGAATTTCATCTTCCGTAATACCTGTAAGAGTGGCATATTCATCATCCAGGGTTATGTCCTGCAGTGAATTGAAGATTGAAAACAGACTTACATGGGATGTTCTGGTTATTCCGGTTATAAATACGAACCGGAAAATTTCTTCATAGCGTTTTACTGCTGCAAAGAAATTACTGTGAACTCTCTCGATTTTTTTTCTTTCATTCAGATCGTCTAAATGGTGAGTTATAGGGGAATCATACTCATCTATTAAAAGAACAATGTTCTTACCCCGGGTATTTTTCGCAACATTGTCAAAGATCTTTGCTGCGGATCTTACAGAGTTTTTTTCCTGGATTCTGGCAGGATTTAAATCTGAAAATTCATTTTCAAGCTGATCTATCAGCTCATTTTTAAACTGCTCTGCATCCAGATCTGCATACAGTGAAAAATCAAGATGGACAACTTTATAGGTTTTATTCTCAGTCCAGAGCTTTTCAATGGCAAGATCCTTAAAATCCCTCAGTCCGTGAACAAAAAGCGATTCAAAGGTGGAAACAAGTAACGATTTACCAAAGCGGCGAGGCCTTGCCAGGAAAACAGGGGTGCTTATATTCAATGCAAGTGAATAGATTAAATCGGTTTTATCTACATAGATCCGATCTAAATTACGAAGCTCTGCAAAGCTTGTGGCACCAAGCGGCAGTTTCATCAGCTCCTTTTCGTTATATAAAGGTTTCCCCATATATTGATCCTGTTATCGCCTTTGGATGAGGGGGGAGCATACAGCCTCTGTTACAACGGTAATATTGACCTTATTCGACCTTGTTTCAGGA
>CAVFIO010000115.1:0-5930 GCA_963622535.1 Akkermansia muciniphila
AGCAAAAAGCTAAATTTTCATTTTTGTGACGAATGTCCGTTATGATCGCGCCATACCCAGGCTTTTATAAGCTTGATTTTTCCTAAAGCTTAAGCTCTTTTCTTCAAGTTTAACTTGAGCATTGTCAACATTACAGTATGCGGGCATTTGCCAGTAATTGAATGAGCTGACAGATGCACAATTTTTAACTGTGAATATAAAATTATAAAAAAACTACTTCACAATAGAGAAAAATTGTTTTAAGCTATAACCATAGTTTGCAGGGAGACAGATTAAATTCTCTGCAATGCCTTGATAATATGAGCTTTAACGTAAGATACTTACGTATTGGAGATGAAAATGAATAAGCTTTCAGTTTTTGCCGGTGCACTTGCCTTAGGTGCTTCTCTGTTCTCTTTTAACGCTAATGCAAACGAGACTGTGACCGTAGGTGCAACCCCGGTTCCTCATGCTGAGATCCTGGAATTTGTTAAGCCGATCCTTGCCAAGGATGGCTATGATTTAAAGATTGTCGAGTTCAATGACTATGTGCAGCCGAATCTGGCAACTGATGACGGTCAGCTTGATGCCAACTATTTCCAGCACATTCCTTATCTTGATTCCTTCAATCAGGAGCACAACCTTACCTTAAAGAAGGTAGCAGGTGTTCATATTGAGCCTATCGCTCTTTATTCCAAGTCTCTGAAGAACTACAACGACATCAAGGAAGGCGGTCTGGTCTCAATTCCTAACGATCCTACCAATGGCGGCCGTGCTCTGCTGTTATTGCAGAAAGCAGGGCTCATTACCTTAAATGATCCTAACTCAATTACCTCCACTACCCTCGACATCAAGGATAATCCCAAGAAGCTTAACTTCAAGGAGCTTGAGGCAGCCCAGCTTCCCCGCTCTTTAGACGAGGTTGATCTGGCTGTGATTAACACCAACTTTGCCATCGGTGCCGGCCTCAATCCTTTGAAGGACGCAATCTTTATCGAGGATAAGGATTCTCCTTATGTAAACGTGCTGGTTGCCTCTGAAAAGTCTCAGGATAAGCCTGGTGTCAAGAAGCTTGCAGAGGTTTTAAACTCCAAGGAAGTATCCGACTTCATCATCAAGAAGTATGAAGGTGCAGTGATCCCGGCTTTCTAAAATCAATTACTCCTTAGGTTATAATTCAAGGGTGTCTTAGGACACCCTTTTTTTAACCGGCCATCTTCGCTTTACCGACATGCCTGACATCACCTTTGATTACAAAAGCTTTTTAAAAACAGTGCCAAACAGACCGGGATCCTACCGGATGTATTCAGATGAGCAGACTGTTATCTATGTGGGAAAGGCCGCCGATCTCAAAAAACGTCTTTCATCCTATTTTCTAAAGCAGGTAGGCGCCAAGACGGCAGCTCTCATCAGACATATTCATCATATTGAATTTACGGTGACCTTCTCTGAGGCTGAAGCTCTGATCCTGGAAAATGAGCTTATTAAAAAATATCAGCCTCACTACAACATCCTGCTGCGTGATGATAAGAGCTATCCCTATCTGCTTTTGACAAGGGATAAGCACCCGGGGCTCTTCTTCCACCGCGGTGCCAGACGTAAGATCGGGGATTATTTCGGGCCGTATCCTGATGTCTCGGCAGTGCGCGAAAGCCTGAAGCTTATGCAGAAGCTTTTTCCTATAAGACAGTGTGCTGACAATGTTTATGAGCATCGCTCCCGTCCCTGTCTTATGGCGCAGATTGGAAAATGCCTTGCTCCCTGTGTATCCATGACTCCAGCTCAGGAGGAGAACTATAAAGCTCAGGTTGAAAATGTGCGCATGTTTTTAAGGGGGCAGGATCAGGAGCTCTTGCAGTCACTGCGTACGCGCATGGAGCAGTTATCCTCCGAGCTTAAATTTGAGGAGGCCGCCGTCATCCGTGATCAGGTGTTAGCCCTCAGAAAGGTTCAGGAGCAGAATTCCATCTCAGGTGATCTGATGTTTGATATCGATGTGGCCGCATCGATAGTAAAGGAGGGGATGTCCTGTGTCCATGTGCTCTTTATCCGTCATGGCCGCATTATGGGTACCCGCTCCTATTATCCGAAGCTCAGTGTAACCGAGGATGAAAATGATGTGCTGGAGGCCTTTTTAACCCAGTTTTACCTCTCCGATCAGCGTGGGCAGATGTACCCCAGGGAAATCATCACCTCCCTGCCTGACAACTGGAATGTTGCCCCGCTGCAGGATGCCTTAAAAAAGGTATCAGAGAGGGATATAAAGATCCTGTGCAACGTCAGAACAGAGCGGGCAAAGTATTTGAAGCTCGCACTTGAAAACGCCAAGGTATCATTAAATGCGAAGATTGCCTCGGCAGTTACTGCTAAAAACCGTATTGATGATCTTGAGCAGTTGCTGAAGCTTACCGGGGTACAGCATATGGAGTGCTTTGATATCTCCCATACCCAGGGTGAGCTTACCGTAGCCTCCTGTGTCTCATTTAACCGCGAAGGACCTGATAAGCAGCGTTACCGCCGCTTTAATATCGAGGGGATCACCCCCGGGGATGACTTTGCGGCCATGCATCAGGTCTTAAGCCGCCGCTTCCGCTGTCCTGAGGAGGCCAGCGTTCCTGATATAGTCTTTATCGATGGCGGCAGGGGACAGCTGCATCAGGCAGAGGATGTAATAGCAGATCTCTTTGCAGATACCAAGGTTCGGGCACCTCTTTTAGTTGCAGTTGCCAAAGGAGAGGGGCGTAAGGAGGGACTTGAAACCCTGATCCGTGGCTATACTCACGAGCAGTATCATCTCTCCTTAGAGGATCCGGCCTTGCAGCTGGTGCTGCATATCCGTGATGAATCCCACCGCTTTGCGATCACCGGGCACCGGGGACGCAGGCTTAAGGCCCGCACTCATTCACCGCTTGAAGATATTCAGGGGATCGGACCTAAGCGGCGCAAGGCTCTGTTACAAACCTTTGGCGGTATGCGTGAGCTGATGCGGGCCGGTGTTGATGAGATTAAAAAGGTGCCGGGCTTTTCAGATGAGCTTGCGCAAAGCGTGTACGATTCACTGCATTCTCTTTAAGGTAGCTTTCCTGCTCACAGGGCATCAGCGTTGCAGCTTTGCCACTTAAAAAAGGCCTCCGCAGGGAGGCCCAGGACTTCTTTTTAAAATCAGATTTTGAATCTGTTAACGATAGAGACCAGCTCCTGGATCTCATCTACTGATTCAGTGATCTGGGCTGCTATATCAACCGCATGATCAGAGAGGGCCTCTGAGGAGTTGGTAATATCGTGCATATTGGTTGAGATCTCGGATGTGGCTGTGGTCTGCTCCTCGGCAGCAGTTGCAATCTGGGTTATCTGAGTGTTAACGGTTGAGACCTCAGATGAAATATTGTGCAACAGGCTTTCAATGGTGCTGGTTTCCTCAGCAAGTGATCCCATATTGGCAAGAGAGCTCTGCATGGCAGAGTTTGCATTGTTGGCATCATTCTGGATCTGGTTGACCATCTTGGTGATTTCCTGCGTCGAGGTTGAGGTACGCGATGCGAGGGCGCGGACCTCATCTGCAACCACCGCAAAGCCCTTGCCGGCCTCACCTGCACGGGCAGCTTCAATAGCTGCATTGAGAGCCAGCAGATTGGTCTGATTGGCAATATCATCGATGGTTTCAACAATGGTGCCGACCTTCTGGGCCTGCTCAACTAAGGCCTGAACCTGATCGGCATCCTTCTTGGTCTTCTCAACCTGGATCTGCAGACCGTTGAGTGCATTCTGGACCTTGCTTACACCATCCTGGGTGATGGAGTCGGTGGCATTGGCGGTTTTGGCCGCTATCTCGCAGTTCTTTGCAATATCTGCAGTGGTGGACACCATTTCGTCAGCGGCTGCGGCCACGGTCAGGGAATGATTCTGCGAGCTCTGGGCATTCTCACCCATTTCCTTTGAGGCATCGTTGATAAGCTGCATGGTCTCATGCAGGTGATCAGAGACCTTTTTAACCGTGCTTATGGATTCAGCGAGCTGATTGCGGACGTTTCCAAGAGCGGTGATGAGTTCGCCAAACTCATCCTGACGATCGTTTTCAATGCGGCGTGAGAGATCTCCTTTTGCAAGGAATGAGGCCTCGTTTACTGCATACTTCAAGGCTGAGATGAAGCTTGATGAGAGGTAGATTGCAATCAGAATGCCGATTAAAATCACAGCACCGGTAACCGAGGCGATCACGATGATCGGAGTCTTGCTTGCAAGGGAGTGAACATCGGTCTTTACTTTTTCAAGATTGATATTGGAAAGCCTGATTAAGACCTTTTCAGAGGCATCGATTGCAGGGTATACCTTGTCTGAGAAGATTTTACGGGCATCGACGCTGTAGCCCTTTGACAGGCAGGGATACATCTCATCACTGTAGGCCTTGAGGAACATGGTGATTTCATTTTTGATGATCTCAACGTCGTCGCCGTGAGAGCTGTTTTCCAAAGCGGCGATATCCTCATAGAGCTTGGCGATAAGCTCATCGGTTGCCTGTGCCGATTCTCTGGTGAAATTGGTAAGGGCGGTGTTGTAGGAGAAGACCTGCGAGCGGAAGTCATTCATATCGGCTATCACAGTCTGCAGCCTGGTGTACTCCTGCGTGAGCTGAATGTTAACCTCATCTGCAACCTGTTTATTCTTATTAACACCTAAAAGGGCGGTTACAGATATTACGCAGGTAAGCAGGATCACTAACAAGAATCCGCCAATAAGCTTGGATTTGACGGACAGTGAACGACTAATGCTCATATGAACCTTCTCTAAACAGTAAGAATCTCAACATCAGTATTAACGTCAGCTTTGTCTTTGACTTTGGCCTTAAGCAGTATAAATGTGAGATCTGATACAAAAACGCATCCTTATAATGTCTTGCATTCTAGCGCAGATCGCCTGTGACAAAAAACAGCAGCGAGCGTTTATGCCGGGATTTGTCTGCATTTTCCTTAAGTTTGGGAGCTGGATCAAATGCCAGGCTCTGCCTTTTTAAACACAGCTGCAAAAGATAGAGTGTGTCTTAAGGCAAAAGAAAGATAAAAAAGCTAAAATACCAGTGTGAGGGTAGGGAGCTTTTATTGCTGTTATCTGCCCAGGTATTGCTGATAAACAGATCTTTTTTATGAGAGCTTGATATGGACGATAAAGTTTTTGATGCTGATAAGCTTAATCTGCTTCCACTGGGAGTGGATGATTTTACTGAGCTACGCAATGCCAATAAAATTTATGTAGATAAAACAGAGCAAATCTACAGCCTGGCTGTTTATCATGGCTATTTCTGTCTTTCAAGGCCCAGACGCTTTGGCAAGACATTGCTTGTCAGTGCTTTTGAGTCACTGTTTAAATATGGCCTGAGGGATTTTAAGGGGCTGGCTATTGAAAAGCTGTGGGATGATCATACCTATCCTGTGATCAGGATAAATTTTGCCCTCTGCAAAAATTTTCATGACATAGATGAATTTAAGGTACAGATGGATGAGGTTGTAACCGCAGCCTTTGAAAGAGCCGGTGTGCCTCTTGCATCTGAGGTCTGCTCAAGCCGCAGCTTAACGTTGAGGATCGTAGCCTGTTTCCAAAGGCTGGAAAATGTCAATCCGGTACTGCTGCTTGATGAACACGATGCTCCGATCAATGTCTGCATAGATAATAAAGAGTTATTTGATAATGTTCGGCGTGAGATGAGCAGTTTCTTTACTGCGATCAAATCGATAAGCGGTAAGCTGCGTTTCTTTTTCTATACCGGCATCTGCTCTTATAAGAATCTGAGTATTTTTTCCGATAATAACTATGTAACCGATATCAGCCTTGATTCAAAGTATGGCTCTTTATTAGGCTATACCGAAGAGGAGATAAGAGCATACTTCACGCCCTATGTGGAAAATGCAGCAAGAGAATTGGGGATAAGCACTGAGGAGTGCTTTGCAGCTTTAAAG
>CAVFIO010000116.1:0-5651 GCA_963622535.1 Akkermansia muciniphila
GATATAGAAAAAAATAATATTGCATGTTGAAAATTAGCAATTGGCTTTATATAATTAACGACCAGTTGAATTGAAATGAATTTTTTTACAGGTATCTTTTAACATGATCAAACTTCACAACATCAGTAAAACCTACCGCAAAGGTGATAGTGTGGTGAAGGCTGTGGACAATGCCTCACTTGAAATCCGTGATGGTGAAATATTCGGCGTGATAGGTTTTTCCGGAGCCGGTAAATCTACTCTGGTGCGCTGCATTAATCTTTTGGAGCATCCTGATGCAGGTGGCAGCGTCGAGGTAGGTGGTGTTGAATTAACCAGGCTGAGCCAGAACAATCTAAGAAAGGTACGTTCCAAGATCGGCATGATCTTTCAGCACTTTAACCTGATGCCCTCACGCACGGTGCTTGAGAATGTGCTGTATCCTCTTTCGTACCGCGGCATTAAAAAGGCCGATCAGCTAAAGCGCGCAAATGAGCTTTTATCACTGGTGGAGCTTGGAGATCGTAGGGATAACTACCCCTCAGAGCTCTCAGGCGGTCAGAAGCAGCGTGTAGCCATCGCAAGAGCTCTGGCATGTGATCCTGAGGTGCTGTTATGCGATGAGGCAACCTCTGCTCTTGATCCTTCTACAACCTCGGAGATCCTGCAGCTTTTAAAAAAGCTTAACCGTAAGCTTAAGCTCACTATCGTATTAATTACCCATCAGTTATCTGTTATCAAGGATATATGCGACCGTGTGGCTGTAATGGAGCACGGACGTATTGTGGAGCAGGGAGATGTATTCTCTGTTTTTGCCAATCCCAGGAGTGAGGTTACCGGATCATTTCTTAAGGCAGGCTCTAATCTTTCCAAGGCTGACATCATTGCTTCTCGCTATCCTGAGATCCTGCATCTGCAGCCTGGCGAGAAATTCGTGCGGCTTTCCTACACCGGTCATGGTGTATCAGAGCCTCTGATTTCAACGGTTTCAAATAAATATATGATCACGATGAATATCCTGTTTGCTGATATTGAGCTTGTAGACGGCGCTCCTATCGGTGGAACGGTAGGTGTATTTTCAGGTGAAAGTCAGAATATCGATGCTGCATTAGATTATCTGCGTTCAAAGCAGGTTAAGGTGGAGGTCCTTGCAAATGCTTGATTTTTTTAACGGGATCATCCCAAATGTAATGAATAAGCCTGATGAATTATGGCAGTCAGTTGTGCAGACTCTGTATATGTTTGCGATCTCAGGCTCTATTGCATTTTTTTTAGGCCTGCTTTTCGGAACTGTGCTTACGGTGACCGCCCCCGGGGCTATTTTGCAGGAGCGCAGAATTTTCTCTGCCCTGAGCGGCTGCATTAACGTTTTCCGCTCTATTCCCTTTGTTATTTTACTCGCTGCTCTTATACCGGTGTCACGCTTTATCGTGGGGACTGCCATCGGCACTACCGGAGCTCTTGTTCCTCTGATAATCGGCACGGTGCCTTTCTTTTCCCGTCAGGTAGAAAGTGCCCTTGCAGGTGTGGATCCCGGTCTTATTGAGGCTGCAAAGAGCATGGGATCATCAAATTTAGGGATCATCTTCCGTGTATATCTCAAAGAAAGCATTCCGTCCATAATCAGGGTAACTCAGATCACCTCGATCAGCCTGATTGGACTTACAGCTATGGCCGGTGCGATCGGTGGCGGCGGACTTGGCGATTTTGCCATTCGCTACGGTCATCAGCGCGGACAGACTGATGTTACCTACGTTACGGTGATCGTGATTTTACTCATGGTTTGGGTGATTCAGGCAAGTGGTAATTATTTCATAAAAAAGCTTTCACATTAGGCTTTCAATATTAATCAAAGGCTGTCACATCAAGTGACAGATAAGAAACTCTTAATAAGGAAATTATTATGATCAGGATTTTTGTGTCTGCAGTATGTGCTGTTTCTGCAATTGCTTTACTAAGCGGTTGCGGCAAAGGTGATCAGAGCTCTGCTGCCAAGGGGAGCAGCCAGACTGAGCAGGTAAAGGAAATAAAACTTGGAGTGGTTGGAGAGCACAATGAGGAGTGGGAGTATGTCAGGGATAAGCTGGCTAAGGAGGGGATCACGCTGACGCTGGTTAAATTTGCTGATTACACGCTTCCTAACCGCTCATTAAATGACGGAGAAATAGATTTGAATTCATTTCAGCATGTTGCTTTTTTAAATGCTGAAAATGAGCAGAAGGGGTTTCATAATGTACGTATCGCCGATACCATTATTGCGCCCCTTGGTCTGTATTCAAAAAAGATATCCCAAATAAGTGAAATAAAGGATAGCGATACTATTGCTATTCCAAATGATGTTACAAACGGCGGGCGTGCACTTAAGGTGCTGGAGGGTGCCGGACTTATCAAGCTTGATCCTAAATCCGGTTATACTCCATCCGTCAGGGATATAGAGTCAAATCCGCTGAACATTAAGATCTATGAGGTGGATGCCGGCAATACTCCGAGTCTGCTTCCCGACGTTGCGGCAGCCATAATCAACAACAATTACTGTATCGATAACGGCATCGATCCTGTCAAGGATGCTATCTACTCAGATGGAACAGGAGAGATAGATCCTGCCAATCCATACATCAATATCATTGCCGCAAGAGAGGATCGCAAGGATGATCCGCTGTTTAAGGAGTTAGTTAAGGTTTATCAGACCAGGGAAGTTGCTGAAATCATCAATCAGTATCACAAGGGATCGGTGCCGGTATTTAAGTATTAATCCTGTAAAGAAAGCATTTCAAGTCAGGGCAGGAGAGCTCTCAGACTGCTCTTTTACCAGATGATTTGACCAAGAATTTAATGATATAGAGATTTATTTTATGGGAAAGATTACTGAATTTCCAAAGGATACCGGTGTAAATCCCTGGTTTGAGACAGCAGCAAACAAAGCACTTAAATTTGCCGATCCCGCAACGGTTAATGAAAGCTATGACTACATCATTGTAGGCGCCGGCTTTGGCGGAATATCTGCCGCTTTCCGCTTATCTGAGCATCAGAGTGATGCAAAAATTGCGGTATTTGATGCTCTTAAGGTTGGTACCTTCAGCTCTGGGCGTAATGCCGGCTTTTTTGAGGTGGCTCAGATCTCAGGACCGATGGTAGGGCCTAACAGATATACCTTAGATGATCAACGCATGTTAAATAAGCTCAATGCCCAGGTAGGTCAGCGAATTGAGCGGATCATCTCTCAAAACAATCTCAAAATTGATTTCTCGTGGGATGGTATGTATCACGGAGTACGCGAGAGACGTAATGAAGCCGCCCTGTCAGCTCTTGCAAAAGCCTTTGATGAGGTCGGTGTCCGCTATGAGCTGGTAGAGGGAAGTACCTTAGCTGACCGTCTGGGGACGGATTTTTATAACAGGGCTTTATATCTTAAGGATTGTGCGTTGGATAACCCCGCCGAGCTTATCCGCGGACTGGCATCTGCTCTGCCTGAAAATGTCAGTGTTTTTGAAAATACTGCTGTTGCAGAAATAAAAGACGGAGCCTCTCCTGCAATTGTCCTGAAAAACGGACAGCAGATCTTTGCCAGAAAGATAATTCTGACGGTGAATGCATTTATACGTCATTGCGGCTTTCTAGGCAGTGAAATCAAAAGAGTAAGTGCTATTCAAAGCTTTGGTGCAATGACAAGAGAGCTTAATGATCATGAATTTGAACCTTTTGCGAAGGTCCGTCCCTGGGGACTTGTTGCAACTCATCCTGCGGGGGCTACCGTGCGCTTTACACCTCACCGCCGGATCTTTGTACGTACCGATATAGCCTATGCTCCGGTACAGGGACTGAATATTCCTGATGAACGTTTTGAGAAGGCTAAGCCTTATTTAAGGCAGGCATTTGAAAAGCGTTTCCCCTCTTTAAGAGGTGTCGCGTTTGAATATGAATACGGCGGTCTTATCGCCTTCACCGGGAATGCCCAGCCTCTGTTTGGAGAAATTGCCAGAAATATCTATGCCGGCACCACCTCAGATGGTCCCGGAGTCACCAGAGCCTCTATTTTAGGTAACTATCTTGCAGATCTTATCTGTAACGTGGAAAGCGCTGAGCTTAATTACATCAGGGAGAAATATCATCCAGGATATTTACCACCTGAGTTTTTAAGGACACCTGGAGCCAGGGCTGCCTTATGGTGGAAAAATGTCAAGGCCGGTTCAGAAATGTAGAATTTAGCGGAAAAGAAAAATGGGTAAAGCAAGCTTATTTCCAAAAGATACAGGCGTAAATCCGTGGTTTGAAACTGCAGTAAACAAGGACGTCCTGTTCTCAGGCACTGATAACATTGCCGATGAATATGATTATGTAATAGTAGGAGCCGGATTCGGCGGTGTCACGGCGGCATACAGACTGTCGCACAATGAACCTGATGCAAAAATTGCCATTTTTGATGCTTTAAAGGTCGGAACCTTCAGTTCAGGCAGAAACGCCGGCTTTTTGCATATCTCCCAGATCACCACGTCTTTAGTGGGCTTTGATCGTTTTACTTTAGATGATCAGCGTATGCTGAACAGACTGAATGCAATTGTTACCAGACGTATTACAGATATCATCAGTGAAAAAAAGCTGCAGCTTGATTTTTCATGGGACGGTATGTATCACGCAGTGCGCGAAAAACGCAATGAGGTTGCACTGAAGGCTTTATCAGAGGCCTATGACAAGGTTGGTATTGAATACAGCTGGGTAAATGGCAGTGAGCTCAGTCAGCGACTCGGTACTGATTTTTATACTCAGGGGATCTATACCGCAGATTGTGCTCTTGATAATCCTGCAGAGCTTATCCGCGGTCTTGCCCTGGCACTGCCTGACAATGTAAGTGTCTTTGAACAGACTCCAATAACAGAGGTAACTCAAGGTAAGACTCCGTATGTGGTCCTGTCTGATGGCAGAGCTGTCAGAGCCAGAAAGGTGATCCTGACCGTAAATGCCTTTATAAAAAGCTTTGGCTTTGGTGGAAGAGACATTGATAACGTGTCAGCTATTCAGAGCTTTGGTGCAATGACCCGTGTTTTAAATGACGAGGAGCTCAGGGATTTTAAAAATGTCAAATCATGGGGAGTTGTAGCTACGCATCCTGCAGGTGCAACGGTAAGATTTACCTCCAAGAAAAGGATCTTTGTGCGCACTGATATTGCCTATGCCCCGGCAAACGGCCTGAATATATCAGAGGAAAGGTTTGAAAAATCCAAGCCACTTTTGCGCAATGCCTTTGAAAAGCGTTTTCCTAAGCTTACTCATGTTCCGTTTGAGTTTGAATATGGAGGACTTATTGCATTTACCGGTAATACGGTTCCGCTCTTTGGTGAGGTGGCGCAGAATGTTTTTGCTGGTACTACCTCAGATGGATCTGGGGTTACCAGAGCATCAATACTTGGAAATTATCTTGCAGATTTGATTCAGGGAGTAGAGAGTGAGGAGCTATCATATATTAAAAAGAAGTATCACCCGGGATATCTTCCGCCTGAGCTTATAAGAACACCCGGGGCGCAGGCTGCACTCTGGTGGAAAAATATAAAGGCCGGCTCTGAGCTTTAGCAGAGATGGTTGTTTCTAAAGGGGGAATGATATCTTTACATCAGAAAAAAAAATAAAAATTTTGATCTCGATCAAATACGATTTTTAAGCGGCAGAGGAGAATAGGA
>CAVFIO010000117.1:0-354 GCA_963622535.1 Akkermansia muciniphila
AGACTGGACGGTACAAGTGTTCGCAGCTTAAAGAAGCTTCCTCTGTCAGAGCGTTTTGAGAGACTTGAAAGTCAGGTTTGGGCAGTCACCTCCTATGACACCCTCAGGTTTCATCAGAATTTCTTTCTGCAGTACAAGTGGGGACTGGTGGTTCTTGATGAAGCTCAGAAAATTAAGACTCCTAATACTTTGCAGACAGAATGTACCAAGGCTTTGAAATCAGATTTTCTGCTGGCCATGACCGGAACTCCGGTGGAGAATTCTTTTCTGGACCTGTGGTCAATTATGGATGCCGCAGTCCCCGGTGTAATGGGCTCTGCTAAGGAGTTTGCAGGTATCTGGTCTGATAATGAG
>CAVFIO010000117.1:364-5646 GCA_963622535.1 Akkermansia muciniphila
GCCTATAAGAATGCTCTTAGTGAAAGAGATGCTGTCTGTTCAGAAAAAGGTGGCAGTCTGGCTTTGCTTGCAAGGCTTGCCTCCATTTCACTGCTACCGCGCAGATTATCCGCTGATGATGTCATCAGTGATGAGGACATCCGGTCTTCGGCAAAGCTTACAGCATTTTTCAATATTCTGGATGATATTGTCTTAAAGCATGAAAAGGCACTTATCTTTATTAGCCATCTTAGGATCCAGAGCGCTCTTAGTCTGAAGATTTATGAGCGTTACCATATGGATCATATTCCTGCTGTTATAAATGGCAGCAGGAATTCTGATGTCCGTCAGATGGTAGTAAAAAAATTTCAGGATGAAAAGCGTAACAACGAGTTTGACTGTGTTGTTCTTACTAACAGAGCTGCCGCAACCGGTCTTACTTTCACTGCCGCCAATCATGTAATTCATCTTGAAAGATGGTGGAATCCGGCAGTTGAAGATCAGTGCTCTGCAAGATGCTGGCGTATAGGACAGCATAAGAATGTTGTTATCCACATACCGGTTCCGGTGTTTCCTAATAGAAAAATTAAGACCTTTGATGAGGTTTTGCAAAAATTTCTTGAAACAAAACGGTTGCGTTCAGAAAGCGTCCTGATGCCGCAGCAGAGCTATGAGGCAGCAGCTAATGAGCTTTTTGATGGAATACTTAACAGCTCAGATTCGGGAGAAGAAGATGCAGTTTAGCTGCTTTTAAACAGGAGATAAGACTCAGCAATCAAAGTTTTTTAAGGTTTTAGGTAAAAATCAGGTTTTACATCTTTTCACTATTTCGTTACAGGTAGGAATATGCAGAAAAACAATAAATTAGATGAAATCAAGCAGGCATGTCATGATGCTTGCAATATAGATTTTGAGCGGTTATATACAAATGATGATTACTCACTTCATAAACATACTATAGGCTTTTTTATAAGCAGCCTGCCTAGAAATGAGCGTGCTTTACTAAAAAGTAACGAAGAAGATCTTGCTCCAACAATTCTGGCCCATACCCGTGCGCAGGCTGCATTTTTACTCAAAGGCTACAGCAATGCAAAGGTGGTGCATCAGGCATATCTGTGCCACTCTCCTGATGGCAGATATTTACTCAATGTTCTGACAGCCATGGGCAGACAGTTTGCTGATCTTGCATATGTTAATGACGGTCTTGATATCAGGGATATCATCGTCAATGCGTTTCTTGAACTGATAGCCTTTACTGATTCAGGCGTTTCTCTTGAAACATTGCGTGCAAATATGAAAGATGAGGGACTGGCCATCAAAGCGCCGGAAAATCATCTCAGTATTGCAATTAAAGAATACATGGTGAGAAACAGCGAGACTCCTGATAAGTTAAGCGGATTCTTTGAAAAATTGGTTAGAGAGCTTATTAAAGCCGAAGATATAAACAAACCTTATGAGGATGAGACTGAATCCTCTGATGATGACGAATTTTTCGATGATGATGACGAGGATGATTTTTTTGATGACGAGGATGACTTTTTTGATGATGAAGACGGATCCTCTGATGATGATTATGAGGACGATACAGACGAGGATACTGCTGTAGATATATCAGTGCTTTATACCCCAAAAATGTCATCTTATATGCAAAAATTCTGGGAAAAGCATGGTACATGTTTCTTTGATGATAAGACCCGTAAGAAGTTTTTAGAAGATCTTAAGCGGTATCGCGAAAAGATTGAAAAGCTTATGTAGGACTTTTTTATTTTGAGAATTGGCTAAACCGCCGGTGCAGAAATTAAGCCTCTATGACAATTTTATTGAGGCTTGAAATAAGTATTCAGCATCAAAATGATTTATAAAATTTCACGATTTAACAAATAGTTAAGAAAATGCAAATACCTCTGAATTTAAAACATGTCATTCAGGCCCGTTATGATGAAAGGTACATTAATTTTCATGCATATGAGATAACCGATGATTATTCAATGGACGAAGGCTCTATAGATCATTTTGCCCATGAAATACCAGAGCAGGAGTGGATATCAGTTTTTGATGAACATGAAGATGCCACTGCTGAAACCTATTTACGTATGCAAGCGGCATTACTGATGACAGGATACAGAAATGCCAGACTTGTTCATGCCGTATATAAGTATCATCCCACTCTATCCAGGAACTTATTTAATATTTTAAGCAGCAAGGCCAGAGATATGCTGAATTTCACCTGTGTTTATGATGGCTTTGATATCAGAGACATTATTGCTGAGGCTTTTCTTCAGGTTATTCGCTTGCTTGATGGTGGTGATGACTTCTCCTTCTTTCAAAAAAAGATTGATGATTTCTGTAAGGTTCTCCCCAATGACAAAGCAGTAGGTTCACTTGCAAGATGCATCATAAAAAACGGTGCAAAATTAGACAAGCTGTCACACTTCATTGACAAATTGTCCAAGGATATACGCGAAGCTGAGGGAGATATGTATCTGGAGGTTACCGAAACGACCAAATCTGCTAAAAAATATAGTAGACCCATCAAGGGGGATGAATACTATATGGATCTTGAGTCCGTCTACAGGCCGAAGATGTCCTCATATATGACCAGATTCTGGAATCAAAAAGGCGATCGTTTCTTTGATGTTAAGACCCGTAAGGATTTTTTAGAGGAACTTGTAGAGTATCGCACGAGTATTGATGAACTAACGTAGAACTCTTTTTATTTTGACAGCAGGCATTGATGTCAGTGCTGAAATTAAAGCTCCAGGACTTTTTGTTGAGATAAATAATTTGCATTCATACAGGAGAGAAAAATGAAGCTTTTAGACAAAATTAAAGACTTGGTAGAAGCAAGTGCAGATGCTACAGCATTAGATTTAAATGACATCACACTTGAAAACGGCACCATAAGTGAAAGTGCGGTATTGAAATTTGTAAAATGTCTGCCAGATGACTGGCAGGAAGTTCTTTTAGATCAGGATCATCCTACAGATGTTGCCTATGCCCGCTGCCTTGCAGCCTGCCTGTTAAAAGGCTATGGTGATGCAAATCTGGTGCATCTTGCCAGGCGTAAGCTCAGTTCCGATGCCAGCTTTTTACTGCATGCTCTTGCCTGTATAGCGCATGAGGCTGTTACCCTGGAGCCCCTGCCTGACGGATATGATATAAGAGGCATTTTAGCTGAGGCAGTAGCTTTATCAATTGATGAGACTGAACAAGGCAAAAAACTTGCAAATTGCGGCATTGATAAATCAGAACTTGATAAATTAATCCTTGATACAGCAGGACCGCGTACCTGCAGTCAGGCGGTATACGCCATGAAGTGTTTTATTGCAGATCACAGTGCTAATTTGGATGAACTCATTGAAGAATCGATAGAGCTTGTATGGGCAATAAAGGATTCAAGTAAGCTTGATTCACTGGAGGTTACCTGTATCGATAAGGCATTCAAACAAGCCAGCTATTCTCATGATCATGTTTTTGAGAGGCATTGTATGGATCCAGATATCGGGCCTGATCCTTTCTTGCAGTTATCGTCACTTTTCAAGCCTAAGATGTCTCTTTATATGAACAGATTCTGGGATCACCAGTGCGACAGCTTTTTTGAAAGCTCAACCCGTGATGATTTTTTAGACTTCTTGCGAAGATACCGTAAGACGCTCCACAGCAATGAATATCTGATAACAAAGTGATGTACCGGTGCTTCTTGAAATTTAAGCCTTAGATAGTGATTTTGAAAAACTCTTACCATGACTGACAACATCAATGACGAGAATATAAAGGATGCATCGCTTAAGCCGCGCGCGCGCGTGAAATCACAGGGGGAGCATTTAAAGAGTGCCTTTGATTCCATGCTTGCAGAGATCAATGCCATTCAAAAGAAAAACGGCTCCAAAATAGATTTAGAGGCCATTGCCAGAAACATGACCATGCGTACTCCCCAGCAGATGAGAGCTGAGGAGACTGCTATTGCCACCGCTGAGCTTGCCGCGCGTAATAAGAAGCAGCGTGACGATTTTATCAGGCGTACACGTGAGTCGGGCAGGATCGATCCTGCATGGCACTTCGGGGTTCTTGCAACGGATACTGCCAATTATCAGGCAATCCATGATGCCAGACTCTTCTGTCAGGTTCATATAGTACATCCTGAGCCTCCGGCCTTGTTTTTACTGTGCGGCGGTCCCGGCAGCGGTAAGAGCGTGCTTGCAAATGCCATGGCGGACTTCTGGCTTACCGAGTCTAACAAGGACAATAATTTCAAGGATGTGTGTATCATCACCCCCTCCATGCTTGAGCGCAGCAAGCTTTTTTCAAGAAGTGAGGATAACAGCGATCTAAGACGCCGTAATGATGACTGGGAGCGCTTCTGCTCAGCATCCTTGCTCATTGTCGACGGTCTTTGTGAAAGCGGGCAGGGCCTTAGCAACTTCATGCAGAAAATCCTCTGTGAGCTGATGCAAAGCCGTTATTTAAAAAAGCTTTCTATGGTGCTGACGCTCTCACTGCCTGCCATATCCTATCTCTCAGGTGCGGTAGGTCCTCAGACCTTTGAGGCCTTCAAGGAGTATGAGACCATTACCGCCCAGCTCTTAGGCAGATCACGCCGTAAGCCTATAGTCTATAACGGTATGGCACTTGAGTGATATTGCTGCATTGCACCAAGCCCCTGGTACAGGATGCATAGAAAGCAGAGTGTAATAATCGGAGGAGATGGCGGGGACAGCTGAGCGCTGTGCATGCTTTTTAAAAATCTGAAAGGATGATAGAGGAGGATGAGGCAGGGCATTAGAGCTGATGCCTCATTTTCTCCTCTTATGAGGGGGGACTGAATGCTTTAAATCAGGCTCAATTCCTTTTTTTTCTCATCAGATCTCAGGCTGTCGCCCCATAGGTGACAGCTTAAGCTTGAAAGCGTCAGCGATGAACATCAGGCCAACTTGCAAGCTCTTGAGCGTCGCTATGATGATGCTTGTGTTGGCGTGATAAAAAAAGTGATCCACTTCGGGCAATAAAAAGTGATCTGGCGTGCATTAAAATTTGCCCCCCCCGACTAAGGAGATGGCCAAATTTCCTGGATCTGACGATCCTATAGGGGAGAGCCTGATTTATTTGCTGGACTTAAATTCAATTTCATGGCTTTCTAATCGTTTTAAACGGTAGCTGCGCCCGATTGAATGGAAATAGAAGCGGTTGCCAACAAAACGGTCAACCCGGGCATTAGTACTCATGCGGTCATGACCGAGATACTTATGCCATTCACAAACCTCACGGTTAGAGGTAATAATCGTGCTCGCCTTCATATCTTGCGC
>CAVFIO010000118.1:0-5597 GCA_963622535.1 Akkermansia muciniphila
GAGGACAGTCTGTACCGCACGTATTCCGAATAAGGAAATAAAGGATGCTTTTAAGCGCTGTATTGCTGAATACTATAATTCACTTCCATTCAGAAAAAAATCAAATGACATTGCTGCGACTCTTTTAAAAGGCGATGCTGAGCAGGCTATTCTTCAGCTTGAAGACAGACTTGGTAAATTTGTCTCCGTGCGTGATTTCAATACTCCATCCAAGCCTGAAAATTTCTATCAGGGATTCTTAAACGGGATCTTCTCAATTGAAAGTCCTGAGGTTTTTAAAGAATACCGTTCAAATGAAAACGCTGGTGACGGTTATGCAGACATTACATTCAGAGGGCAGAACTCAAATGCTGCAGTAGTAATTGAAATCAAGGTAACCTCTGATAAAGATAAGCTTGAAAAACTGGCACAGGAGGCCTTAAAGCAGATTGATGAGAAGAACTATATCGCCGCAGTCAAGGTTCCCAGCATCAAGAAGGTCTACTGCTATGGCATAAGCTTCTGCCGTAAAAACTGCTACGTGCGTTGTGAGGAAAAAAATGTATAAAAAGCAGGCAAAATTTATACGGTATTTCTATTATCAGAGCTAATCATGAAAAAACTTGCTTTGACATTTTATAAAGAAGCTTGAACGTAACTGCCCTGGAAACTGCTGAACTGTTACCTGGGTTCTTAAAAAGCTATCGCTATATCGACCCTGAACCACGATCGTGCACGATGATCGATGAACAGGTTCAGTTAACTTTAAGCTTCACATACAGGCTACTATATCAGAATATTTCCAATATAGAGATTGGAATTTTTCTAACATTCAATTAAGAATTTTTCAAATATACATATTGGAATTTTTCCCATACTAAAGTTATAATCCCAAAAGACAGATGTTCAGCAAACATCAGTACCACGGAAATAAATACATAACTTGTTAAAGATAAGGCTTTAAAACGCTATAACGAAAGATTTTTAGTAAAAATCTGATCCCTCAAAAGCATGAAAGCTGATGTAACCGATACAGAAGATAAAAATTGAACTTGAAGTAAACAAGAGAATTGATTAGCCAATAGTCCTGTAATAAAAATGCTAAGGTCATAGCGAAAAACGTATGAATTCATCAGAATATCTTCCGCGTACCATTGAAAATGAGATCACAAAGCTATGCCAGAGATTCAAGGCCATACTTGTTTCCGGCATGAGACAGGTTGGAAAAACGACCGTACTCTCTAAGATAGCAAATTCATCACAGGTACAGATGCTTAACCTGGACGACACCGATGTTTACAATCTGGCATCCGGCAACGCCGGCGCCTTCTTCTCATTATATCCTCTGCCATTATTCATTGATGAAATCCAGAGAGTGCCTCAGCTATTCAATCAGCTAAAAGCTGAAATCGATAAACAGGAAAAATGCGGCCAGGTTTTCCTGTCCGGATCGCAAAGATTTGCTTTGATGAAAGGTGTCGGCGATTCCCTTGCCGGACGGATATTTGAACTGCATCTAATGCCTCTTAGCATCTATGAACGGGTAGGTCTTGGACTGAAACAGCAGCCATATGTGCCACATGTTATTCCTGTTTCAAATCTAGGCGACCATGGCGCTGATGATGTCTGGCAGATCATTCAACAGGGAGCCTTTCCTGGCGTTATAAAGGCATCAGATCATGAAAGACAACAGTTTTATGAAGCTTTTCTCAGAACCTTTCTGGAAAGAGATCTTCGTGACTTTAGCAATCTTGTAAACCTCAATACCTTTAGAAAGTTCCTGACAGCCTTATGTCTTAGAACAGGTCAGGAACTAAGACTGAACACCCTGCAGGAGCTTACGGGAGTCTCTGCTCCCACCATTAAAAGATGGCTTGATATAGCAGAGTCTGCCGGCTTTATTTACCTTTTAAAACCCTATAGCTCAAATCAGAATAAAACACTGTCAAAATCACCAAAGCTCTATGTCACAGACACCGGCATCATATCGTATATGTGTGGCTACCAGACAATTGAGGAGCTTAAGGCAAGTTCAGGTGCCGGTGCAATATTTGAGACTTTTGTTGTGACAGAGATCTTAAAAAGCTACCGTCATAACGGTCTTGAACCACAATTATTCTTTTATCGGGATGCAAAAAAACAAAGTGGAATAGACCTCCTGATCCATACAGGTGGGATATGGTATCCAATTGAAATAAAGGCATCCAGAACACCTGATAACAGCATGATCCGTCATTTTAAAGAATTGGACAAATATGATATAAAACAGGGACAGGGAGCGGTGATCTGCAATACCAGCGAGACAAGATATTTAGCTAACGCAATTGTTGCCCATTCAATCTGGCAAATATAGCCATATTTCATCTTAAATGTCTTTATACCACTTCGCTCTTATGGCGAGCCTGTTATTTAAAAATATTTTCTGGTAAATCTGTAGCCCAATCAGCAAAGGAACGGGCTTTAAGGCCTATGTGTTAGTCCAATTGACTACTAAAGAGGGTATATAAGAAGCCGCCATTTTTTTATGACGGCCTCAATATTCAAAGATTAATGATTATGCATATGGCTATGATCGTGGGAACTGTGACTGTGCCCGGTCATATCCGGAAACAATGAGTTTTCGTGTTCATGCATTGAATGCTCCATGAAAACGGGATCCGTTGCAAAGAGATTGGGATCGGCCATTCCCGCGATCATCGCCACATGGGATAAAACAAGGAACGAGGATACTAATACAATCTGAATGCCGGTAACCGATCTTGCAGAGCAATGTCTGAAGATCCAGCCAAGTCTTAACAATGCCAGCATGATCATAGGGATCCCCGCTACAGCAAAGCAGATGACCGCTAAAACGTCGATAAAGCCACGCCACTGACCGTTAACTGAAAGCGGATAAATAACATTAGGCACAAGCCAGACAATTATTAAGAGAAAAACAAAGCCTGCAAGCACAGATGAATACTGATTAATACGTCTTACTCCGCGCCAGGGCTGTTTTGCAAATAAAAGCACAAGCTCTGTAATAGCAACGGTTTCGGCAAGTATTACAGGCAGAGCCATAAACATAAGAAGATTGTAGGGGCTGTTCTCCATCAGCAGCTCCATGTAATGAGTCATAGACATAATAAGTCCTCTTTAGATAAAAAGTATTTATAAAACAGAAAGTTAGTTATTAAAAATACTCTTAGACAGTTGGAGGACGCTCACTTGGGCTTACACTCAGGGAATAATAAGAGACAAAGGGAATAAGAATTTTTCCGTCAGATGGCAAAGACAGCACGCTAAAAGCTATAAAACTGCTTTGTATCATACAGCACACATATCCGCCGTGAGCACAGCATCCGCTATCATGATTCATTTTTACTGCCGGCTGTATGCTTTTACTGACAGCTTTATCAGCAGTATGCTGAATCGTCTGTATACCTGAATCATGCATTTCACATGCATACGCGCACTGCCCTGCACCAAGCAGTACAGAGAGAACAAATAAAACGATAAGATGCAGTGCGATCTTCATGAAAACGGATTATACCTTAAATTCTGATCTTAAAATCAAGGTCTGACGGAACTCATTTCTTATCCTCATAAGGATCAGGAGGCAAAGCACCAGTGCGTTTTAAATATTCCTGACGCTCCTGATGACGCTTTTTTAAAATTTCCTGCAAAGGCCCTTCTTCAAAGCGCTTTTGCTCCTTAAGCGCATTCATCACTGTTCCGATCACAAATAAAATCGGAGCTGCTATTACTAAAATCAACCACCAGCTCATATCAACTCCTTAGCAAAGGTATTATTTCTGCTCCAGGATTTTACGTAGATCCTCAGGATTACTGATAGCCCCTCTTACCTCACGACCATTGATGATCAGGTAGGGAACGCCTGACAGTCCAAGATCACGAACCCTGGCAAGATCGGCTGTCAGCTTCTCCTGAGGACGACGGCTTTCCATTTCTGAAACCACCTTATCCCAGTTAACACCAATTGATTTTGCGAGATCCTTTAAAGCATCAATATCATTGCAGTCAGCTTCATTACGCATGAGCTTATCGTGGAATACAACAAATTTCTCCGGATCAAGGTTGAAGATGGCCTGTGCTACAGTGGCACTTACAGAAGAAGTCTTAGCAATAATAGGCAGATTCACATAAACAACCTGCAGTGCCAGGCTTTTATCATTAATCAAAGCATTGATCGCAGGCTCCATGGTCTTGCAATAACCGCAGTTATAATCAAAAAAATCGATAATATAGTGCTTAGCGTGCTCATCACCAATCATAGGAGTACTTTTATCCTTGCGATAAAACTCCCCTATATTCACCACTGACTCATCATGAGCCCTGGCCTGCTGCTCCTGCAGCTTTTGCAATGCTGCTACAACTACCTCAGGATGCTGTGCCAGGTAGTCTGAAGCAATCTGTTCAATTTCCTTTTTCTGTGCGTCATTAAACTCCTGTGCAAAACAGAGATTTGAAACCGCACCAAAGCATAATAAAGCAGTTCCCAGTGACAACAGAGTCTTTTTCATGATAAATCCTAATCAGTATATTAGATGAGCTTAGCTTAATCTGTGGTGATAAAAAAACCGTCTGAAGGATCAGGCGGCTTTTTTAACTAATGCTTACTTAATGAGTAGCTTCAAGACGGCGATAGATATCTTCTTTATTTACCAACACCAGCTGACGCTCAGATGGAGGCAGCTCCTGATCAGCCTTGGTCAGACGCAGATAATATAAAGCATAGAACAGCAAAGCCTTGCGGCAGCTATAGGTTATGGTTCCGTCTGTTTTCATACCGTAATCAAATTCGATGGCTCTGCGTGAGCATTCTGGTAGCTCGGGGTTGGCAGTTAAGATCAGATCTACAAATTCATTCCAGTCCTTATCATCACGACAGGTTGTGCCGACTTCCTTAAAGCCATTAACTAGAGGATCAGAATAACGATCACTTGGTGCCGGGATCTTGGGAACAGCACACATAACAATACGGGAGAGTACGTAATCACGGAACTCATGTATATCGTAGCAGTATGCACGGACATGCCAGCGCATACCATCATAGGCCAGCCCGTGAGGAGCAATTAATCTGTCCTGATTGTCCTTGCTGTTCAAAGACATGTAGGTGACATGAACAGCCTTACGGGTTCTGATAGCCTCAAGAATGTTGTACAGAACCTCTGCTTTAATGGTTCTGCGGGGAGGATTAAAGGAAGCTATTCCCACTGTCGGTACAAAACCGAAGAAATTGCGGCTGTCTGATAACTCTCCGGTGCTTGCTAAAAACAAATCGTTAAAATAGCTCTCAGATGAAACCACATCCGGGAACAGAGGCTGGAAATCGGGAGTCTTAAGATAAACTTTTAAATGGCGATCATAAACCAGGTTCTTTCGAGGTGGATCTGATTCTTCAACCATAGAATGATATTTGGAAAGATCCAGAGAGGCCTGAGGTACCGAAATACTGAAAAACTGAACCAGATCCTTACGGTTAATCTTGCCATCAATTCCCAAACGAAAATCGATAAATTCCAGTCTCCGCTGCTGATTCCATTTATTGGAATTAGAGTTCTTGCCGTCATTCTCGACGTCACCAACAGTTCTTACCATATTTGTCTAACCTAAAT
>CAVFIO010000119.1:0-5465 GCA_963622535.1 Akkermansia muciniphila
CTTGGTAAGTCGTTGTCGTCGTGACAACGGATGTGCATTATAGAGATTTTTTTAACCCCGTCAACACTTTTTTTGAAGTTTTTTTCTGATGTCTGGAATTCCTATTCTCCTCTGCCGCTTAAAAATCGTATTTGATCGAGATCAAAATTTTTATATTTTTTTTAAATGTTATAAGCCAAAGCCTCATCCTGAATTTTTTCAATACCTGAAGATGTCTTCATATGATTAAGGCTTCATGCCCGAAATTGTATTTTGTAAAAAATGCCCTGCTCTCCGATCCCGTCGCTGTTCTTAAGATGGGATGCCAGACTGTTTACCGTCCAGGCACTGGGTCTGAAGGCAATTTCCGGCCTGAAGTTTAAAAAAGCACTGATTATCTGGCCTCTGCCGCTGGTAACTTTTGTCCTGAAGAAAATTTTAGAGACATCATCAAAGCAGTCTACGGTCACTGCGGCAGGATCAATACTGACAATACGGTAGATATAGCTGTCATGTCCTGCCAGATTCTGAATTACAAAAAGTCCGCTCTGATAATGAGAGAGTAATTCGCCCAAGGTCAGGGGATCTGTACGTCTGAATAAAAGTGCCGGCACATGCATCCCGTAAAACAGGACATTCTTATACGCGCCGCAGGAGTTGATCTCAGCTTCATGCTCCATAAAGAAATGCAGGTTGGCAAAAAAGAAATTCCTGGCAGCATAGGCTTTCTTATTAAAAGCCCGGGAGAATGCGTGCAACTGCTCATCACCTATACACAAAAGCTGCTGCAGACGGAGCATAAACGACGGCTTGATCTTAAATCCCTTATGAAAACGGCTTATAACACGCAAGGCACAGGAGCGTCCGCATATTGCAAAATGTTCGGCTAAAAACTCATCTGAAAACCCAAGCTCCTGCTGACGCTTTTCAAAAAAGATCTTTAATTCCTGCTCAAAGCTAAAGCTGGTATCGGATCGGGCTCGACAACCAAAAAGTCCATTTACTGCAAGCTCAGACATATTCTGTACTCCCATTGTTTTAGCTTTAATATAAGACGCTTTTCTAATCACGTTATTTTATTAACGTTACATTGAGTTTAATGTAACTTCAGTATATTTTCAATACGTGATTTTGAATTTTATTAAAGATAAAACTAACTGTTTAAAAGATCTAAAAATTATCTTTGAGAGGAACAGTAAAAAGAAAGCCGGGAGCAAGTCCCGGCCTGAAAAATAGTAAAGACTGAGCCTAGGCGGTCATGTTTATCTCACCGAAAACCTCATCCAGGATCTCAAGTCCCAAGGCCAGATCGCGCTGGGAGATATTCAAAGGAGGCGCAAAACGCAAAACATCATGGCCTGCAAGTAAAATCAGAAGACCATGTTCAAAGCAGCGTTTCTGGATCTCTGAGGCGCGGGCCTTGAAGGGCTCGGTAAGCCCGGCGCCTACCAGCAGACCGCGACCGCGTACAGAGGATACTATGCCGTGCTTCTGACCAAGCTTTAAAAGCTCGGCCATAAAAAAGGCACCTTTCTCTCTTACATCTGCGAGGAAGTCCTCATCACCTACCTTATCCACCACATGCTGTCCCACAGCGCAGGCAAGAGGATTACCGCCGAAGGTCGATCCATGAGTGCCGGGACCAAAATGAGCGGCAATTTTCTCAGAGGTTAACACCGCACCGATAGGCAGTCCTGATCCTAAGCCCTTAGCTGCAGTTAAGATATCAGGCTTTACAGGAGTCTGCTCATAGCAGAAGAAAGTTCCGCATCTGCCGACACCGGTTTGAACCTCATCAAAAATAAGCAGTGCATCATGCTTGTCACAAAGCTCACGTACACCTTTTAAGAATTCAGGATCGGCCGGAATAATACCGCCCTCGCCCTGCACAGGCTCCAGGATCACGGCACAGGTCTTATCTGAAATGGTCTTCTTAAAGGTCTCCAGATCATTAAAGGGAATATGAGTGATAGCACCGGGCTTCGGACCAAAGCCGTCTGAATAGTGATCCTGACCTGCGACACATACGGAAAAGAAGGTTCTGCCGTGGAAGGATTGACTGAAAGCGATGATCTCATCCTTGCTCTCACCGACATTTTCAAAGGCTACGCGACGGGCAAGCTTCAGCGCGCATTCATTAGCCTCGGTACCTGAGTTTACAAAGAATACCCTTTCGTAGCCGGCACGGGGCAGGAGCCTGGCAGCCAGACCTAAGGTGCTCTCGTTGGTAAAGATATTTGAGCAGTGTAAAAGCTTGGCAGACTGCTTCTTAATAACCTTCTGCACTCCCTTGGGAGTATGCCCAAGACATAAAACAGCGATACCTGCAGTTAAATCAAGGTATCTGCGGCCGTCGTTATCCTCAACATGACAGCCGTGAGCCTTTTTAATCACCATGTTCATCGGCACATAGGTCGGGAACATTAAATCGTTAAAATCTTCTCTTCTGAATTTCATAATCAAACCTGTTTAATTTAGCTTAAATTAGATGTTCAAACTCGGGATCTCGCGAATGTAAGCCACCTCATCGCAGCATTCACGCTTGGGACAGTTCTCACAATCCTTCATGATCTTCTCAGGCAGGGCTTCACGTACAGTCTTGACAAAGCCTACCTTTGAGAAGAATTCAGGAGATCTTGTAAGTACAAAAACCTTTTTAATAAACATACGCCCGGCACGTTTTAAAAGGAATTCAACAATGGCCCGTCCCTGCCCCTGACGCTGAACTACGGGAGATACACCAAGGGATCTGATCTCGGCAAGACCTGAATCATAAACATAAAGACACGCGCACCCTACGACCTCGTGATCACTGTCGCGTACACAGACTGCAAAGGACTGAATATTACGCACAATATCATTGCGCTTACGCGGCAGATTCTGACCTGCCTGAGCCCAGAACTCGATCATCTTCATCAGAGCATCGACATCCTCTAATGTCGCCTGACGCACAAAGAAGTTATGCGCCTCCTGCTTTGAAAAGATCTTGTTTAATTCAACGATGGATTCAGTGGCCTTCATCATATCGTTTAAAGATAACTGTCCATGTCCGTACATAGCTGCGATCTTCTCAAAGATCTCATCCATGGTAAGACCTCTTAGTTCATCCTTGATCACAAAAGCCTGGTTGCTAATGTTAGCCATCGGAATACTCCGGTAATTATTTACAGCAGGATCTCTGGATCCCGCGTTAAGTTAAAATAGAAAAAAAATTACAGATACACTAAAGGCGTCTTAACGACGCCCTTAATCATAAGACGAGGGCGGTACCAAGCCGCCGCCGCATAGAAACTGCGGAGGAGAGATCCGGATCATATACAGATCCGATGTAAACAGTAGCGCTGATCTGCTTTGCTACATCAAAAGCAGCTCTGACCTTAACCGCCATGCCCTCGGTGATAACACCCTGAGCGACCAGCTCCTCAGACTGCTTAAGGCTCAGCTGAGGGATTAAAGCCTTTTTGTCATCTAAAACGCCGGGCACATCAGAAATGAAATACAAAGGTGCCTTGAGCATCGCCGCAATACCTGCGGCCGCATCATCAGCATTGACGTTATAGATATCACCATGCTCATCCATACACAATGAACAAAGTACGGGAGTCATGCCACTGTCTAAAAGAGTATTCAGGAACCTGGGATCACCGCTTTTTACAGCACCTACCATTCCCAAATCCTCAGATAACTGAGATACCTTAAGCATTCCGCCATCAGATGCCATCAGTCCTACAGCATTTAAGCCGGCACTCTGTGCTACTGACTGCAGATGCTTGTTGCACTGCCCGCCTAAGGCAGCACAGATATAAGGCATATGTTCCTTCGGAGACACTCTCAGGCCGTTTTTCTTTTCAACCTTTAAGGAGAGTGCCTTAAACAGCATATCGACCTCAGCCCCGCCACCGTGAACAATCACAGTACGGGTGCCGCGCAATGATGAGAAGAGCTTAACAAGCTCCTCTGTTGCGCCTAAGGCCTTTCCGCTAAATTTAACTACTGCTGTTTCCATAATACGGGTATTTTAGAGCAATCCTGCGGTTTCGTCAAAGTCAAATGCAATATTAAATACCTGCACAGCCTGTGCTGCCGCTCCCTTTAACAGGTTATCAATAGCAGAGCTTATAACAATATAGCCGTCATCTGAAACTGCAACTCCCAGATCGCAGAAAGGAAGCATCTGTACATCCTGAAGTTTGGGCAGAGTCTTTTTAAAGCGTACCAGAGGTGTATTCTTATACGCATTTTCAAAAATGGATACCACCGAAGCCCTATCGGTTCCAGCCTTGAGACGAGCTGTAACTGTTGCCAGAATTCCGCGCTTGAAGGGGCCTAGATGAGGAGTGAAGATCACCTCAGTGCCCAGATGTTCAGCAATTTCAGGCTGATGACGATGGGTGAAGACGCCATAGGCGTTTAAGCTGACCTCGCAAAATGAATTGGAGAGCTTGGCCTTACGACCTGCACCGGTAACACCTGATACGGCATCGATTACCGGACGGAAGCTCAGATCCAGAGCATCAGCATTCAAAAGAGGCTTTAATGCCATCTGTGAGGCAGTAGGATAGCAGCCGGGCAGTGACAGAAGCATGGCATTTTTAATTAGGGCATGATCGGTATGCTCAGGTAAGGCATATACCGCTTTTCTTAAAAGATCCTCATGCTCATGGGCAAAGCCGTAAGCCTTTTCAAATACAGCAAGATCGGAGATACGGAACGCACCTGAGAGATCGAAAACTCTCACGCCTTTTTCTACCAGTGCCGGAGCGACATCATGAGATACCTTGTGATCTGTTGCAAGAAAAACAGCATCAGCACGCTCAGCGATACTATCTGCATCAGGTGTAGCCTCTAAGGTAAGCTCACATACTCCTGCCAGAGAGCCGTAAAGATCAGACACACGCTTGCCGAGATCCTCACTTTTTGCAGAAACAAAAACTCCTGTAAGCTCTACATCATTACGACGGGAAATGATTCTGCATATTTCAGCACCGGCATAACCGCTGGCGCCAACCACGGCAACTCGTATCATGTTATCTAACCTCAAAAAAATAATTGGCAATTATACCCCTACCGGAACCAATCAATTCCGGAACAGTTCAAATGCACCGTAAGATAACATTTCATAAGATCTGATCCTTAATCTGAATTTCTGTTATTAAAAAAAGCTGACAGGACTTAGGGATATCCTGCTGATGAGGGAGGAAGGCTCTCAGCTTTTTTTCTACCGGGATCATGATATTAAGAGCTGTGAGGATCAAGGAGATACAGCATTATGCAGATCTCAAGGCGGACACCTTGCCAGAGGGTAACAGGTTCAGCCATGCAGTTTTACTACCTGCCCTGTAATACCGCCTTGCACTGCTGTGGCAATACCTTTTTCTTAGGCTTTGTTTTTTTGCCCTGAGACGATACCGGTTTTGGCGGCTCATACCAGCTTAAAAGCTCAGCGCCGCAGCCATTGCCGGATGGAACTTCTGCCTGAGAGACAC
>CAVFIO010000120.1:0-5463 GCA_963622535.1 Akkermansia muciniphila
CCATTAGTGGATGCTATAATCTGAACGAATATTATAAATCTGGCTTTTCTTTTAAAAATCAAACAGATAATCGCGAAGGTAGTAAAATTCACGCTTCGGCTTGAATGCAATTAATTGATTTTTAAAGAATTTCCTATATGTATAACCAGACAAAACGTTAAGAAAAGGACAATTAGTAACATGACACAGCCGGGTTCTCTTACGGCGGGCAAGGCGTTCGGGCTCAATTTCATGGGCTCAGCTTCCCCCTGGTATAAGCTCCTCATCGTAGCCTTTTTAATCATCAATCCCATTTTATTTTTTATAAACCCATTTGTTGCCGGTTGGGCTCTGGTGGCTGAGTTTATTTTTACGCTGGCCATGGCACTTGAGTGCTATCCGTTGCAGCCTGGCGGTCTGTTAGCCTTTGAGGCCTGCGTCATCGGCATGTGCACCATGGACGGTGTCAAGCATGAGCTTATAGCCAATATCGACGTCATCTTACTGCTGATGTTCATGCTGGGCGGTATTCATTTTGTCCGTGATTTCCTGCTTTTCATTTTTACTAAGATTTTGGTTAAGGTTAGAAACGGAACTGCAATATCTCTGCTTTTCTGCATCGTGTCAGGCTCTCTGGCAGCCTTCGTCGATGCCCTGACTGTGCTTGCAGTTATTATTGCAATATGCATGGGATTGTATCGTGTTTACCACACTCACATCTGTGGTGATGCCGCAACCTCCCGTCTGTCTGACGACTCCTTTGTTCCGGCAGATAAAAAAGAGGATCTTGAGAAATTTCGTGCTTTCCTGCGTTCACTTTTGATGACTGCTGCAGTCGGTACTACCATCGGCGGCATGGCTACCTTAGTAGGTCAGCCTCAGAATCTGGTCGTAGGTCAGGTTTGCGGCTGGCACTTTATGGAGTTCTTAATCCGTATGGCTCCGGTATCCGTGCCAGTTATGATTTTCGGCTATGGCACCTGCTTCCTGTTAGATAAGTTCAAGCTCTTTGGCTTTGGTGCCAGAATGCCTGAATCTGTATATGAAGTGCTGGTTGAGCGCGACAAGATCCAGTCAGCAGAACTTTCTATGCGCGATAAGCTGCGTCTTGTTGTTCAGGCTGTATGTTGCGTATGGCTCATCTGTGCTCTTGCCTTCCACTTTGCAGCTGTAGGTTTGATCGGACTTTCCATCATCGTTCTTGCCACCACCTTCTGCGGTGTTACCACCGAAGAGGAAGTAGGTCATGCTTTCACCGAGTCAATGCCGTTCTGCGCCCTGCTCTGCGTATTCTTCTGTATCGTGACCATCATTGCCCAGCAGGATCTCTTCCGTCCCTTCATCGATTGGGTCTTTTCAATTCCCAAAGACACACAGATCCCGGTCTTCTATCTGGCAAACGGTATTATTTCTGCTGTATCTGATAACGTATTCGTTGCCACCATCTATATTGAGCAGGTGCATGATGCGCTGTTAGATAAGATCATCACCCCGGATCACTACAACGATTTGGCTATCGCAATTAATGCCGGTACCAACCTGCCTTCTGTTGCAACTCCTAACGGTCAGTCAGCCTTCCTGTTCCTGCTGACCTCTGCAATTGCACCGTTGGTAAAATTACCCTACATGCGCATGATGTGGATGGCTTTGCCGTATACTATCGTACTGACAATCGTAGGTCTATTGTGCACCATGTTCCTCATTCCTGAGTTCACTCCTATATTTGAGCAGATGGGATGGATCCCGTCCTCAGTTGCAGAGCACGCAGCCGAGCTGTCAGGTGCAGTAGGCTCTCATTAATTCATAACGAGGCTCCCTCAGGGGAGCCTTCTGGAGACAAGTGTGCTTCGTCTAATCAAAAGCTTCACCTCATGCAGAGCCTGCTGGTTTCTGCTTTTTTTATTTGCAATTGTTATTGACGGTTGCGCACTTTATTTTCAGTATGGATTAGGTCTTAAGCCCTGTGTAAACTGTGTCTATGAGCGTGCGGCAATTCTGGCCTTTGGCGTGTGCGGACTCCTTGGATTTCTTCTTTCAGGTTCGGCTTTTGTAAGACTTACAGCATCCCTTGGCTTTTTATCTAGCTCACTTTGGGGACTAACAGTAAGCTTTGAGCATTATGAAAGTACTTTAAATCACGGATTCGGCGCGCAGTGCCGCCTGACTGCTAACTTTCCATCCTTTTTAAAGCTGGACGAGCTGTTACCGTTCATGTTCAAGCCTCTTGATACCTGTGCCCCGCTTAACTGGTCACTGCTGGGCCTTTCAATGCCTCAATGGCTGGTGATTATTTTTGCCTGCGGCGTACTGGTATCATTCCTCTTTCTGATCTCGCAATTTGTAAGATTAAGACCTACCAGATCAAGCCGCTATTATTAAGAAACAGGCAGTTCCATCTCTGGAACTGCATTTTTTAACGCGCAAATGGGGTATTGGCAATTTTCTCTATCTTATAAAGATCTGCATTGCCTGCACATGCTCTGGGATCCTGAAGCTTTATTTTATAGAGATCCTGAAAGTTTTGCGAGGTGATTGCCGCCAGTCTGCTTTCAGATATATTTAAAAAATCTGCCAGGAATTTTAAGGTATAGCGCACATAGCAGGGCTCATTTTCCCTGCCGCGTACAGGAACAGGTGCAAGATAGGGACAGTCAGTTTCTACCATCATTCTATCTAGGGGTACATACCTGACTACATCTCTTACATTATCTGAGGCCTTAAAGGTGGAAATACCAGTAAATGAAATATAAAACCCAAGATCCAGACATTCACGGGCCATATCCACTGAGTCTGTAAAACAATGGATGACGCCGCCGCAATCACGGGCACTGGTGCCACGTAAAAGTGAAACAGTATCCTTATGCGCCTCACGGGCATGTATTACCAGGGGCTTTTTAAGATCTACTGCAAGCAAGAGCTGACGCTCAAAGCTTTTTAGCTGCTGCTTTCGACTTTCCGGTGCATAATGAAAATCAAGACCGCACTCCCCTAATGCCAGGACCTTTTCATGATTTAGGATCTGCTTTAAATCATCCTCAGACCAGTTTGGATCATCTTCAAGATTTAAGGGATGTACACCGCATGCTATGAAGATATTGTCTCTATCCCTGGCAATTACAAGATTTTTTTCAAAATCCCTGGTACTGCAGGCAACCGTTAAAAAATGTGTTACTCCACAGGCACGGGCACGGGCTAATACTGCGTCCACGCTACGGTTATCATCGTAGGAAAGATCGGCCAGATGACAGTGAGAATCAATCAGATATTCCACTTGCTGCTCCAAATTTAAAGCGTTTATTAAAGAACTTCATGCATTTACTGCATAACTTTTAAAGAGAATTGAGACGGTATTTGGACCATATCGGAGTCTTCGATTTTATCTGCATAGGCTCAAGCAATACATCCTCACCAATGATGAATGCTCCCTCCTGCCTACGCAGATTATCTAAATCCTTCCATCTTTTTAAGGCAGGTCTGCCTATAAGACGGTATGCTCCCTGACATTCCTTATCCAACATTCCTTTGTGACTTACAACTTTTATTTCCAGCTTGTGACTGATTAGTTCAAGCGTCCAGGGTTTGGCTATACCGATCACACAAAGCTTGTTTACGCCCCTGTCCTTAGATAAGGTCTCAGCTTTTTTTAGCGCAATCTCAGGTGAGAAATAAGGATTAATGTTCGGAATAGCAAAACCTAAGGTCAGGATCATTACCAGTATTCCAACTGCAAAGGTTGTGATGCCGTTTGATACCGAGGCATTTAATACACGTATTACTGACAGCAGGGTTGAAAGCAGTATAAATAAAAAGGCACAGACTACATATGTTCCATTTAACAGCGGGAAATCATCGTTTAAATAGTAGGCTGCCGCAAAGAGCGCAGAAAAAGGCAGAAGACCTAACACCAAAAGCAGCTTTACTAATTTATCTCTGCTGCCTGCGGCCATCAGATATCTTGAGAGTACCGCACCTAGAGTGGGAAGAGCTACTAACACATAGAAATCTGACTGGGCCTGACACAGACTTGCAACGATTAAGGTAATTACCGGAGTAAACAAAGCAAAAAGATAACCGCAATCACAGCGTGATTTTTCATGCAGCAGAACCCTTATACCTGAATATACCGAGGCCACACCTATGGGCAGAGAAATCAGAACAAAGGACCAGATATAAAAGAAGGGGTCGTAAAAATGCCCCCTTGCTCCTGATATAAAATTCACAGGAGCTTCTATAAAGAACTCCAGTGCCTTATCTAATCCTCCCTCCCATATAGTCAGGGAAATCCACACCAAAACTGCTGAAACTATATGCAGACACCAGCTTAGAGGAAAAATTTTAAACAGCAGCTTAAGCCTTTGCTTTATCAGAAGCACTGTAAAAAGCAGCAAAGGAACAAGAATAAAACACCATGGCCCCAGAGTCAGGCAGGAAAGCATCATTGAAACAGGAATTAAGAGATCACGTCTTCGTCTTAATGCACTGTCAGGATCACTTAAAAGTGCAGATGTCCTGTCAGATAAAATGGAAATTGCCAGCAGGATAAAAGCTGCATTTAGAATATAAGGGGATACCGCAAGGGATGATGTGCAAAGAAACGGAGTTGCTACTACACAGGCTATAGTTAAATACTGGTAATTTTTCGAGACACCTTTAGCAAAATAGGTACCGGTAAGAAACATCATCAAGCATAGCGCTATAACATTTAAGGAAAGAAGAATGATAGATGCTTTGATCCCTGCTATGCCATAGGCCAGCATGCAGATCCAGATATACAAAGGTGGCAGATAGGAGACAGCGTATTGCGTTCCGCCTAATAAAAAGAAGTTGTTTTGATCCAGTCCGCCTTTTGCTATCGAAAGATAATTCAATTCATTGACTGTGGACAGATCACGCATAAGTACAGCGGGAGCTGCACAGATTAAAAACAGCAGACAGACAGTAAGCGGAGCTTTTAAATGAAACATAGGTACATACTGCTTATATCATTACCTATATCATCGACACTGTTCAGTTTTTGGAACGATCTGCAAATAAAAGCCTCCAAAAAGCGGAGGCTCTGCACTGCAGAAATTACTGATTTACAGCATCTTTGAGGCTTTTTCCAGCCTTAAATGAAGGGCACTTTGAGGCTTTAATTGTGATAATTTCGCCGGTCTTAGGGTTCTTTCCCTGACGCTCACTGCGCTCAGTTACCTTAAAAGTACCAAAGCCGGTTAAGGAAATTTCCTCACCGGAGGCTAAGGTTTCTTTTACAGATTCAAGCAGAGCCTTGAGTGTTTCTTTAGTCTCAGCCTTGCTTAATCCGGACTTTTCAGCCATTTTGGCAACTAATTCTTCTTTAGTCATTGTCTATTGCTCCTTAACGAGGTGACTTGCATCTTTATTTCATGAGTTTATCAAAATTAAGGATTGATTTTGCTCCTGCATAAATAAAAAGCTTATCGCGCAGATTATGCATTTAAACTTGAGCTGCGAAAACACACA
>CAVFIO010000121.1:0-5455 GCA_963622535.1 Akkermansia muciniphila
GACTCCTGAAGGCTTAAAGGAGGCTGAAAAGGGCAAAGCCTTCTTTGATAAGCTGATTCAGGTGCCGTTTAAGGTACCGGTGGTTGAATACAATATCACCAGGTACATGGAGGATGGCTTTAAAAAGATTAATATCACGCCCACCCCTGAGGAGATGGAGCTGTATCACAGGCTGTGCACCAATTCAGTAGGCACTAATCCCCGTGTTATAAAGCGCATTCTTAACGCCTTTTTGCTGTTAACTACCATGCGTAATGCCGGGGTGGAGCAACATGATAATTCACAGAAGCAGTTGATCCTTTTTGGTCTGCTCTGTCTGCAGCAGTACAAGGAGGCAATTTATAACCTGATTGTAAGAGTGAATCGCAAGCTTTCAGAGGATGATCCTGAAGAAGCCATTGAGCTTTTTACAAGGCTGCTTATTAAAGGTAAGGATAAGAATAAGAACGCAGCTGAGTATATTAATGAGCGGTACCGTACTGAAATTCTGCAGAGTGATATTGAAGCACTGCGTCCATTCCTGAAGGAATTTATGGAATTAATTGAAATTAAGCCTCTGGATTTTCTATTAGATTCAGAATTTCAAGATCCTGATGAAGAGCAACAAAAGCTTCTTGAGCAGAATGCTGAGAAATATCAGCGCTTCAATCAGATCCTGATCCTGTCAGCACATACGGCATCTGACACTGAAAAGGATCAGAATGAACTTGTATCTTTCTCAAATCATAATTATCAGACTACAGAGGAAAGAAATAAAAGAATTCAGGAGTTAGTACGCTTACTTTCTGAGGACAGGGTGTTTAATGAGTATCTGAAAATTAAAAGTAACTGGGGAGCAGGTGTTTCATTTGCTTTCCATACACAAACTGAAAAAATCTGGATGTATCTGACGCGTAAGGGCAGGAATGTGCAGCTTGGCTATGGTTGCTCGGATCGAGATTATCAGAATTTTGTAAACCATGAGCAACAGCTTCGCGAGCATTTGGGGGCTAAAATGAGTGGCCATTTTCAATGGCAACACGATGAATCAAAAGCTAGATGGTCCTTTTATACCCTGCATCAAAACATCGATTTCAGTGATGATGCCAGATTTCAGGAGCTAAGCAGGCAGATTTTAGGGGAATTAGTCCACATGGCACAGTGCTACATTGATGTTTTTAATAAAAAGGATGCGGGTGCACAGGTTCTGCAGGGCTATGCTTTGTAGATCTTTACAGAAAGTGATATGAACTGGTCATCTCATTTTTTAGAACGGGGAGGAAGTAAACTTTTAGATAGTGGCAGTTATCCGCACCTGTACCTAAGATAGTCGTACGCCTTGCCTGTATCGTACTGGGTGAGGTGGAATGAGGTGTAATAATATGAATGCAATGAGATCAGAGACTTACTCAAAACATCAGTTAGCACATCATGGACTTCCTCCTCTTTGCCGTCATGACCTTGACCTTAATTTTTTTACGGTGCGATTTCGTGTGATTAAAGATTTTTTGATGAGATTTTGATAATTCGTCATTGAAAATTGAGTTTATTCAACCAGAAAAATGAAAATTAATTTCATTAAGCTGAAAACGGCTGTTTTAGTACCAGAATGATAACTGCCTGTAATTTCTAGAAAAATGAACTTTTTCTGACGAAAAAAAGACAAAGTACAGAAAATATAGTGATCTTGAATAACAGAAGTGTTTTGTGGACTGAAAACTGAAATTGTCCAGAATACTGTACAGAAAACAGTGAATTCAGAGCAAGCGGCCCATGTCCTGACTTTGAATACAGCATCCCTAAAGCGATGAATTAACGATCATCAATTCATTGCTATGAAAAATTCTCTGCTGAAAGCTCTGTCAGGAGCAGCTTTTTAGAATCTCTCCCTGGCACTGCTCATGCTTCCTGCACATGAGATCTGATGTAGCGCGTCCGCATAGCTGAAATGCAGCGTTCCTATAGCTGACACAGAGCGTTCGCATAGCTGAATCACGCCCACGGTTTAGGAGATGCTGTATGCATGTAATAGCAGTAGTAGCTCAGTTATCCGCCAGTGCTTTGTGAAGCCGGATTGCGTCCGGTTCTGCGCAGGTGCGGCCTGCAGCAATCATCGTACTGTCCTTTGAGAGGGTGCGGATAACTGAGGTGGTGATCATCAGATCCCTCTGAACGGATATCTGAGCTACATAGAGCGAATAACTGAGCTATTACAATAACTGAGCTGTTACGCCCTGAACATGAAAAAGCCTGCAGTTATCAACCGCAGGCTTTGATTAGATCAGGCTGTAGCGTCAGCAGCTCAATCCAGCATTCTTCTGTTATAGAACCTCATGATCATCTGCGAGTTTGCAAAAAGCATGGATAGCTTTGTGATCAGGAGAAACTCAATAAACAGGATCGCAGGTACTGCCGTGTAGAACATCTGCGTGCTTAGGATTAACAGCAGCAGTATGCTCCACCTTAAGGATATAAAGTTCACGGCCTTAACCACGAAGAGCTCCTCAAAATACCAGCCGTTGCTGGCACGGGCCAGGGGCCATATGATGAGGAAGGCTGCAACATAGATCATGAAGAACCAGCACAGGCTTGTAAGCGGCAGTAACAGTCTGAGGGTGATGAGCCTTACATACCCGTCGGCATCAAAGAATTTGGCCGTATCATTCATGCTGTAGAGGTAATCTGCAATCCACACCACAAGATTGGTGCTCTCCTTGCACGAGCCTCCGATTAACTCCTCCATGGCCTTAAGCTCGCCGGTGATCAGCATTTTAGTGCTGGCACCGACCCAGCCTAAGATCTGGATGAAGAAGAAGGCCGTAGCTCCCACAACGATAAAGGTGATCCACTTTCTCATAGCATTACTCCTCAGCCGGCCTTATGTCTTGATGAGGGTTTGGAGTTTGCAGGCTTGTAGCTCTCCTTTACAAGCCCGGTGCCGGATACCATCTCCCTGACGCTGTCCTTAATCCTCCCCTTAGCACTTGAGTAGATAGAGGCTGCCATAGCCTTGAAATGATTCTCATCGGATTGATCTGTGTCGTCAGGGGATCGAACACCTTGATAGTAATGAGGCGAGTCTTGCGTTGCCGTCTTTGCAGATGCCTCCTGCGAAGCACTCTCTTCATCGCTTATAAAGGGAATAATGCCCTTAATGACTCTGCCGTCAGCAAGCTTGGCTACATACTCAAGATCAGGCAGTAACTCCAGAGCACGGGCGGGGAATAAGGGTACCTCACGCTCAGTTTCAGTCTTTGAGATCACCTTGTCATCATAATAATGGGTGTAGTTGCGGGAGGCACTGCGCTCATCAATATAGGTGTTGGGCATGCGCGAGGTGACGACATTGGCCGTCTCCTGATCAATAACACGCATGGAGATGAGGTTGTTGGCGTTGGCAACTATCTGCTCGGCATCAGCTTTTGAGCCGCCGTGCTTTACGAAATCTGCTATGGTCTGGGTAACAAGAGTCAGGGCAAAGCCTGCGCCGCGGGATTTGTTGGCAAGCTGTACCATGCTTTCACATAAGATCTCGGATGCCTCATCGACAAAGATGCAGACGTGGCGGTTATTGCTGCTGATGCTCTTGTTGGCATAGATCTTACCTGCAACGGCGCAGAGATCAGCAAGCATCAGCTTTCCGAGATTGGCACCGGTTTCAGAATCCACGAGAGTGCGCAGTGAGGCATAGAGCACCTTGTTCCCTGCCACCACCTCACTGAAGGTAAGGCCCTCTCCTGAGGATAATGCGTTGTGCAGTTCTCCTGCTGCTAGAGAATTGAGCTTGGGCAGAATACCTGCTGTTACCTTGCTGTAGAAGGTTTTATCAAGATTTGCGGTACTGAAGAGCAGATCAAGATCTGCATTTCTGTCCAGGATGACATTGACCCTTATAAGGGTGTTATAGAACTCGCGCAGCGGGGCAACAGACTGCTGACGTCTGGTCTTTGCGCGTACATCCTTGAAGCTGTCCACAACCTCCCGCTGCTCATCAGTTAAGCGGTAGTGCTTAAGCTTTGCCACATAGCCGGTAAAGAATTCCAGCACTATATCCCTGAAGGCGTCAAAATCAGCCACGACATCGCGGATGGCGGCAAGGGTAAGCTTAGTCTCTTTAACATCACTGCAGCCTTCCTCCCGTCTTAAGAGCATCTTAAGCTTAAGGGCAACGGTGGCGGAGGTCAGGGCATTGATAGCATGGCTCTTAAAGCTGGCACTGGAGCCTGCATCACTCATCAGTGAGGCAATACGCGAGGCAATTTCAGTTGCGGTATCGTAGGTGCCCAGTACATCAAGATTGACTCCTGATGCAGGGGAAGCCAGATCAAAGCTTACAAAGCTCTCCTTCCGCTTTGTCAGCTCACAGGCCTTCTCGATATTAGTACGCAGTGAGGCATCGCCCTTAGGGTCGAGTACTATGACGGTATCTCCGCGCATTACCGCCTGAGAGACGAGCAGGTCCAGCATTCTGGTCTTACCGGCACCGGTAGTACCGAAGATAAGCGTATGGGTGCTTAAGTCATGGCAGCTCTGAAACAGCGGCTGATAGTTTAAAAGCAGCTTTACGTTGTGAATTTCAGATGCCCCGTGCCGGCCGTCGGCGGTGGTAACGATGCCGTCTGCAAGGCTGCGCATGAGCTTCTGGGTGTGCTTTGGTTCAAAAAGAAAGCCCCGTCCCAGATAGAGCTCACTGTCATGAGTGCTTACTATCGAGGAGAGGGCGTGGCGGTTTAAAGTCCGGTGATTTTTAAGCTGACGCTTTGAGATGTACTCCTGCAGCACCCAGTAGTAGGGGGCAGGCAGGAGTACTATTCCCAGGATCACCACACTTGATACCAGGGTATCGTGCGGCAGGTTTAAAACAAGGATTAGCTCAGCGGTGAGCATGAGCAGTGATGACAGTGCGCTGGCACTGAGTCTCTGTTTGCGGGTTGCTTGCATAAAAGCTCCTGTATGTTTGTATGAATTTTTAAAGATCACAGCAGATGAAAAAAAGAGCCTGCTGCTTGCCTTTAAGTATAGGCACAGTTTTGAAATATGCAAAATTGAGGTAAATGGAGCAGGTAGGTGAAAAATTCTCTTTGTATAACAGACAGTTATCAGGATTAATCCTGCCGGTTGAGAAATACGGTTATCTTCGAGCGCCCCTCCGCAAGGACGATCACAAATTCGGATTTTAGGGCTTTTTGAAAAAAATACCTGCCTTTTCGTAACCTCAAAATAGTTTTCTTAACTATCCTTTATCTTTCGTTTGTTTGATGTCTATTTCGTAACTTTGATTATTTATTCGTAACCTAGAACATATCTGTATAACTTAAAAACAACGCCGTAACTTCAAACAATGTTTTTTAAGTTTGCATTCAGTTTCTTAACCATCCTATTACAGTTTGCAACTTCGATCATTGTGGTATAGGCTTAAAACCTGTAAGTTGCTTACGACGACTTTCTCTGATCACAACAACATCTCCCTTGCACC
>CAVFIO010000122.1:0-5181 GCA_963622535.1 Akkermansia muciniphila
AGAGCCTGAGAAGCGGCCGTCGGTGATTAAGCACACCTTATCGCCAAGCTTCATGCCGACTAAAAGCTTCATAGCCTTGTACTGCTCAGGCATGCCGGGACCGCCGCGTGGACCCTCATTACGAATAACGACTACGTCACCTGGTTTAATCTTCAGGGCACGAATTCCTTCTAAAGCATCCTGCTCAGACTCAAAGATCACTGCTTTGCCGGTGAAGTCATGAGCTGCCTGAGGAATGGCAGAGGGCTTGGTTACAGCTCCGGCAGGTGCCAGATTGCCATGCAGAATACCGATGCCTGATACGGTGTGCACCGGATTATCCAAAGGATGAATAACATCACGGTTACGGTTTTCACCAAACATCTCAAGATTGGTCTTCAAGGTCTCGCCGGTGCAGGTGATGTTATCAAGATAGAGTCTGCTCTTAATCTCATTCATCAAAGCATGCACGCCGCCTGCCTCGTAGAAGTCCAGGAGCACATAGGTACCTGCTGGGATCATGGCCACCAGGTGCGGGACCTCCTGCGCCACACGACCAAAGTCATTGATATCAAACTTGACATGTGCCTCATAGGCAATTGCGAGCATATGCAGCACTGCATTGGTGGAGCCGCCGATTGCAGAGTTTACACGTACGGCGTTCTCAATTGATTTCAGGTTCACAATATCACGGGCACGGATGTTCTTGCGCACGCAGTTCATCACGGCAAGGCCTGACTCAAAGGAGATGCGCATGCGGTGTGAGTATACTGCAGGAATGGCGGCACAGCCTGGGAGTGATAAACCCAGAGCTTCGGCTAAGCAGCCCATGGTGTTGGCAGTGCCTAACATGGCGCAGGAGCCGATGGTGGGGACTGCGTTGTTCTCAAGCCAGTCAAACTGCTTCTGGGTTATCTTGCCGGATTTTAAGGCCCCCTCTGACTGCTGAATGATGGAGTGATCGATATACTCACCGCCATAGGGGTTGCCCTCCTTCATGTGCCCGGGGAGTGCCGGACCGCCGTTTACGAATACGGTAGGCAGGTTTACACGCAGAGCACCTAAAATTAAGCCCGGCTCAATCTTGTCGCAGGAGCCTAACAGCACGAGACCGTCCAATCTGTGAGCCTGCACCATGCACTCAACGTCATTGGCGATGGTTTCACGGGAGGGCAGTACGTATTTCATACCGTCATGAGCCATAGCCATACCGTCACAGCAGGCGATGGTGCCGAATTCTACCGGAGTACCGCCTGCGGCAAAGACGCCTTCCTTAACACGCTCGGCCATCTCCTTTAGAATGTTGTGGCCCGGGCAGATCTCATTGAAGGCATTGACGATGCCGATGATAGGTTTTTTAAGCTCGGAATCCGAGTAGCCGGCTGCTTTATAAAGGGCACGTACATTAGCCCACTCAGGACCGGTCATAATATCCTGACTTCTGAAATGAAAATCCATAAAAACTCCATTGCATGTGTTGTTTAAATTCTGTGCAGATCTCTTCATCGGATTAAGCATCAGAGTGTCTTCATCAGCTCTGCTTCCCGGTGCTTTTAAGTTAACTGCAAATTACTGAAAAATTTGTCAGATTGTACAAAAACAGCAGTGTTTTTAATCACTGCTGTTTTAAAAAGCGCTTTCAGATCACGCTAATTTCCTTCATTATTCCTAGCCCTTCATGAGGTTTGGCAGGAACATGGAGATTGAAGGTATATAGGTGATGAGTGCCAGACAGGCGATCATCACGATGATGAAAGGTCCGATGCCCTTTAAGATCACACCCATAGGGGAATCACCGATGCGGGATGCCACAAAGAGGTTGATGCCCAGAGGCGGTGTAATAAAGCCGATTGCCAGGTTGCAGACCATGATGATACCGAAGTGAATAGGATCAACACCAACCTGGGAGGCCACTGGCATAAGGATCGGAGCTAAGATCAGAATTGCCGGAGTGGTATCCATGAAGCAGCCTACGATGAGGAGCAGGATGTTGATGAGGAGCAAAATCACGATCTTGGAGTCAGATACGGTAGCCAGGGCATTGGCAACCATAGTCGGGATCTGCTCGATGGTGATGACCTTTGAGAAGGCGGTAGCACAGCCTAGGATCACCATGGTGGTAGCAGTTGTCGAGCAGGAGGTTGACACGGCCTTGATAAAGGTCTTGAAGGTAAGCTCCCTGTGGAACACTGCACCGCATAAGAAGGCGTAGATGGCAGCAACTGCAGCAGCCTCAGTCGGAGTGAAGATACCGGCGTAAATACCACCTAGGATGATGAGCGGGTTGATAAGTGCCCATTTGGCATCCCAGAGTGCGGCACCTGCACGGGCCCAGGTGAATTCACCGTCATCAGTACCCATGAGACCACGTTTTTTGCAGTGGAAGTAGCAGTAGGCAATCAGAGCAGCACCTATTAAGAAGCCCGGGAAGAAGCCGCCCATAAAGAGGGAGGTTACTGAGGCACCGGTGGATACACCGTAGATAACCATAGGAATTGAAGGCGGAATGATAACGCCGATGGAGCCTGCAGTTGCAACGAGGGCTAACACGAAGGGCTTGTCATAGCCAAGCTTTAACATGGTGGGAACTACCATGGAGCCTACAGCTGCCACGGTTGCAGGGCCTGAGCCTGATACTGCTGCAAAGAACATGCAGACAATAACGGTAACGATGGCAAGACCGCCGGTGATACGGCCGAAGAATACGTTGCAGACGTTTAGAATACGGCTTGACACACCGCCTGCGCCCATCAGATCACCTGCGAGGATGAAAAGAGGGATAGCTAAAATCGGGAATGAGTCACAGGAGGTAACCAGAGCCTGAGGAATAGAGGTCAGGGACAGAGTCTCACCGACAATTAAGGCACCCATAGTGGAGATACCCAGGGCGATACCTACCGGTACGTTTACGATCAGCAGGATCGCGAGCAATATGAACAGAATTGCAGCAACCATTTACAGTAACTCCTTACAGGTTATCAAGATCAATTTGCTGCTCTTCATCAGCTTCAGACAGATGCTTGAATCTGTAGATGATGGTTTGCAACTGACGGATGGCAGTGAGGATGAAACCTACCAGCGGAGCACCATAGGGGATCCACATCGGGATCATCATGGCAGGGGAGAGCTGACCGAACATGATCTGCTTTTGCTCAAGCTTCCAGGCAAAGTAGACGATGATAAAGGCAAAGATCATGAAAATGATGTCGCCTAAAATCACAATATACTTGCGCATCTTCTTTGGGAAGAGGAAGAGGCCGGCATCGATCTTGATGTGCTTCATGATCTTGCAGCCATAGGGGATACCCATGTATACGAGCCATACGAAGGTATAGCGGGCAAGCTCTTCAGACCAGGACAGTGATGCCTGCATCACGTAGCGGAAGAATACCTGGACAAACAGCACCACGGAGAGGATGCACATCAGCACAATGCACACCGAGATCTCCAGGCGGTTATCCAGAAAATCAAGAAGTTTTTTCATTCTCTATTTCCTTTTTCTAAAAACAGGCGGTATTGCTACCGCCCGGGTTGATAAATCCTTAAAGATTAATACTCGTGATTTAAGATCTTATCTAAGTACTCAGGATGCTCCATCTTGGATTTGATCATGTCGTAGATACCACCCTTGATGGCAGTCTCACGCCACTGAGCACGCTCCTCGTCGGTAAGCTCGATAACCTCACAGCCGGCCTTTTTAAAGTTGCCAACAGAGAGCTCGTTGAGCTCTGTTGCATGCTTGCGCTGGGCAGTCTCATAGGCCTTGGCAGCCTTGTCAAAGGCAGTCTTGATTTCAGGATCAAAGCTGTCATAGATCTCCTTGTTGATATAGACCACGTGCGGGGAGAAGATATGACCTGTGAGAGTAATATAGTGCTGTACCTCATAGAGCTTGTTGGAGTCGATGATGGAGAGCGGATTCTCCTGAGCATCGATGGTGCCCTGCTGCAGACCTGAGATAACCTCGGCAAAGGCCATAGGGGTAGGGTTGGCACCCCAGTTCTTCCACATGGCGATCTGAAGATCAGTCTCCATCACACGCAGCTTCTGTCCTGCAACATCAGCAGGTACGCGTACGGGTACTTTGGAATTGGTGTAGTGACGGTAGCCGTTTTCAACCGAGGCTACATATTTGATGCCTTTTTTTTCAACCTGCTCGTTGATGGCGTGACCCAGAGGGCCGTCGATGCATTTCCAGGCATCGTCGATGGTATTAAAGAGGAAGGGGGCATCCCAGACATAGAGATCAGGGATCATACCGGCGATAATTGAAGGCATGGTCTGTACGATGGCGATATCACCGAGCATCATGGATTCAGTGGCGGCACGATCATCACCTAGGGTGTTGTTGGGGAAGTGCTGGATCTCAAGACGGCCGTTTGATTCCTTTTTGGCAACATCCACGAATACCTGAGCTGCATCAATTGATGACTTGTTGGTGGTATTGGCAAAGCGTAGGGTAACCTTACCTGCAGCCTCGGCTGAGGATAATCCGCCTGCTAACATCACGGCAGCTACTGCAATTCCCAGTACATGCTTTAAATTCATAACCTAATCTCCATGTTGTTTGTTTTCTTTATTTTTCTTTATCGAGGACTTTTTATCCTTCTAAGCTTATGTTACGCAATGACATTTGCTCTTGCATTTAAAAAGCTGTGAAAATGAGATCTGCATCAAATAGTCATCTGATCTCATGCTTAAATTTTGATCTATCTCACGTATTTTATCGGTAACATTAAAAAATCTCCTTAAATAACAATGTATTTCTTTCTTGTATATTCTAACATTACTGTTTTATGTGATGCGTAACATATGATTCTTAAGAAAATTTTTAAAATGCTGTTTTTTCTCATGAACTCAAAACGTTAGCCTTGCATTGCCTGCCTTTTTTATTACACCTATGTAACCGACAAAATGTAAATATTTGCTTTGCTTACTATGTATGGAAAGATGGTGATCTGATCAATCTTTGTATTTTTCGTATGAAACCGGTCTTCTTCTGATCTGGCAGGAGCGGTTGCTATAATGAGCCTGAGACAGTCAATATAGCTCATGACTGTCTTTAGTACGGGAGCAGGAGTTGAATATTTGAGGAAGGCCTGTGAACAGATTTGTTTATTCCAACAGGGCATGGTTGCTGTACACCATTTTGATAGACCACAAGGAGATCTCGCTTAAGCATATCTATGAGATCCTGTCAGG
>CAVFIO010000123.1:0-485 GCA_963622535.1 Akkermansia muciniphila
TTTCAGGTATCAAAACTGCAGAATTTTCTGGTGATTTTATGAAAAAATCACTGTATAACAGATTGTTAGACAAGTTGTCTTAGCCATACAAAGCTTTATTTTCAATTTATCCAAAAGCTGTTAAGCTGATGCCGTTTCTTCCTTTGTTCAGTAGTCTTGGTATGCTTGCGGGGGTTCTTTCAAATGCTGCTTGATCTGTACATGAATTATTACAACTTTGTGGCATCTTTTATCAGCATGCTGTCTGGTAAGGAGTATGTCAGTGCCGTGACTGATTTTGATAAGCTGACCTTCTACAATCATGCACTGGTCCTGCTGTACCCTCTTTTAGCTCTGGTGCTTCTCTATCTGATTTCTCTGGATTTTATTGTGCCGGTGCTCTCCTATATTTTCAAATCTTTAATCAGGCGCTTAAAAGAGCGGGCGCCTCTTCCTGATGACCATACCTCAAATGCAGAGCAGGGAACGCTGGTGGTTACGAAAAT
>CAVFIO010000123.1:607-4325 GCA_963622535.1 Akkermansia muciniphila
GAGATCATATCTTCAGCGCCAGAACCTCTGATGAGGTGCTTGCTGCCCATAAGGATCCCATTTCAAAGCTTAAGGTCCACATTGATTTTACGGGGGACAGCTTTGAGATGGTGGCTCTTCCCATGATTGAGCGTCTTGCAAGTCTCTGCGGCTCACTGCCGGCCTCGGAGTTTAATCACGATCACGGAGAGTACGGCCTCTTCAGGCACTCACTTGAGGTTGCAATTGAAAGCCTAGAGCCTAACTCCAGAGATTTCAGCTGCTATAAGGCATGGCGCTCTGAAAAATCCGGCAAAGCCTATCTGCGTTTTAAAAATCCCTGCAGCGGCCTGGCCCTGATGTTTGCCGCCTTCTCTCATGATCTCTCCAAGCTCTATACTGACTATCAGGTAATTGCAGACAACGGCATGCTCTATGATCCGCGCTGTATGGATATGAATGATTTCATTGAACATACTAAAACCAAAAGCCTGAGAGTGGTCTTTAATAAAAGCCGAGCTCACCGGCATGAAATGGGTATTGCCTCCCGCTCAGCCTTGCTGCTTACAGATTTTCCCTTAGCGTATTTTCTGACCACCGGCTTTACCTATCCGCCAACAGATGAGGAGTATGCCACACGGATTAAATACGAGCTATATGAGCAAAATAAGGACGGGGAGGTTACTGAAGAAACTGCAGCCTCCGGCGCATCCGAAGAGAGCAGTTCTGATAAAGAGCTTATAGAAGGTGAGATAAGCACCCTCAAGAAAAAGCGCTCCAGGACCTTGACTCAGGATGAGCAGCAACGCCTTGTGCAATTGCAGGAGCTTAAGCAAAAGCAGGAGGAGATCCGGCATTTTGATACTCCCAATCACTGGAGTAATGCTGATGTGGCCGCACTTTTAGATGGCAGTCATCCTCTGTGGGCTATCGTTGCCAAAGCCGACAGCTTCTGCTCTTTTTGCAGCAATGTCACCCGCAATGACAGTGTGAGTCTTCCAAGCTATCTTGTGACCTATATGATCCATCTGCTAAAGGATCAGGCTCATGTTGTAAACAACTTCTATGCAGATATCTTTCTTATGCCGAAAGGAGTGTTTTTAAGAAAGGGCAGTATCCAGCTTAAAGCACTAAGTCACAGGATCAAGGCCATCAAGGAGGATAACAGGCAGGACTGGCTTACTACCCTGCGCTCTATCAATGCCATCCATATGGCAAGTAACATGCGCTCCTACAGCTGGGGACAGCTTGAATGTGAAGGTGAGGTGTTCTATGAGCTGGGACTTATCGTAAAGGTAAATCTTCCGCAAAAGCTGGTAGAAGCCTTCCCCAGGATCAATTTTATAGAGCGCGGCTTCAATCCTCCTGAGCTTGTGCATATTGACTGGGATCGTCTGCAGATCACCCGTTGTGACAGAAATGAAAAGGGACAGGTTGCGCCCACCGCATGGTACTCAGATGAGATAAGAGCTCCCGCCTTTTTTAAGCGCTATCACAGCACTGTGGCCGAATACGTTAAAAATCTCAGGATAGATGAAAGCTCGCTTAAGGATGTCTTAACAGGCTGTGCAAAAAGATTAAGCGCCGATCCTGCAGATGATTGCTCTGAAGGTGAGCTGTCAGGAGAGAATCACAGCAGTGATGCAAGTGATGAGGCTCAATCTGATGTACTGCATAAGATCTCATCTGGCAGTGAGCTTTTAGACGGTGATGTAAACAGTTCTGCTATCGCAGAGTACTCTGATCTTGAAAAGAGTGTGGCAGAGGATCTTGAGATCATCAAAGCAAAGAAAAAGGCCTCCTCCAAAAAGACTGCCGCCGGGGCCGGAGGCAGCAGCACATCCTCAGCATCCAAGGCTAAGAAAACTGCAGCTAAGAAAAACTCAACTAAGAGCAAAGCGCCTAAGTCCCTGAAGAAAAGTACCGCTCAAGTCTCCGCTCAAGTCTCCGCTGAAGATGAAAAGACTTCAGTGGTGACAGCTGGATCTGAAGCTGCATCTGCTGACTATGAGGATCTGAGACGCTCTTTGTATCAGACATTGCAGTTAATGTGCACTCATGGACAAGGTGCTGGCAAAACGTCACCAACATTGCAGATGGATGGCGAACAGAAGCAAAGACTTGATGCCATGCTTCCCATGTTTATGTCCTTGCTTGCAAATGCCTCACCTGAGGCATTGTCACAGAGTCTTAAGCAGAACTTTGGCATAGTTGCAGACAGGGAACAGCTTGCACAGCACGCTCAGCTGCTTTTATCTGATGTTATCGAGCATGGACAGGAGAGCGCCGCGTTAGCAGATAAGTCTTCTTTAAAGAATGTCAGTGCTCAGCCTTAAAAACAGCACTACCAGAATTCAAACATACATAAGAGAGTAGGATGCAGATGAAGTCTGATATAAACGAGCTCAATGAGCAGGAGATCGCCTGGGTCAGGTCCTGTCCTAATACGCTCAACGATCGTGTTTTCAAGCATGTATTCGGACGCGAGGAGGGAAAGTCCTCCTTAATAGCCCTTCTGAATGCCTTTTTGCATGAGGAGCTTGGGTATACCATTAAGGATCTAAACTACCTTAATAGTGAATCTCTGGGAGTAGTCGATTTCGGTAAGAAAATCTTTTTCGATATCGCATGTACCCTCGATAACGGTGCTGTGGTAAATATTGAGGTACAGGTGCTCAACAACAAGAATTTTGCTGAGCGAATTACGCTTTATCTTGCACGGTTGCTTATCGGAACGTTGCAAAAGGGAAAAAAATATTCTGATCTGAAACCTGCAATTTCGCTGTCAATACTCGATTTCAATTTGTTTCAGGATGATAAAGAGACTTTTTCCAGCTTCGGGATCTGCAACCTTAAAAATAACAAGCGCCTTACAAAGCTTATCAGCCTTAATTTTGTTGAGCTTAGGAAATTTGAAAAGAAGGAAAAATTAACTACAATTGATAGGTGGATGATGATCCTGTCAAGGCAGTTTTCCCTTAGAGAAAAAAGAGAGATAGCCAAAGGAGATGTTGCTATGGAGCAGGTTTTAAAAGACGTCGATAATTACCTAATGGATTTTTCAAACTATGTCGCCTACATCAATCAAGAGCGTTATGAGATGGATGAGAACAGCAAGGAAGATTATCTTCTGGGAAGGGGACGAGAAGAGGGGGAAGAAAAAGGTAGGGCAGAAGCTACCACTGAAAGAAATCATGATGTTGCTTTGGATATGTTAAAGGATGGTTTTCAGATGAATACGATCATTAAATATTCAAGATTGAGTCTTTCTGAAATTAAGAAAATTGCTGAGGACAACGGCATAACACTTGCGAACTAAGCTTAGGCTTTGATCCTTTAATAAACTCTTTGATAAAAGGCAGGCTGTTCTTACCTGCCTTCTTAATTGCAACGATTCTATTTCAGCATATTCTTTAAGATTTCAGTGCATACCTGCTGCATCTTGATAAGTGCATCGGCTGCAACCTTTTCATCCACCTTATGAATAGTAGCACCGCATGGGCCAAGTTCGATAACAGATGTTCCCATAGGTGCAATAAATCTGCCATCAGAGGTTCCTCCTGAGGTTGAAAGCTTAGGAGTGAGTCCGGTAAATTTAAATACCGCCTCTTTTACAGACTGCAAAAAGCCCTCATGGTGATTTACAAACGGAAGTCCGTTTACACGCCATACCAGCTCACATTGCGTATGAGTTTCATCAATTAGCTTCTGCAGACTGGATTTGAGCTTCTCCGGGCTC
>CAVFIO010000123.1:4335-5103 GCA_963622535.1 Akkermansia muciniphila
CTCTGCTCCGGTGAAAAACGCCAGTTGCACATGAAGAAGCAACTGCCGGGGGCTACATTTTCAGCACCGGTTCCTGATTTTATGTTGGTTATCTGGAAAGATGTCGGCGGAAAATCCTTATTTCCCTGATCCCAGCTTTGAGAAACCAGGGCATGCATGAGTACAGCTGCATGATGAGCTGCATTATCACAGCGCTCAGGATAGGCCACATGCCCCTGGATCCCCTTGACGGTGATGTCGCATGAAAGTGAGCCGCGACGTCCGATCTTTAATTGGTCGCCAAACTCCTCAAGAGCAGAGGGCTCCCCGACCAGACAGTAATCCGGAATAAGATTTTTCTGTTTTAAAAAATCGGCAACAAAGGGAGTTCCTCCTCTGGCATTGCCCTCTTCATTAGAAGTTACAAGCAAGCCCACGGTACCCTTATGCTGAGGATTGTGTTTTACAAATTCGCACAGGGCCAGAGTCATAGCCGCATCTGAGCCTTTCATATCGGCACTGCCGCGGCCGTAGATGAATTCACATCCTTGCTCATTTTGTAAGACTGCATCAAAGGGCGGATAAGTCCAGCTAGCCTCATCTCCTGCAGGAACCACATCGGTGTGCCCTAAAAAAAGCATAAAGGGATGTCCTTCACCGTGAAGAGCCAGCAGGTTTTCAGTACCGCTGTCCTTAAGCGTTAAGCATTTAAATCCCTGCTCTTTGAGCAGATCACCAAGGTCGCAGATCTTGCCGGCATCAATCAGTGCTTTAAGATCGTCAAGCAGG
>CAVFIO010000124.1:0-4998 GCA_963622535.1 Akkermansia muciniphila
CAGGGTTCGAGTGATCTTCCAGCCGGCCGAGGAGGCTCCAGGTGGTGCTAAAAAAATAATAGATGCCGAGGCTTTAGATGGAGTTGAGGCAATCTACGGTATTCACACCATCAATGACTTTCTCCCAGGAACTCTTGCTATTAAAGAAGGCGCAACTCATGCTGCAGTTGACAGATTCAAGATAGTATTCAAGGGAAAAGGCACACATGCGGCCCATCCCGAGCAGGGAATTGACACACTGGCAGTAGCTGCACAGTTTGTAACCGCTGCGCAAACCATAGTAAGCCGTAATTCAAATCCCTTTGATGCCAATCTGCTTTCTATTACCCATTTTGAAGCCGGTAACACCTGGAATGTTATCCCAGAGACTGCTCTTTTAGAAGGCACTATCAGAACCATGACTGTTGATAGCCGCAAGCTTGTCAAGGAGCGCTTAGTTGAGATCGGCGAGGGAATTGCCAGAGCCTTTGGCGTTAAATTTGATATCACCTGGGTAATGGGACTGCCTCCCATGCAAAATGACAGGGCTCTGTCTGATTTTGCACGCGAGTATGCCAAATCTCAGGGATTTGATACAGCAACTCCTCCTTCATCCCTGGGCGGAGAGGATTTTGCCTTATATGAGGAGGTACTGCCGGGTGCCTTTGTACAGATAGGCTCCGGACCTTCACTTCCAAATCACAATCCGGGCTTTACTGCAGATGAAAAGGCCCTGCTCCCTGCAGCAAGATTCATGGCAGATCTTGCCATGCATTATCTTAAGAATTTCAGGAAATAGTCATGGAAGCTACTAATATTTCCAAGGCATCAGAGAATGCTCAGGTGATGGTGCGCTTTGAGCATCTTGGAAAAAGATTCAAGGTTCACGGACGTGAAGTGCAGGCCTTAAAGGATGTTACATTAGACGTAAAAAGAGGTGAGATCTTCGGAATTATCGGCTTTTCGGGAGCCGGTAAATCTACCCTGATGCGTATGGTGAACGCCCTAGAGACTCCAACTGAGGGCAAGGTATACGTTGCAGGTGAGGATGTAGCATCATTAAAGGGCAATAAATTAAGAACACTTCGCAAGAACATCGGCATGATCTTCCAGCAGTTCAATCTGCTTGAGTCAAAAAGCGTCTTTGACAATATTGCAATTCCGCTCGTGTTAAATCACGAGCCTAAGGAAAAGATTAAAGAGCGTGTTGATGAGCTTTTAAAATTCGTAGGCCTTGAGGATCGCGCCGAGGCGATGCCGTCACAGCTGTCAGGCGGACAGAAGCAGCGTGTAGGTATAGCAAGAGCTCTGGCCACCGCTCCTGAGATTTTACTGTGCGATGAGGCTACATCTGCCCTTGATCCTGATACCACCGAGCAGATCCTCAAGCTGCTGCAGCGTGTAAACAAAGAGCTGCATGTAACTATCCTGTTTGTAACTCACATGATCAATGTCATCACCAGACTTTGCGATACCGTGGCCGTGATGGAAAACGGATGTGTTGCCGAATACGGCAGTGTGCTGGATGTGTTCTCAGATCCGCATTCAACCATCTCCAAGCGTTTTGTATCTGCGGTAATTCCTGATCAGATCCCGCAGAGCTTAATCACTACACTTAAAAACGATACCTCGCATTACAAGCTCATCCGCTTCCGCCTGCGGGCTGACAGCTATACTGACAACATGATCTGGAAGATTGATACCGGCTTTGATATTGAATCTAACGTCATGTTCGCCTCAGTAACCGAGCTGCAGGGCGTGGTTTTAAGTGTGATCATCATGCAAATAAAGGGTGAGAGCGAAAATATTGAGCGTGTAACCCAGTTTCTTGAGTCACGCGGTGTTGAGTGGGAGGAGCTTAAAATCTGATGAACGCTTTCTTTAAATCCTTAGGAATCACCCAGGATCAGATGATGCTGTGCGCAGGTCAGACCCTGTATATGCTTTTTGCCGCCCTTTTTTTAGGCTCGCTTATCGGTATGATTCTGGCGGTGACGCTGGTGCTGACCAACAAAGACGGAATTTTGCGTAATAAGCCGGTATTTATCACCATTAACACTATCATCAATGTTTTACGTTCAGTACCGTTTATCATCCTGATGGTATTTATCATGCCGTTTACCAAATGGCTGGTAGGCACCCGTATCGGCACTACCGCAGCTTTAGTACCGCTTACAATCTTTATCGCCCCCTATCTTGCCCGTCTTTTTGAAAACTCATTTTTAGACGTTGACAAGGGGATTATCGAGGCGGCCCAATCCATGGGTGCAAATGTGTTCCAGATAATATGGCACTTCCTGCTGCCTGAGGCCCGCGGCTCTTTAATCCTGTCAATTACCACCGGCACTATCGGTCTTTTAGGTGCCACAGCCATGGCAGGTGTGATCGGTGCAGGCGGGGTAGGCGATCTGGCTCTAACCTACGGTTATGAGCGCATGAACTTTCCGCTTATGCTCTTTACTGTGATTGTACTCATCGCCTTTGTTCAGCTTATTCAGTCAATCGGCAATCATTTTGCCTTTAAAACCCGCAGCCGCTGATCAGAAAGATCCCGGCTTAAAAATGGAGATAATAAAAATGTCCAAACTTGCAAATCGTGTTACCGCAATTGCTGCTGCCTTTGTGCTTACCATTGCCGCACAATCTGCCAATGCCTTTGATAAGGACCATTCAACCCTTACCTTCTCAAAATCCCAGGGCCCCTATTCAGAGCTCTTTATAAACGGTGTCCAGCCTATACTTGAAAAAGAAGGCTATACCGTGAAAGCAGTCGATCTGTCCGATCTGCTGCAGGCAGATTTAGCCCTAAATGACGGCGAGGTTGATTTTAATGTTGAGCAGCACATTGCCTACATGGATAACTTCAATCAGAGCCAGGACGGTCATCTTGCAGCCCTGACTCCTATCCCGACCGTGCTTGCAGGTATTTATCCTGGTGAAAAGAATGATCTCTCCAAGGTAGAAGACGGAGATTCCATTGCAGTGCCAAATGATGCCTCCAATACCTCCCGTGCTTACGCCATTTTGCAGAAGATAGGCTGGATCAAGCTTGATCCTTCTAAAGATATCTCCACTGTAACCCAGCAGGATATTATCGAAAATCCGCATAATCTGAAATTTACTGAAATGAAGTCTCTGACCATTCCTTCAGTTGCAACCGACTTTGACTATATCGTGATCACCGGCTCTGTTGTCTATAACTCCCATGTTGATCCCAAGACCTCTTTAGGCAATGAGACTATTCTGCCGCACCTGCTGCTGCAACTTGTAACTCAGCAGAAGGATAAGGATTCAGTATGGGCACAGGATATCGTTAAAGCTTATCAGTCCGCAGAATTTAAAGACTACATGGATAAGAACAACGACGGTATGTGGTTTGTGCCTGAGTATAAGAAGTAATTGTTACATCTTATAGCTTGAAAAGCGGCCATTGGCCGCTTTTCCATGATCGCAATAAAAGTTAAATTTGGAGATCAGGGTAACTTCATTTGTTCAAAATTCGCCATTCCCTTCTCTACCTCCTGACGAATGCTATCGATTCTAGAATAAATATCGCTACGATCCATATCGGGATTTAACTTTTTCTCCGCAGCCAATACTACATCTCGACCTTGTTCAGAATTGGCTTTTTGAAACTGTTTAACATTTGAACCAATCTTATTTGCAACGTTACCCATTAAAAATTTAGTAACACTAGCAAGTGGAATATTATTCTTTATGCATATATCCACCCATGATTTAAGGGTCTCTTCACTGATTTTTCCCAAAGCAGCCGGGATCCACCCGAAAAGTTGTCTATATAACCATATTAATTTATTTAATGACACCAAGTGACTGTAAGTATAATCGATCGCGCTTGATGTGTTCGGTAGTCCAGCTGATCTTCTTGGCAGCAGTGTTAACCGTAGTCTCCTCAATGCAGTCAAAGTATGAGAGCTGCTGCTGAAGGGAATGGTTCTCCATCCAGCTCAGGAGTGATTTTTCTGCGCTTAACCTTTGCTTGGTATCATGCTCTTCATCACCATTAGGCTTGCCAAGCGTATCTTTGACCTCACGGATCTTGGCATAGAGGAAGCTCAGATAGCCTAAGGCGATAAACTGTACCATCATTCTTCCCTTTAAGACATCCGGGGTCCATACACGGGGACGGGAGCCATCAGCAAATTCCTTATCAAGCTTAAAGCAGTCTTCGATACGGTTACGCTTACTGTACTTCTTAAGAACCTCAAAGCAATCCTTCTCATGATTGGTGATGATGGTAAAAAAACCGTAGGTCTTGGCCTTCTCATCTAAGTATTTGGTATTAAAGTCCACTGAAACAATTTGCTCCTTACTGCGATGGATGATGAGAGCTTTCTTAATGGTACGTTGAGCAGATTCAGTAAACTCGGTCTCACCAGAGAGAAGCTGATTTTTAAGCTCATTGAGCTTGTTGTATTCGTTAATGCATTCCTGCTGGGCTTTGCTTTCAGAGCGGAATACATGCAGGTAAAGTCTGAAGGATTTGGATTCAATCTCGCCTTTCTTTTTGGTCTTAGAGGAATGCTGTCTCTCCCAGGAGAATTCATGCATGACTCTAACGGTGAGGCCATGGATTTCACTTTGATCAAAGGGACATAACGTAGCCGCGCTGCGAAGTGAGTCTACCTTATCGATAAAGGAGTCCTTAATCCATTTGACATTGTCAGGGCACGCCGTAATGAAATCCATGTGCGAGCGTACAAGGTCGAGAATGTTCTCCTCAGAGTAGTAGCCCTTATCTGTTACCAGCTGCGGGCGCTTTACATCCAGTACCTCAAACTGCTTAAGCGTATTCTCAATTGAGATCACATCAGGAATATTACCAGGCTGTTTAGCAAAGGCTATTGGCTGATGGTTCTCTACAGAATATAAGAGCAACAGCTTAATGGTGTTTAAGCCATCGCCATCCTTGTTAAAGCCTTGTCTTGCCTCTATCTGGTTCTTTGAATATGTAGAGATGGTAGTGGAGTCGTAGGCAATAGAATCGCCCTTCTTTAA
>CAVFIO010000125.1:0-546 GCA_963622535.1 Akkermansia muciniphila
TCTGCCAAAGCTCTTAAGCAACAGCCAGGTGTTAAATGCGACATTGCTCTTAAGCCTGGTTAAGAGCTTATTCCATACATCCATGGTATCAATCGGGGCAGACTGACTGGTGGTAGATTCAGTTTCCTTTAATACTGCCAGTACTATGTCTTTGAAGATCTTAAAGTCAGCTGATTTCCTCAGATCATTTATGAAGCTGTCAAGGAGAGCATTTTCAGGCTCTTCAAGTTCAAAGAAGTGATAACTGAAGGTATCCATGTCTATCTCTAAGCTGTCTGACCACAGATGTTCTTCGTGGCTATCATCTGCATCGCGGTCATCAAGATCAGCGTCATCATTGTCTAATATTTCATCAACGCGACCTTCAAGAATTGCCTTAAGCTCGGTCTCCTCGTCCCCGGCATCGTCACAGGCATAATCATCTTCATCTGCTAAAGAGATAAACACCTGTTTTTTAGAACAAGAAACTTCGTCTAAGAAACTAGTAGGTGCCGCCATGTTAATATCGCAAAAGCTTTCGGTCATAACGTTATCATATATTATTAC
>CAVFIO010000125.1:556-3483 GCA_963622535.1 Akkermansia muciniphila
TCTTCATCTGCTAAAGAGATAAGAGACTGTCTGGCACAGGATTTCATTGAATATGAGGTTTCAGAAGCTACATCCCTGCAACTATTACAGATTTGAACACCATCCTCAACATCGTAATCAATGTTCATTCCGCTCTGCAGACGTCCCGGATCTGCCATCTGCGGAACATTGACAGTTTGTGTTCCAAAGCCCTTGTCATTTTGAGCACGTTCCTTAACTAGAATCATCGAGGTTAGGGGTGTGAGCAGGCCGTATCTCTTTGCAAGAGATGCATCATCGTTTTCGGCAAATTTCTGATAGGCAATGTACTTGGCAAGATCCCGTGCAAGATCCTCATCCTTGATGCTCTCAAAGATAACTTTTGCAAGGTTATACTCATCACCGTCCTCATTTTCTGCCATAAGCTCAAGGTTTAATCTGTTAGGCAGGCAGTGTGAGGCCATAAAGGTTGCGGCAGTGATATTGCTGTAGCAGTACTGAGGCTGTTTTACCCAGTAGATCTCAGGCTTTGCCTTGCTCCTGCCGTCTTTAACTTTTTCAGAGCGGTCATAGCTTAGGGCAGAGATCTTCACCACCTCAGAGCGGGCACTCTTAATAAGGCGTGATACCGCAGCTCCCATATCCTCAGCATGGGTAACCATCTCACAGCTTGCATGAGAAGCTTCGGCAATTTTTTTCAGGATGTTGGCAACAGCGCAGTTACCTACGCCTATACAGAATACCGGAATGCGCTTTGATGATAAGGTATTAGTGATAACATCAATCTCGTTAAGCCAGACCTCACCATCGGTAATTAAGAGTATGGCATGCCTGTATTTGCCGGGCATTTCCCTGCGGTGGGCACTGATGGCACGTGGTGCTACAGCCTGTAACTTTTCCTTTGCAGCTGATGCCTCTGCCTTATTCAGCACAAAGTTCAAGGCCTGCTGAAGTTCAGTGCCGCCAAGGCTTGCAAAAAGCTTATCTATTACAGGGATGAAGGTAGAGCTTACAAATTCCCTGTTAAAGCTCATTAAATCCGGGATCCTGTCATCAACAGTAGAGCCAAAGCCTGTTAAAGTGATGGCATCGTTTTCACCTAAGATCTCATTTAGGGATGCCAGCCCCTCGCGCAGCTTCTGAATGCCTACTCCTCCCATGGAGCCAGAAAGATCAACCAGAATGTGCAGCGCAAGCGGCTTTTGGACATGGCTTGATCCTTTTACCGTTGATGCCAGCAATGTCAGGTAGTTATTCTTCTTAAAAGGATCTGCTACTGTATAGCCTCTGTTTAAGGCGCCGACATCGTCAAAGGCCAGTACCAGATTCCTGTCAGCATAGGCCTCATCAACAGTTACGACGAGGCATTCATCCTGTACCTCAATATCATAGTCATGAGAGGGGACGGAAATTGAGGTGCTGGCAAGCACGCCTTCAATGAAGAATTTAGCTGTTGCCTCATATTCAGCGTAAAAGTCAGTTGTAACCTGCTCGTATTCCTGAAGCTTTCCCTGTTTGCCGTTTGAGGAGTATCTCTCGCCGATATTTAAGGGCAGAGTCAGGCGGATGGTGCCGTTTTCAGGAAGCAGCATGGTAAAGATGCTTATCTTAAGAGTTACCTCATCGTTCTGCTTAAGATTTCCAAGAGAAACAGTTGCGATCCCCTCCTGCGAGGTCTCAAGCATGATGGGCAGATCGCCTAGGTCGGCAGCATTCAGGTATTTCTTTTCAGCCTTCTTTTTGGAAAGAGTCTTGGCAACAAGGTGCTCGCCGTTGATGATGGCTTCAAATCCCGTTACAACACAGGACCAGCCTACTGGGAAGGTGTAGATGGCCTCACAGCATTTATCGCCGGTATTTTTAAAGGTCTGAGAGATGGTGTAGCTTGCGGCATGATCTTTTATGTGACCTGCAATATCGATCCTCTTAAGGGGGATGTAGTCGCCAAAATCATCGGTAATTATCCACATGTTATCTGCTCTGTTCATATGCTGTCTCCGGATAAAAATCCTGAAAGTAAAACCGTTAAATTTATGTGAGCAATGGCCGGTGCCGGTTACTCACGATGAAGCTCTGGTGCTAATACTGGCTTGGCTTTTTGTGTGCTCTTATTCCTTGCATAGTGCTATGCATCTTCACTGTCATTATCACTGTCGTTTTTACTGTCATATTGCAGAGCCATCTCATAGGCCTTATCAACCAAAACAGCAAAGCGTCGTAATGATTTTGGTGACATTGGTGCACGCATAGGATCGATAACCAGCTCAATGCCGCTGTGAAGCTCAATGTGGGTACGCGTGGTAACTGAAGCTTTTCTCTCATCCTGAAATCCTGCATCATCTGCCTTGCTGTCACGACTAAGTGCCGTACGTACCGCATCAAGCGATAAGCCCTGATCACAGAGCTTTTTGATCCTGAGTAATGTCTGTAAATGTCCTTCGTCATACCAGGCACCGCGTTTGTTTCCGTTTGGCCGTGCAACCAGTTCCATCTGGATATAGAAACGTATAGTGCGAGGTGACAGCCCTGAAAGCTGAGCTAACTGCTCAATTGAAAAATGTGAATCACCGGTATTATTCATATTTCTCTTCCAAAATTGTCTATGGTTGAATTTTAGTTAATAACAGTTATACTGTCAATATAACTGTTAAATAATTTTACCAAGGTCACAAAATGAAGGTTTTGAACGTCTATAGATGAGGCAGCCGCATGGAACTATAAGAATTTGATGACATAACAATTTAGGAGACAGATAGCAAATTATTATAATCCGTCAACTTTTTATCGATAAAAGTCGAGTACAATATTTATGTTAGTAATAAATTTCACTACATTGAGATGCTATGTCAATTAAAAAGAAAAGTAATTGGTCAGACGATGAACTGCGTGACGAATTAAAGAATTTTAAGGCATTTGCTCAAGATTCAATGTATCCGCTTGAGTATGCT
>CAVFIO010000125.1:3493-4967 GCA_963622535.1 Akkermansia muciniphila
ATCGAAATGGAGTGGTGCGCCACAGGAACAGATCCTAAGAATTGTTTCAGCTTTGCTAGATAGCAAGGAGTTATGCTTAACCGATGATCATAAGATTCCGGTCAAGCGCCTAGATCTTGATGAGTTGATTCACGGCACTAATTTGAAGAAGTCTCAATATCATGGCTGGGATCTTTTTCGCCACCTGATTGACTACTATATAGGCTGCATTAATGCAGAAGCTGTAGCATCCTTTTCTTTTTTTAGCGACCAACATAGTAAGTCCTTTTCTTATCTGAATGGCTATCTGGATGATTTGGCGCGTGCTCATTGGTATCCAAGGCAACAGGCAAAATGGGAACTTTCTATAGAGGATAGAAGTGACGAGTGCTTTGAAGAACTTGCTCCAACTACAGATAGCCTGTATATAGGTTATCCTCTATTTGTAAAGCATCTAGTGTCAGATGATGACGATGGAACTCATGAAGATAATCTTTTGATAAAGCCGGTTTTTGTTTGGCATCTCAAGTGTGTTTCGTCTTCTTTTCCCGTTGGTGGATATCGTCTAAGTTTAGTAAGTGAAGATTCTGAGCCAGAGGTTAATTTAGATTGGCTTAAATACGCATTCAAAAAAACAGAACAACGATCTGCATTTCTTGAAGAATGTGGTTTGTTTGATGATGGCCAGTTTTACAACCTTGATATTGATAATGATGATTCAAAGCCTGGCTATTCTTTAAATCAATGGTCTGTACCAAATTTAGCTAAGGTTTTACAGCATTATTTTCCCAGCAGATGTGTAGAGAATTTAGATCCGGCGATACTACAGGGCGGTGCTTTAAACACCTCAAGCAAAACCGGATTCTACAACAGAGCAATAATATTTGTCTCAACTCCGAAATCATTTAGAAAATCTTTAATTACTGAACTTAAAGCAATCCAGAAAGTACCAGATGAAGTTCTAGATAAAACAGCATTAAAAACACTGTTTTATGTTGGTGAGACTGATGATGGTAGAAGACAGGACAGTGATGAAAATTATGTTGTCGATATTAGTAAGGTAAGATTCAATCCTTCGCAACGTATTGCTGTTTCTTCAATTTTAAATTCAGATCTTACTGTAATGCAGGGACCTCCCGGTACAGGTAAAAGTCAGGTTGTTGCCGGCGTAACATTAAATGAAAGAATTAAACATGAAACAGTACTGATTTCAGCGTTTAATCATAAAGCAATCGATGCTGTTGCAGAACGCTTAGAGAAATTGCGCACAGATGATTGTGACATAGATTTTCTGGTGCGCTGTAATAGTAAAGAGCAGGAAAACAATGTCTCTTTTATAAACATGGCTCAGCATCAATTAGATGTACCTATAAATGATGAGGTTTCATCGGCATCTGATTTTGTTGAGCAGGATTTGCTAAGGCTAGCCAAGTTACGTGATGATTATGAAAAGGAAGCATCATCTTTTTTGAGTTTATCTGATGAACTACGTGAT
>CAVFIO010000126.1:0-4813 GCA_963622535.1 Akkermansia muciniphila
CTGCAGACTAAGCGGAGAATCATCTGTAAAAAACACTATTCCATCCACATAGGCATAGAGTCTGGCCTTTAGATTGCCCTCATATGGATCAATAATACGCCCCAGCTCATCGCCCTTACGCACAAAATCACCGGCGTTCTTCTTTTTATAGAAGATACCGGCAGACGGGGCCTGCACCACCTTCAGATCCTTTTCATTGATGATCTCTGAAACATTGGCAGGATCATAGGATCGCTTGTTAATAAAGCCCTTTTTGATCATAAAGCGCAAAATGGCATTGACCTGATTTTTGCAGATGATGCCCTCAATCTTCTGGCTGTTACCGCCGTATAAGGAGAAGGCCTTGGTATTCCAGATCTGCCAGTTGTAGTTTAAAAGCGTGGTATCAAAGGGAGAGGGATCACATACCGATACATAAGGCAATCCAAAGTCCTTGCCTTCATCGGCGTAATCGAGAACCGTCTTTAAAATCCTCACGTGCGGAATAAAATCACCAGGCATATAAAAGGAAGCAAGCTGTATACCGTACTCAAAGCCATCTAAGGCATTGAAAAGTCCGGCAGCTATTCTCTGCGTGGTCTCGCCCTCGCTGTATCCCGGGAACATACGGTTGATATCCGTATCATCCATGGCCCAGAATCTCTTGCCGATATTCATGGAAAAGGGATTGGCACTCGGGATCACGGTAATTGAAATATCCTTGGCAATCAGGCCATGGCTTTCAAGCTCATTTAGCTCGCGTACCACCTGCGAGGCAATATACTGCTGCGAGATCTCATCACCCCGCAGAGCTCCGACTATGGCCAGAGCCTTGCTGCCCTGACCGAAGGTATAGCCTAAAATTTTGAAATCGTCACGAAAAGGAGATTTCAATGAATACAGAACTTCCTTTTTCATAACTGCACCTGCTTATCAAACTTGTGAATACGTGCAAGCAGTGATCCTTCATATACGACAGGATATGCTCTTAAGGTAAACATGAGACCGTCATCCGGGGCCCTGACCTCATCTAAAACCTCACCTGTAAGCGAGCTTACAATCATACCGATGCAGTCACCCTTTTTAACCATGGTATTGGTACGGCTTTCAGTGATAAATACCCCGGACTTTTTCGCATTTACAAAGCTTACGGCATCACCTACTGATAACACCGGCTCCTTGACAGAGGAAACAGTCTCCCCCTTCCACATGCCAAGCTTTGCCAGGAGATTGAAAATACCGTCTATAAGCTGATTGCAGCAGCTGTGATTGATGCGCATGCCAACGCCCATTTCAACTACCAGTGTCCTGGTACCGATGATATTTAAGGAGTGGGCCAGAGTGGATTCAAGCACGGTAGCGGCCTCATGCACCCAGATAAAGTCCATGTTAAGGTACTTTGCAAGGGGTACTAAGGTTGCCTGCAGATTTACATTGATACGTACCTGCGGCACCTCACGCAGAAAGATATTGCTTGAGTGAATATCGATCACTACATCCGCACCGCTTAGATCCTCGACTATATAGTGCGCCGCCGCCTCGGTCATTGATCCCTGAAGGGATCCCGGGAAGATACGGTTCATATCGATATCAAAATTAGGAATGCCGCGGGAGATGGAATCGATCCCCAGAGGATTTAAGGCAGGATAGATCTCTACTCTGCCGTCGAGCTTATCAAGGTTCTCCTTTAATAACTGATTGAGCCTGAAGGCCACATACTGCCCCTCAAGCTCATCTCCGTGGGTGCCGGTTACCACACAGAAGCGTTTCTGACTGGTACCTCCCTGCAGGACATTCTTCTTAATAAGAAGCCTCTCCCCTACCGGAAGCTCGGCACTGTATACATCTTTAATCATAGTTCCCCAACTAATACATGTACGGACATCTGCTGTGTTGCCTGCCCTGTAAAAACTCCACGGCAGACCGGACAGTCGCTGGCATCACGACCGTGAGAGAGCTTGATGTAGCCGTACTCTATTTTTTTATTATGGGTAGGATCAAATCCATACCACCTGTTTTTAATAAGAATTTCAACCCAGGCATGTGTTTCACCATCGCCGGCGATAAGACCGTTAACATAGCGTGCAGGAAGATGAAACATACGGCACAAGGCAATTAGCACATGCGCAAAGTCCTGACATACGCCCGATCCCAGAGCCAGAGCCTCCGATGCCGTGGTTTTCACATCAGTGACAAACTTTTTATACTGCAGAGTGTTGAACACTGTCTCGGTAAGATATAAGGCCTTCTCATAGGGATCCTCAGGACAGCTGAGCGTTGATGCAAAGATCTTTAACGCATCCGTGCTTTCACACAGAGCAGATCTGTAAAGATAGATAAAATCGGAGCTGTCAGCTGCTATCCTGTACGGTGACTGTCTTACTATCCCGAGGCTCTGCCAGCTTAAGCTCCTGTGGGGACTTAAGCGTCCTCCGTAGCAGATAGCATTGCCAAAGGAGTCCTGCCCCTTTTTAAACTCATCAAAGCCGAGGCTCAGGCAGTGAGATTCAACTGCGTCCTGAAAATCATTGACATAAGGCAGACAGCGTAACAACAGATAATGCTTGTTTACCGCAAGATCTGTTGTCACCATGTTCTGATAGCTGTAGACAAACTCGCGTGTTAAGTGCATGGCTATAGAATAACCAGTGAATTGACGGTCTCAAGCATTACATTCTTGTAGGCAGGCTCATCAATTGCATAGCTGTCCCTGCTTAAAAGCAGATTGAATTTTTCAAGTGAATTCTGATTGATAACTGATCGGTCAATTTCAATCCACCTTAACATGCGCTCGAAGATATCGCGCACTGACTGGAAGTCATAATCAAAGCGCATGTGCATATCAAGGCTTTCCACACAGCGGCCGTAACGCACAAAGGCCAGGGCTCTGTCGCAGAACAGACGCTCCTCAATTGACCCAAAGAAGGCCAGAAGATAGTCAGTTACCTTCTGCAACGATGTCACCGTAACCTCCTTGTCAGAGCCTAAAAGCTTTTCCAGAAGACAGATGGACATCTGAATATAGGACAGTGACTCGGACTTGATGATCTCACGCAGCAAGATGGCATTGTCATTGGCGCCGGTCAGAATGGACATGATGGAGCTTTCATTGCTCTTATCGAAGATATACAGCGATGCAAAGTCCTCAAAGCTCAGCTCACCCTTAAGCTCACGGCCGAACTTGCGCTCGTAGTCCAGAACCTCAAGCTGATTGCCGTCTAAGTAGAGGTCAAAGTATCTGCGTAACATATGCAGCGACAGATAAGCGCGCTCGGTATAGCGTCCAAGCCAGAATAAACGGTTGGCGCCGTTTTCAGATATAGCTAATTCACACATCTTTCTGTTCCCTCTTTTTAATTAAATGCCCATAACCCAGGTATCCTTGAAGCCGCCGCCCTGGGAGGAGTTGACCACAAAGGAATTGGGATCGCGTGAAAAACGCGTAAGTCCGCTGGCCCAGACCCGGGTCTCACTGCCGCTTACGACAAAGGCTCTTAAGTCTGCCTTGCGCATCACCTTCTGTGAGGTGTTTTCATCGTAGATCTCAAGATCCTTGAAGTTGATGACCTCCTGGGCGATAAAGCGTCTTGGATCCTGCACGATGAGATCCTTGAGCTCTTTGAGCTTTTCATCATCCAGATCACGTCCGAACACCACCCCGTAGCCGCCGGCCTCGCTTACATCCTTGATAACAAGCTTGGAGAGATTGCTTAAAATGTAGGCATAGTCCTCCTTGTAGAAGGGCAGATAGGTAGGAGCGTTGTGCAATATAGGCTCTTCGTTTAAATAGTATTTGATCATCCTGGGCACGAAATAATAGATACCCTTGTCATCAGCAACACCATTTCCAAGAGCGTTGACGATCGCCACATTGCCGCTGGCATAGGACTGCATGAGATTTGGAATACCGATCAGGGATTCTGCGTTGAAGGTATTTGGATCCATATACTCATCAGAGACGCGGCGGTAGATACAGCCCACAAGCTCTTTTTTGCCCTGCAGTCCCAGATAATAGGTGTGATCATTTTCAACAACTATCTCGCCTGGATACGCAAGAGTTGCTCCGGATTTCTCTGCAAGATAGGAATGCTCAAAATATGCAGAATTAAAGCGTCCCGGGGTAAAGATGATATTAAGACCGCCGTTTACATTGACATGATCCATCATCTCTCTGAGCATATTGCCGTAATCACGGTTATCCAGGATCACCTGATCATGGAATATTGACGGGCATACCTTACGTACCACCTGTCTTGCAATCATAGGGTAGGATGCACCAGAGGGGATCCTGAGGTTATCCTCGAGGATGACCCACTCACCGCTTTGTGCCTGTACGAGATCAATACCTGCAATATGCGCATAGATTGATTTTGAAGGGCTGATCCCCTCGCACTCATGCAGATACCCCTTGGATGAATACACAAACTCAGGAGGGATCACGCCGTCGTTTACTATCTTTCTGTCGTGATAGACATCAAAGATAAACTCATTTAAGGCCTTAGCACGTTGAATAAGTCCCTTTTCAAGAGATTGCCAGTCATCATGACTTATCACGCGGGGAATTGAATCATAAGGAAAGAGCTGCTCCTTGAAGGTACCGTTTTTGTAAATTCCAAACTTGACTCCAAAGCGCTCTAACCATGCGTTGACAGCATCGCGGCTTTCAATAAAAGCATCCATAGCCCTGTCCTTTGTAATAATTTTTATTGCTTTCTTTAGCCTTTTTATAGCATTTACAAAGGAGCATGCTTTTAAATGAGACAATATTCCCGCTAGATGATCGAAATGGAAAATTATGGGTACGCTTATGATCAGTTTTAGCGCAGAACAGCAG
>CAVFIO010000127.1:0-4411 GCA_963622535.1 Akkermansia muciniphila
GCCTTGAGATTAATCTCATTATTTTGAGGATCAGCTACTTTGAAAAATTCAGCAATCGTACTGGCCCCAGTCATTTCAAATACCAGGGTACACAGCTGCTCTTCAAGACTGTCCTGCAGAACCTGCTTATCCTCAGGACAGTTAGCTCCTAAGGACAAAAGCTCAAAGACTAAGCGCGCCTCGCGGATCTTCTGACGTACACGCTCTCTGAGGTCAGATGCAGCAGCATCAGTGAAGGTTACAATTAAAAGTTCATCAATTGTCAGCGGACGGCCAAAGCCGTTTTTCTTAGCCTCACCTGAGTTTAATAAAAGACGCAATACAAGATAGGTAATGGTATAGGTCTTACCGGTACCGGCACTGGCACCGATCATGGCTGAGCAGTTTAAAGGAAGCTCACAGACATTCAGTTTTTGCTCTTCATTATTTACAGTCATAGTAACCTCCTTTATTTATCCTCAGCGACAAAATCAGCAACTTTTTTGGGATCTATAAGATCACTTTCACAGTGCCTTAGCACATAAGGTATATAAAGCTCCTCAATAAAGCTCTTACGCAATTCATATAGCACGTTCACAGTTGACTCATAAGTGCTGTCATCATCATTGATATGCTCATCCACACAGCTTTTATCTCTGAAAATAAAAGCCGCACTCAAATCATACTTAAAGTCTCCTACCTGCCAGCTAATTCCGTTCCTCTGCTTGGTAAAGAAATCCCTGAGTGCATCTACCCATACAGGAAGCGGTCTTATAAGTCCGATCAGATACCATTTAACGCATACTCTTAAGCACTCCTGCGCCTCATCGTAGGTAAAAGGCTTGAATCTGCCGATAAGACCTGAGGACAAAGCTGTGCAGGAAAGCGGTTGCGGATGACGGGTTGACTCATCACATAATCCCTGAGAGAGGGCCTGTACCATCAGAGTAAACAGAGTCTTGGGAGATGGTGCCTTGAAATCATTATGGTATAGATCAAGATGCAAGGCCGGGAACATAGCCTGTCCTGAAAAATCAACGGTGACATCACCATCAGCATCAAGCCCCAGATCTCTGCGCTTATTAAAGGTTAAAAGCCTGTGATTAAACTCAATGCTATGAGGCTCTGTGTAATCCTCAATTCCAAAGGCAGGCGACAGCGGCTTTAACGCGTTGCGTACATCAGCTCTGACCTGCTTTAAATCCTTGGCACAGTGCTGCCCGAAAAGACCATAGGGCAGACGTCCGCTCGCTCTTAATTTTAAAATCACCTCATCAATCTTATCATCATCGTTACTTGCAATAAGACGGGCCTTAAGAGCCTTATCCTCCAGAAAATCAGGCTCAAACAGCTCAACATCTGTGAGCTCGTCGCTATCATCACGGATACTGATATCACGCTGTGCAAGATAAAGCTTGCAGGGGGACTTCAGGAAATTTAAGAGCATAGCCGCAGTCAGATTGATGCGATCAGGAAGATCTACCCAATCTACTTCAAAGCCCAGCGGACACAGAGCCTCATTTACGATTGAAGAGAGCTTGCTTCTTGGAGGCAGATCATTCTTACTATCACTAACTGTTTGTTTGCCATAATTTTTTTTACTTTCATCAACAAAAGCGCCCTCATCAAAGGATGGCAGACGGCGAACCTCAGCAATACCGGGCCTGTTTACAAAATTATCACTATCGTAGGAATTTAATCTTGCCTCATAGGTAAGACGCTTTGAGGGAGGTATTTCCCTGCCATCCTTATCCGGGGCTGATACCCTGAAATTATCATTCAGGTAATCCCAGAGCTCAGATATCACCGCAGAAGGGTTGCGCACACTCTTATCTACCGGATCACAGCCTATATAGGAGAAAGTGATGCTCTTTTGCGCCGACAAAATTGCCTCCAAAAACAGATAGCGATCATCTACCGAGCGCGATCTGTCTCCACGTCTGAAAAAAGGTCTCAGCGTAATTAAATTAAACCCGGGAGAGCGCTCCTTGCGCGGAAAATCACCATCATTAAGACCCAGGATGAAGATATGCTTAAAGGGCACGGCACGCATGGGCATTAAGGAGCAGAAATTGACCTTGCCTCTTAAATAGGAATTTTCATCAACCTTGGCGGCAAAGGCATTAGACAGCATAGAGGCCAAAACTCTCAGGGTAATTTTAGGCTTGCAGCCGATTTCCGGGAGGATCTTGGTCATACCGCCTAAGGTACGGATAAACTCTGCAGCCTTGTTCTCACCATCACAGTTTTTAATAAAAGCCCTGAAGAATTCACCCAGAAGCTCGATCATAGGTCTTTCATCAGAAGATGACTCCGGTGCTTCTTTTTCACTGTCATCTAGCGGATAGGAACGCTTATCAAGCCTTAGATCCTGATCCCTGTTTCTGGTGAAGAGATCTCTTATCTCTATAAGCTTGCTTATAAAGTTCTCGAAGCGTCCTAAAAGATTGAGATCAGATCCCTCAATGCTGTCATAAAGCTCCCCGCATTCATCTATATCATCCCCGATCATGGCTCCCCTGATCATGCGTGACAAGGCTTTTTTAAAGGTCCAGGGAATATCCTTCACCGCAGCCTCATCATTGGCTTCAACCTCATCCAGGCCCCATCTGGCGTTAGCCACCATACACCAGTTGGAAATTACCTGAGCATCATCTGTGGTTATGTCAAAGGAGAGAGCAATCTCGGGGATCTGCAAAAGCGAAATAATAAAGGATAAGGTAACCGGGGTATTGCCTATATCCAGTAATTTTAAGATGGCAGATGTGACCGGACTTTCTCTGTCAACAGTTCTGTCACCGATTGAATAGGGAATGTAATTTGGCGATTGCCTGTCGATACTGCCAAAGACTGCTTCAATCTGGGCTGCATACTGCTCAATATTCGGGGTCATCACCAGAATATCACGCGGCAGCAGCTCCTCACCTGCATCCTTTGCCTCCTTGAACTTCTGTAAAATACTGTCGCGCAGTACCTCAATTTCACGTGTCGGAGTATGACATGAGCAGAAGATCAGGCTATCATCTCCATCCTGTATCTCTGATACCTCGGCATCGTCCAGCGACAAAAGATTACGCTTGATGCAGGATAGGACATCCCGTCCCTGAGGCTCAACAAAGCAGTTAATAAAATCCGGAGCCTCATTGGGCTTTACCAGCAGACTTAGGATATCTCGCCCCTGACGTCCCATGGCGGTAAGCAAGGCATTGCCCCCCTCAAGCTCACCGTTATCACCATATCTGAAATCCTGAGTATTCTGAGATTCAGAAAGATCCAGAAGCTTATTATTCATGCCAAGCCCCTGCTTTATTGAGCTTAAGGGATCACTGGTGCGCATTCTCGATCGGATCTCGGCTAAGGCCTTTTTGCTGTTATCAATATCTCCCCAGTAATCACGGCAGGGATTTATCAACAGCAGATAGACATCAGCATGCCTTCCTAAAATCCTGAAGAAATCCATCACCTGCTCAGGCATGGAGCTTACACCCATGATAAAAAGCCGCTCAGGAATAGCCCGTCTCTGAGCGGGATCTAAATTTCCCTGATCTAAAAGCTCCTTGAGATCATCCAGGATTTCTACACGATCCTTATAGGCAAAGGGCTTATTTTTCTGTCCGTGGAACTTTTCATAGCCCTTGAGATTATTTTTGAGCATCAGCCACAAAAGAGGCTGCCAGTCGTTGGCTTTGACCTGCGGCGCAATGGATGTACCTTTGCTTGCAGCCTGCAGATCAGGATCAGTTACGGTTGCTACCTTGTTAAAATTCGGCGACATCTTTAACAGTACATCGTAGACCCTGCCGTGAAAATTCTGATCCTGTACATAGCGGTCAAAATCATCATAGGTTAATTTATTCCATGCTCTTATCCATTCCGGACGGTTCATCTGATACTGATCGAAGGTATCTGCGATGCGGTAGCAAAGATCCCAGCCCATGATCCCGGATCCTCCTGCCAGGGCCTCATCCTTGACATAGTTCTTAAGGGGCTCAAAGATTTTCTTATAACGTTTTATCAGATCAGGATCGCCATCCTTGGAGCATGACCAGGTATCCTTTAATCCGAGCAGAGACCAGGCCATGGAATCTCTTGAGAAGCGATTGAGCTTATCCTCAACCTTAAAGAGCTTTTTGTACAGATCCCAGATAAAGATCCAGATCTGAGACCAGTTGATCCCGGCACAGACATCATTTTTTAAGGCTATCTCCTGAGACAGATAGGTCTGCATGCCACTGTTCATCACCAGGATGTTTTCATGAGCAAGCACCTCAGATAATGGATGAGACTTAATGATATAGGCACATACCGAGGCTAGCACACTGAGATCATTGGAGTTAACAATTTTAAAAGAGGAACCGTTATTCGATGTCATAGCAAACTCTTAATACAAAGGTTAAGAAAAAGAGACTCTGAGATCAGGCATAGCTCATAC
>CAVFIO010000128.1:0-4299 GCA_963622535.1 Akkermansia muciniphila
CGGTGTATCCTGTGCGGCGGTTTTCTTCAGCCCGGACCTGTCAGAGACCGGACGCGTTATCTATGCCTATGCAACCTATATCTTCTTAACATTGTCAGTTACATGTGTGATGGTCCCTTATGTATCACTTCTCGGAGCTATCTCTGATGACTCTCAGGAGCGTCTGTCCATCAACACCATCCGTTTCCCCTTAAACAAGATAGCCTACATCGTCTGCTCACTGTTCGTTCCGGGGCTGATTGCGCTGTTTGATAATGAGGTTCTGGGCTACCGCTATGTGATGTCCGGGATCGGCTTTTGCTGTGTTGTGATGGTGCTGCTGTGCTACTTCAATACCAGGGAGCGCGTGAATACCCCCATTGATAATTCCATCACCTTCTTTGAGCAGATCAGGCTTATGTTCAGAAACGAGCAGGCCCTGATTATGTTTGCAGGACAGCTGCTGGTAATGATCGTCAATACCCTGAAGTTCGGTGCAGCCGCCTATTTTGTAAAATACGTCATCGCAGGTGGTAATGACATCCTTGCAACCATGCTCACAGCAGGCTCCGTTGCAGGCATCATTGCTCCTTTTATGGCCAACTACATTTTGAAAAAACGTCTCATGAAGAGATCCTCTTTCCTCATGTGGTCCCAGTTCATCGCCGGTATCTTTATGGTGATCCTTGGCGTAGTTGCAACTGACAGTGTGGTGGTAAATGTAGCACTCTTTTTCCTGTCTCTGCTTGCAGGTGAGCTGGTAGGAATTCTGATCTGGGCATCGGTTGCCGACTGCTCTGATTATCAGTTCTACCGCGATCACGTGCGTATCAACGGTATTCTCTCAGGCGGTATGCTCTTTGCAACCAAGCTTGGACTTGCTTTAGGCGGCGCACTCTTAGGCTATATTCTTGCCTTCTATGATTATGATCCGGAAACTGCAGCCTCAGTTGTAAGTGACGATCAGAAATTCTGCTTCTTCCTGCTCTTTGCAATTTTGCCGGCCGTATTCTCATTCCTTGCTGGCTTTGTATTCAGGTTTTATAAGCTTGAGGCAGATGTCTGCGATAAGTACAAGCAGTTAAATGCAGCCAACATGCAAAAGTAACAGCAGGAGATAAGGAAAATGAAATTACATACAGAGCACAAAAAGATTGTAGATGAGCAGGGCAGGCTGTTTTTCTATACAGCCGATACTGCCTGGGAGCTGTTTCACAAGCTGTCCTTTGACGAGGCAAGGTTCTTTATCGATAACCGTGCCCAAAAAGGCTTTAATGTCATTCAGGCTGTGGCTGTAGCAGAGCTTGACGGCCTGCATACCCCTACAAAAGAGGGCAGGCTGCTTCCTTTTAGTAACCTAGATACTCTGGAGGTCAATGATGAATACTTCTCTTATATAAGAAGGATCATCGAATACGCAAACTCCAGAGGGATCTTTATTGCCCTGGTGCCGATGTGGGGCTCTTATTTTGTAGCAAATCCTGAGTGGGGCGGAAAGGTTGCACCGGTGTTTGACAGGGATAAGGCCTACAGGTTTCTTACCTATCTTGCAGCAAAGCTTAAGGGCACCGATCTCATCTGGATCCTGGGAGGAGACCGGCCTTATCTTACAGATGACTCCCGTGCTGTTATTGTGAATATGGCCAGGGCAATTCGTGAGCAGGTTCAGCACGATCAACTCATTACGGCTCATACTCAAGGCGGCAGATCAATTCATGATATGCTAAAGCCTTATGATTATCTGGATTTTCTTACCTGGCAGTCAGGTCATATGGGGGAGTGCTATCCTTCATGGCGTAATACGATCTATGATTTTGAGAGGCAGGATCTGCCAGTACTGGATGCCGAGCCCTGCTATGAATCTCATCCTATTATGAATGAGTATGCCTTCATGCGTATGGACTGCGGCTCAAGATTTACCGATTATCATGTAAGACGCAGTGCCTACTGGTCAGTATTTTCAGGCGGCTGCGGTATTACCTACGGCTGCTACGGGATCTGGCAGATGAGACGGCCTGAGGATGAAAACAAGGTGATCCCTGAAAGTGCCGCCTCGGCCTATAAGAATGATACCATCCCTTACTGGTATGATTCTGTTGATTTTCCAGGATCCAGGCAAATGGGCTATCTGCGTCATTTCTATGAATCACTGCCTGGTAATACCACCATTATTCCTGATGATTCCCTGATTATTTCGGATAATCCTGCAGGTGAGGGGCATATGGCAGCCATGACCAATGAGGCTCATGATTTCATCGCAGTCTATGTGCCTTTGCATACTAATCTGTGCGTGGATATCAGTTCTTTTGAAGCCAGAGGCTTTGATATCTACTGGTATGATCCTAGATATAACGTCAGGAATTTTCTTTCAGCAACAAGCTCGGAGACTAAATTCCTAAATATCACATCGCCTCTTGCAGATAACGATTTTGTGTTGCTCTTAATTAAGCATTAAGAGATTATTCTGCTTTAATTACTCCTTCTTGCGCCCTGTATCTGCAGGGCGTTTTTCCTGTCCTAAACTTAAGCAAAAGCCTGTTCGTCTCCTGAAAAGTTTCATTTTTAAAGAGTAAAAATTTTCAAATGAAACAAAGAACGTGATCCTATTTGCAAAATTGTCTTTAATTAACATTTCAAAATTGAGTATGGCATGTAAAAAAATTATGATGCAGTTAGATACATAGTGTGTCTTTATCTAGATGTATCTATTTTGCTGTTTCCGTTATTCTTACGGTAAGGAACTCGACATGGATCCTGCAATAATCACATTAGCAGTACTGGGCGCGGTTGCTTTTCTCTTCATCACCGAAATCATTCCTATGGCAGTTACCGCTTTATGCGCAACTGTGACTCTGGGGCTTTTCGGCGTGCTTGAGCCAAAGGAAGTATTTTCAGGATTTTCAAATTCAACCGTGGTGCTTTTTGGAGGAATGTTCGTCGTAGGTGCGGCCATGATGGACACCGGCCTTGCCCAGACTATCGGAAAATTTGTGGTAAGAAAGGTAGGCATGCGCGAGCGTCCGCTGATGATAGCCCTGATGCTGGTGACTATATTCATGTCGGCCTTTGCATCAAATACCGGATCGGTTGCCTGTCTTATGCCCATGGTGATCGGTATCTGCGTATCCGCAAAGCTACCCTCAGCTCCGCTGCTGATGGCTCTGGCGGTAGCTGCCAATACCGGCTGTAACCTTACCATGGTCGGTACTCCTCCTAACATGCTTGCGAATGCAGCCCTCGAAAATGCAGGCTTTGAATCCTTCGGCTTCTTTGAATTTGCCATAGTGGGCGGGCCGCTGTGCATTGCTGCCATGATCTATACCGTGTTGATTGCACCTAAGATCCTGCCTAAGGCTCAGGCTAAGATGATGGGAGTTGCAGATATGGAGGAGGCTGAGGGAAACATCAGAGGGCAGATCCAGTCTCTGATTATTCTGGCTGTCGTGGTTGCAGGCCTTATTATCGGTATTCCCGGGGTATCCCCGTCAATGATGGCTATGATTGGCGCGCTTTTGTGTGTGCTGACCAAGACTATTACTGAAAAACAGGCCTTTGACGGTATCGACTGGGTGACAATTTTCCTCTTTTCAGGAATGCTGCCCCTGGCAACAGCCCTTGATAAGACCGGAGCAGGTCAGATGGTGGCGGACTTTGTGGTATCAAGCATGGGTGATAAGCCCTCTGAGATGCTGATCATGGCAGTACTCTTTTTACTGGCCTGCGGTCTTACCCAGTTTATGCCCAATACTGCAACTGCAGCCTTGCTGATCCCGATCGGTCTTTCAATTTCAAAAAGCCTGGGCGTATCCCCTCTGGCAACCACCATGGCCATTACCATTGCCGCCTCCTCATCCTTTGCAACTCCGGTTGCCACGCCGCCTAATACTCTGATCCTCGGACCTTCAAACATGCATTTTAAGGACTATGTGATCTTCGGTCTGCCTTTGTGCCTGATCTCCTTTGCTGTCTGCGTGGTCATTATTCCTATAGCATGGCCGTTCCGTTAAAAAAATGTGAGATTAGCCCTGATCTATTGTTTTTTAAAGAAATTTTGTCAGGGCTTTTGTTATACTTTCACCAATATTTTTTGAGAGCTTTCATAAGGACATACAGCATGATCTCTCTTTCAGTACTTCAGAAACTCGATCCCGAATTATTTGCTTTCTTTGAAAAGGAGATGGAGCATCAGCATTCATCCTTATCCTTCATTCCTGATGAGAATTCAACCACTCCGCTGTGCGCAGCCATCATGGGCAATGTGCTTGTCAATTCTGTAGGCAAGGTTTCCTATTCGCGTGCAGAAGGTCTGGAGGCCTTAAC
>CAVFIO010000129.1:0-586 GCA_963622535.1 Akkermansia muciniphila
GCTATAATGAGCCTGAGACAGTCAGGACAGTTCGTGACTGTCTTTAGTACGGGAGCTGTGATTGAATGAATATTTGAGGAAGGCCTGTGAACAGATTTGTTTATTCCAACAGGGCATGGCTGCTGTACACCATTCTTATAGATCACAAGGAGATCTCGCTTAAGCATATCTATGAGATCCTGACAGGCTACGCCTCTGACATCAGATTCAGCGATTATTATTCATTAATTTTTGCAAAGCAGTTTGTTAATTTATTAGCTGATAATGAAAGTTTTAATAAACTCAATACTTTTATATCAAAATTCAATAATGCTTTTACCAGAAATGAAATGAAAATTATTAAAGCATTACTTGAAAACCTGTTTAATGATAAAAATATTTTACTTGCAACTGACACTAATCGAAAACTGTATACAGATGGTAAAATTTCTTTTGATGATTATTTTAAAAGCTTAATTTTAAGGAAGGAATTGTGTTAGATCTGCTTTCAGAATTTCGTGAAAATCTTAAAATATTTTTAGCTCAGAATTTAATGCGCTTTGAGGATATTGTTGTTGATCCTGTAAGCACCCGCGATTTAATTGAA
>CAVFIO010000129.1:596-4285 GCA_963622535.1 Akkermansia muciniphila
GCTGAAAATACTCTGATCATCAAAAATATTATCAATGCCTTGGATTATCTTAAGAGCCTTGATTTAGGAAATCTCAAAATCAATGATGAGCTTTTTATAAATATCAATTCAATGCTGGCCTTTGAACAGGCGCTTGAGACCGGGCATTACCGTGATCGTAACTGCTATATAGATTGCATAGCTGATCCTATTGCTCCGCCGAATAAGGAAGAGATCGATCATTATCTCAGGCTTTTAAACTCATGTACTGAGCATGATTTTAAAGATATTGTACCGGTTGTTTTTTGTAATCTTGCTAAAATGCAGCCGTTCTTTGATGGTAATAAGCGCAGTACTCTCTTTTTGTGCAACGTTGTATTACTTAAGAAAAATCTGGGTATTTTCTTTATTGAAAACAAGCTGTATGCTCAGTTTCAAACCTTGCTTACTTTGTTTTATACACAGGGTAATTCCGATATTTTTATATTCTTAAAAGAGCAGTGTATTTATTCTAAATATGATCTGCCTTCTTTAAATTTAAAATGATTTCTTATTCTCTTTTACTCTTTGATTTTGTCTTTCTTGATAATTAAAAAAGGCCGTAATTAAATTACAGCCTTTAAATCAGATTAAGCTTTTAGATTAAGAATTAATACTCGTGCTTTAAGATCTTGTCGAGGTATTCAGGGTGCTCCATCTTGCCCTTGACCATGTCATAAACACCGCCCTTGACAGCGCTGTCACGCCACTGGGCACGCTCTTCGTCGGTTAACTCGATAACCTCGCAGCCTGCCTTCTTGAATTTATCAACAGAGAGGGCGTTGAGTTCAACTGCGCGGGCACGCTGTGCAGTCTGGTAAGCAGCTGCGGCCTTGTCGAAGGCTGCCTTGATCTCAGGATCAAAGCCGTCATAGATCCCCTTGTTTATATAGAGGATGTGGGGTGAGAAGAGGTGACCGGTTAGGGAAATATAGTGCTGAACCTCATAGAGCTTGTTGGAATCGATGATGGAGAGAGGGTTCTCCTGAGCATCGATGGTGCCCTGCTGCAGGCCGGAGATAACCTCCATGAAGGCCATAGGAGTAGGGTTGGCACCCCAGTTCTTCCACATGGCGATCTGCAGATCGGTCTCCATCACGCGAAGCTTCTGGCCTTTGACGTCAGCAGGAACGCGGACAGGTACCTTGGAGTTGGTATAGTGACGGTAGCCGTTTTCCAAAGCTGCCACATATTTCAAACCCTTGCGCTCAACCTGCTCGTTGATTGCATGACCTAACTCACCATCGAGGCATTTCCAGGCATCTTCAATCTTGTCAAAGAGGAAGGGGGCATCCCATACATAGAGATCAGGAACCATGGAGGCCAGAACTGAAGGCTGGGTCTGCACGAGAGCGATGTCGCCTAACATCATTGATTCGCAGACGGTACGATCGTCACCTAACATGTTGTTAGGGAAGTGCTTGATCTCAAGACGTCCATTGGATTCTTTTTTGGCAACATCGATGAAGACCTGGGCTGCATCGATTGAAGGCTGGTTGGTTACGTTAGCAAAACGTAAGGTAACGTCAGCAGCTTCTGCGGTTGATGCCATGCCGGCAAACATTGCAACAGCGGCGGCAATTCCTAATACATGTTTAGCTTTCATATCTAATCTCCAACTTGAAATTTAATCTTCAGGCTTTTGTCTGCCTCTGTGTTTATCTTAGGTAAAGAAGAGCCTTTTTTCATCAGCAAAGCTTTAAAAGTTTGAGCTAGGTCACTTAGTCATCAGATCTTGGAGTTAAATTTTGAGGGATCTCACAAAATTTTATCGGTAACATTAAAAAAAGATCCTATATAACAGTAGGTTATATCTAAAATGTTTTACTAGACTGAAAATATGTGATGCGTAACATCTGATTTTTAAGGAATTTTTATAAAATTTAAGCATGTTGGCAGAAGTGGCTTTTATAAGGCTGTTATGCAAATAGAGCGTAAATTTTGTGTGTGATAACGATCAGAATTTGAAAATAGATATGGTCAATAAACTGAGCCTTTGCGCGATAATTCATCTGATCTCATTACTACTTAATACACTTTTTAGGCATGACGCTAGGGATTTGATGTGAAGAAAGGAAATCAGGACTCATCTGATAATGGCAAGTCTTTATCAGAGATCACCTCCGAGAGGATCTTAAAGCATGTGGTGGATAAGGGCTATCGGGCAGGTGACAAGCTTGATAATGAAAAGACCCTGTGCGAGGTACTGAATGTCGGACGCTCCACCCTGCGTGAGGCTGTACGCATGCTGGCATCCCGCAATATCCTCTCTGTACGTCACGGCTCCGGTATTTATGTTTCAGAAAAGCTTGGCATGGTGGATGATCCTTTCGGCTTTGCCTTTATTGAGGATAAGATAAAGCTTGTGCGTGATCTTATTGATTTCCGTCGCATGATTGAGCCGCTGATTGCAATGTTTGCTGCCAATAATGCAACTGTGGAGCAGATAAGCGAGCTTGAGAGTATTGAGGATGAGATTGAGGATCTTATAAAGGAGAACAAGTCGCATACACTCATGGATGCCGCCTTTCATACCAAGGTAGGTGAGATGAGCGGTAATCTTGTGATGCCTAAGATTGGACCTATTATCAATAATGCAGTTGAGCTTTTTATCAATGTGACCGGCTCTGTTTTAAAGGATGAGACCATTTCCGATCACCGTGCTGTCATTGATGCTATTAAGCATCGTGATCCGGTGCGAGCCTCTGATGCCATGCTCCTGCATATTATTCATAACAGGGCGGTGATTGAGAAGCTCATTGCCAAGGAGATAAGCCAGAAAAATAGTGAGCAGGCTTAGTCAGCGTTAATAGAGAAGATTGATAGTAAATCTGCGTTTTGTCTAAGATGAATTCTGCAAGAATCAGACATTTGGTTTTTCAGATTAACCCAAGGTATCAATAACAAATGGCTGTTTTAAGAGATCCATTTAAAAATAAAATTCTATAGCGTATAATAAATATACGCCTTTAAGGCGGGGGGCTCTACAGTCTATTGAGCCATCGTGCCGGATGCGCTCAATAGAATAGTAGAGCTGAAATTCCAACTTCAAGACGGAGAAAATCCATGTTAAAGTGGAGAATTATCATCTTGATAATTGTAATTATGTGCTCTCTACTTCTTACAGGCGATACGCCGATGATCTTAGAATAGTCTGAGCTACCAACTACAATATAGGGGTGGGAATTTTGACGAATTCCTGCCCTTATTTGTAATTATAGATACTGCTTTATAAAAATCAAGTTTTTCCCGGATGCTCTTTGATGAAAAAATGAGTCAGTTTAAGATCACTGTGTCGCAATCGATGTCATCAGGCATCGTGGAACACTTAAAGCCTCTGATGCCATACTTTTGTATATTACCAGTAACACGGCTGCAATTGAAAACTGATTGCCAGAAATCTACTGCAAATACCGGACTAAGCCTGAGAAGATTTCGTTTGTCTGTATGTCAGCTTGAGTATTGTATTCATTTGTAAATCAGCAACGGAACATTCAGGATCCAGACTTTCCGTATCCTGACATAATCCCATGTGCATAATAACAAAGAGCTAGTTTAAGAGATCTGTTTAAAACAAATTTTGATAGCGTATAATAAACATACGCCTTTAAAGCGGGGTGGCTCTACAATCTACTGAGCCATCGGACCAGGATGCGCTCAATAGAATAGTA
>CAVFIO010000130.1:0-3610 GCA_963622535.1 Akkermansia muciniphila
CTCAGGACAAATCCAAAGAGCAGAGTATGGCTACAACCGTGATGGTGAGGATTTACGACAGCTCAATCAAGGTCTCTTCTGCTCCCGTGAATGATGTGGTGACGAAAAGAAACGGTCACGACATTATTCAGAGCGTAGATTATCAATCCTAGGCCGATATTTCAAAGCTCTTAATAATGATTTGAGTAAACAAATCAAATTTAGGAGCAACTATGAGCACTGCGAAAAAGAAATTGAATGCGCAAGAGCTCGCACTGGTGGAAAGCTACCGCCAGAGAGGATTAGAGCCTGTAGGCGTTGATTTAGCCTCCAGAAAGTTTCAGGTGTGCTACGTTCGTAAGAACGGCACAGTATTCAACGGTCAGCTAAACCGTGATGCCTTCTTTGAGTTCATCGAGAATAAGAATGACTTGTTTGAAGGCCGCAGGATGCTGGTTGGCTTTGAAAGCTGTGGCGCATGTAACTTCTGGGCACGTAAATGTGTTGAGAACAGGCATGAGTATCGCATCATCCAGCCTGGCAAAATCAAATCCTTCATAGGTCTTGATAAGACTGATGCCATCGATGCTTTTGGTATTTTCAAGGCAACGTTTAACGCCTCCTTACCCTCCATCACCTGCAGGAGTGAGGAGAATCAGACTCTCTTAAACCTTCTGAATGTCAGAGAGCAGTTTTCAAAACAGTTAATCCAGACTCAGAACGCTCATCGCGCCTTGCTCTATGAGTTGGGAGTGGTATGCACTGAAGGATTAAATGCCATCATCAAGGCAAGTGATGAACTGCTCAGGGAGAAGACTGCAGCTAAATCCTCAGGACTTAACAGCTTTAAGGTAGCAGTAGAGGCTTTCAGACTTGATGAGGATAATCTATCCCGAGCCTTGGAAAGCATTGACAGCTATATCAAAGCCTATGCAAAAAGTAACGAGGATTGTAAGCGCCTGATGACCATACCCGGTATTGCCGAGCTATCAGCAGTAACCCTCTATGCGGTCATGGGAAACGCTGATGACTTCCCCTCATCAAGACACTTTGCCGCCTTTGCAGGTTTTGCTCCTAAGGTATCAGGTACAGGAGGGGTTACGAATGTAGGTAACTTACGTAAGACCGGTAATAAGCTCTTAAAGAAAGTCTTATACATGTGCGCCATCGCCCGCTTTGCCCAGATGAGGAGAGTTGATACCGAGCATACCTCCAAAATTTCAAAGCTTGCAGACAATGATGCTTTCTCCAACAAAAAGCTCATCTGTGCTATCGCTAATCGCTTAGCCAGAGTTGCATGGACGGTGTGTAAGAGTAAGAGTGCTTATGATCAAAAGAAGTGTCAGCTACTTGGATGATTATCATTAATCCAGGCACATAACAAATCTGCTGCCACGAATTCTGCCTGACAGGTATTTTAACCGTTTCTCTCCCCGTCACAGGCAGGAGCAGTGCTGTAGCCGCTAAGGATGTTTTAACCCTGTTGGGATTAAAGCCCATGCTTGTTTACTGTCCTAAAGAAGCTACAGGTTACGGATTTTGGGTAAGGCTGTATAAATCAACGTTCCTTTCAGTGAGATGAAGCTCAAAAAGGAGAGTTTAGCTCCATGCCCAAAATCCCACTGCCTCGAACATCATTCTGTAACCCTTAATTACAAGGGAGGACGTAATTATAGACTTGGTCGTGTATAGACAGATTTAACTTTCAGATCGCATCCATGCCGATGCGGTCTCTTTTGAGGAGTGCTCTATCAAGAGTACTGCTCAAAGGCAACGGTGCAGGAAAAGGATGAATTGTTGGCTGTGGCTAACCACTTTCTTTGAATTATCCCTCTTTCCAGCCGCTAAGATGATGGTAAGGATCTGTAAGAATCTGACTAAATACACAACATAGGAATTGTCCCTCTGTCATCATCGGCCTTTAAATCCTGCCTGCGTGCATGTGCATTCCAGCCTTCAGTTCATACCTGCTGTATATCATGGTAGTCTCATCATGTGATCTTAAATTAAGAGCCGAGGGCTTTCTGCAAGTGCAGAGGAGGCCGATGGTATCGAAAAAAAGAAAACTAGCGCGAAGAGGATGCTGCTGGTGCAGAGGTGTTTGCAGAAAGAAAGAGCCATCTTTACCAAAAGCACCATGGGCGCTCACTTAACGCTATTCACATCAGTGATCTATACTGTTGGCATTATAGCTCACTGAGGTATATTGCCTATAACCAGTCACTCAAGAGAGCTTCACTTATAGAAAAACCTACTTTGTAAGATAAGCTGAATGAAATATTATGCTTTAACTTACGATATAAGACTCTGCCTTTTAGCAACCGCGCTTTAATACCTGTATATCTCAGTGAAGTATACAGATGCATCACAAGCAACGGCTAAGAAGACTTGCGTGCAATGGAAATAACATAGTGCGTCATCTTTAAAAAGTACGCAAAGAGACTTAGTCCAATAATTAGGAGACAAAAATGACTGCCTGCGTAAATACTACCCTATCAGAGCCAAAAGTTAAAGCTCAATTCATAGATTTAGCTCCAAATTCAGTTTGTATTCCCACCATCAACGGCCATCGTATCGTCGGTGTTGATTTGGCCGCCCGTGTATTTCAGCTATGCTACAAAGACGATGAAGGGCAAATGATTAATGAGCAACTGAATAAGCATGAATTTGAGGAGCTTATAACCACCTCTCCTGAGAAATTCATCTTTGGCTTTGAGGCCTGCAGTGGTAATCAGTACTGGGCTGAGCTTATAACAAGCCACGGCCATGAATGCAGAATATTTCCTACAGCTTCAACCGATAAAAGAAGAGGACGCAGAGGTAACAAGGATGATGCCATCGATGCCGTGTGTATCTGGAAGAATATGGTATACGGGGAACCTGAAAGCCATCCGCATACTTTGGATGAGCTCAATGTCAAAAAGCTTTATCAGGTGATAGATGCCGTCAACTGTTGTGTATATACCATCGTATCCTTAGTAAGAGGCTTTATTACTGAGCATGGCTGTGGAGAATTCCATATCGGCGGTGCTGATGATGCCTTAAAAGCCATTGAGTATTATCAGAAAAAGAAGGCTAACGAGGGTAAGAAAATTTCCATGGAGGCTGATGCCTTTTGCAATATGGTTCAGAACCTGATTTTAGGAAACCTGCTTCAGAAAGAGCAGTGCGAACAAAAAGTTCTCTATGCTCATGCGATGAATGATCCTGACATCCGTAATTTAATGACCATTCCCGGTATTGGATATCAGATTGCAGTCTTACTAAAAGCTCATGTCGGAAATATCAATCGCTTTAAAAGCCGCAAGCAGTTCCTTACCTACTGCGGAGCATATCCCTCCCATGATGGCTCAGGTGGCAAGATAAAGATGGGAGAGAAAAGCCGCATGGGAGATCAGATTTTAAACGGATTGCTGTATCAGGCGGCTCTCTCCATTGCTCATCACGGTAAAGGCTTTGGCAGTGAGAATGAGCCACGCACTGAATATATTGCCAATCAATTAGAAGCTCCGCGACCATATAAGAAAAATGTACTCAAGATTGACAGAAAGCTCTTATCCATCTGCTATGCAGTATTAAGATCTGGCCAGCCATACACACCTGAAATCAATTCAGATCTAGGCAAAAGAAA
>CAVFIO010000130.1:3620-4212 GCA_963622535.1 Akkermansia muciniphila
CTTTAAATAAGAACTGGCATCAGCAGGCAAAATATTTAGACTTCTCCAAACTCAAGGAAGATTTGAAAATAGATAAGCCTGACAGCCCTGTCACCCTCGGGAGCTATGGCATAAGTGATCTGAAGACGCAGTTTGTATTTGATGCAGGCAAACTAAAGAAAGCCATCAAGAGATCAGAGCGCATTGTCCACAACAAAAAGAAAAAGCGCGATGACATCCTGGAGCTTTAATTTCAGTTGCTTTCGGCGGACAGAATAGATGTAAGTCACCCAATCGTAAAAAAGAAAACCGAAGTTTAAACACCGCAGTTCAAACTGAGAGTCCTGAGATAGCTTTGTAATTTAAATCTAATACCCACATCCAGATGCATTGAATGTCCATATTCATACTCTTGCTCTATAGAATTTAATAAGAAGTTGCACTGGAGTAAATAAACCTTTGCAGTCCGAAAAGAGCTCGGACTTAAGCGGGTGCCTTCCCGACGCATGATGAGTAGAACTGAGATTTAATAACAAGGACAGAACTCATAAAGATGAGTGTAGGGGATCCGTAAGATGATCGGAGAGGATCCGATAAAGATGATCTGCGGTTT
>CAVFIO010000131.1:0-4136 GCA_963622535.1 Akkermansia muciniphila
ATCAATGACAAGCCCCTATCCGCCATTCGTTTCTAATTATTCCCTTTTTAAAGTTTTCTAAAAAACTAATAGAGTGCGTTAACTCCATTCCAAATCGTAGCTCGATTTCAGTTTCTTTCGTTTATTTTTGCTTATCACAGCATGGTCAAACATTGAGCGGTGGAGAGGGAATATTCTTAAATTTGAAAAACGATTTACCAAGGCTAAAAAAAGAGATATACGGCAAGTCCCAATCTAAGTTGGGACTCTTAAGATGTAATTGCACTTAAAGCTATTCTGGCTGGTAATCAGCTGCGATTTCAAATATCTTTTGAATATCATCAGATCCTAGCTCTACAAAGTGGCCTTCTGTTTTAGGACCGTGGTTTGCAACCAGTTTGGGAATGTCCTCGCGTTTTGCTCCAAGTTCTTCAAAGTTAAGCGGAAGTCCTGCTTTATGCCAGAGCATACGCAAGGCTTCAATACCTTCCTTGGCGGTCTTTCTTGGATTTTCAGGATCAACTTCAATGTTAAAAACTTTATTAGCAAACCGAACAAAGCGCATGACATCATGATCTAGAACGTAATCCATCCAGGCGGGCATGATCACTGATAAGCCTGCTCCATGTGCTACATCGTAAAGTGCGGACAATTCCATCTCGATACGATGTGATGCCCAGTCCTGTTCACGTCCCACTCCTGCGACATTATTGTGTGCAAGTGTACCTGCCCACATAATTGCTGCGCGAGCTTCATAGTCATATGGATCTTCCATGACCTTAGGTAACATTACTACTATGGTACGGAGTATTCCTTCACAGATCTCGTCTGTAATCAGCGTACCCTTTGTATTGGTGAAATAACGCTCCATGACATGCGTCATGATGTCACAGGCCCCGCAGGCTGTCTGATATGGAGGCAAGCTCATAGTGAGCTCAGGGTTTAATAATGAAAACATGGGGATACTGGTTTTAAAATTAGAACCTTTCTTTTTAATGATCCCGTCAACTGTTTTATTAATTACACATGAATCAGATCCTTCCGAGCCGGAGGCTGCTATGGTGACAATGCACCCAACCGGTAACGCCTCCCGAGGAATTTTGTTGCCCATAAAGAAATCCCAGAAATCATGAGGATAGGGCACTCCCATTGCAATAGCCTTGGCTGAATCAATAACTGATCCGCCACCTACGGCTAAAATGAGCTCGAGATGCTGCGCGCGAGCAAGTTTGATCCCTTCGTAAACAAGCTCAGCTCGCGGATTAGGCTGCACACCACCTAATTCATAGAAAAGGATATTCTCCTGCTCAAGACTTTTTCGTACAGTGTTTAAAAGTCCTGATTTTTCTGCGCTGTGTCCGCCAAAATGCAAAAGAACACGGCTGATGCCGTGCTCTTTACATACCTTACCGACGTCTTTTTCAACACCGCGGCCAAAACGGTAATCAGTGCCGCGGCAGAAGGTAAAGTTATTCAAAATTCAATAGATTTCCTGAAATCTTTTATGAATATTAGGTTTTCTTAAAAAACAGAGTCTGATTAGACGTTCAGCTCTTTCTTGAAAACATTAATAATTTCCTGATACTCTTCATCCTTTAAATATACAGGATTGGCATCAGAGAACGGACCGTTCCAGTTAGGGCCACCCTCATATTTAGGGCATACATGGATGTGAAGATGCTTTACGGTATCTGCATATGAACCGTAGTTGATCTTGTCAGGATTAAAACCGCGATGAACAGCATTGGCAACGGTCATCAGCTCATCCATGAATGCATCAAGCTCATCCTTGGGTAAATCAGTAAGATCGGTAGCATGTCCGTCATAGGCCAAAATGCAACGGCCACGGTTCTTCTGATCGCGGAACAGGTAAAGCTTGGAGTGCTTGAAATCGCAGATGTGGATCATAAGGCTGTTGCGATGTGCGCAGACGCTATCGCAATACATGCAGCCTGCTTTATTTTTTTCGTACATTTTAATGTCCTTAAACGAGTGTACTGATTATTAATAATTCCGCTCTGATTATAATCGTCGCATCAAAATTGGATACAGCAATGTATTAATTTTTTCAGTTTTTTTATAAAAAGCGTGAACTCGTTAATAATTTACTTCGCTATTTTGAATTTGGAGAAATATCCCGGGCATTTATGCCCGGGATAGCAGTGATGCTTTTCTTAAAGCTTTTCTGCCATGAATTCACAGGCGGCCTTTTCAACAGGTAAGCAGGCAGTGTAGCGCTGCATAAACTTATTGAATCCTTCAACACCTGCACTTTCAGGATCTACCTTGGTGCCCTCAGAGCCTGCAAAAATCTTGGTATCGAGGAACTGAGGCAGAGTCTCACCTTCATCCTTGTTTACCAGGAAGGCTGCAAGTAGAGCCATACCCCAGGGACCGCCTTCACCTGCGGTAGTCATAACCCAGACAGGAGTATCCAGAGCATTAGCCATGATGGTCTGACCGACCCCCTTGGTTTTGAAGAGTCCTCCATGACCTAACAGCTTATCGATTGCGACGTGTTCATCCTTTAAGATATCCATACCGAGTCGAATAGCACCCAGTGAGGTATTGAGGTTTGAACGCATCAGATTTGCCAGGTTGAATTTTGCGTCAGGGGTACGGATCAGCAACGGGCGGCCTTCCTCCATTCCGGTAATGAATTCACCGGAAAAATATCCGTAGGTTAAAACGCCGCCGCAATCAGGATCGCCCTGTTCTAAAGCTCGGTTGTAGAGCAGAGCAAATAACTCATCAGGAGCCATTTTATGGCCTGAGGCTTCAGCAAATTCTGCAAAAAGGCTGACCCATGAATTCAAATCTGAGGTGCAGTTATTAGCGTGCACCATAGCAACCTGTTTTCCGTCAGGGGTGGTGACGTTATCGATTTCTCGATGAAGCTTCTCTAAAGCCTTTTCAAGCACGATCATCGCAAAAATGGAGGTACCGGCTGAGACGTTTCCGGTACGTACTGCTACAGAATTTGTAGCAACCATTCCGGTACCTGCATCACCCTCAGGAGGTGCCAGAGGAATATCTGCTGCTAAATCACCAGCAGGATCGAGAAGCTTTGCACCTTCATCAGTAAGAGAGCCTGCATTTTCACCTGCTGAGAGCACCTTAGGCAGGATGGCTTCAAGCTTCCATGGATAACCCTCAGGGGCAACTAAGGTGTCAAACTTTTCGATAAGCTCTTTTCTGTAGGTTCCTGATATTGAATCGATAGGGAACATACCGGCTGCATCACCAACACCTAAAACACGGTTGCCAGTGAGTTTCCAGTGAATATATCCTGCCAGGGTGGTAAAGAAATCAATATGCTGTACATGCTCTTCCTTATTCAGGATTGACTGATACAGGTGAGCAATAGACCAGCGCTCAGGAATATTAAAGTTAAAAAGCTCGGTAAGCTTTGCAGAGCTGTCACGGCAGAGAGTGTTACGCCAGGTGCGGAAGGGGGCTAAGAGAGTACCTGATTTATCAAATGCCAAATAGCCGTGCATCATTGCTGAGAAGCCTAAGGCTGCAAGCTTTTTAACAGTAATACCGTATCTGGTCTGAACATCTTTTTTAAGATCAGCATAAGTATCCTGAATTCCGGACCAGACTTCATCGATATGGTAGGTCCAAATTCCATTTTCCAGACGATTTTCCCAGCCGTGTGAGCCTTGTGCTAATACCTTGCCGTCACAGGGATCGATAAGTACACCTTTGATTCTGGTAGAACCTAACTCAATTCCGAGGACAGCCTTGCCCTCAGCGATCAGTTGTTTGTAATCAGTCATGTTTGATGCCCGTATATTTTGTTTGAGAAATAAGGCGCAGAATTCTAAATATCACTTAGTTTCTGCATAACGCTAAGTATATGACCGTAACCGTTTGCAAAAGTTGCGGTACCTCGCATTTTAGAATATGTAATTAATTCTCATTGGTATGAGCTTTAATAAAACAATTGAGAGATAACTTTTCAATACAAGCCTTTTAAATGATCTGCTAAAATATGCACAAGGAATTTTGTACTTAAACTTAGACAGATAATGTACAGGTGGACTTATGTTTTTTAAGAAAAGTGATTTTTATCCTGTAATTGCGCCTATCAGCGGCAAGGTGATTGCTCTGACTGATCTTGAAGATCCTATTTTTTCAGGTAAGGTTGTGGG
>CAVFIO010000132.1:0-4095 GCA_963622535.1 Akkermansia muciniphila
ACGTAGCGGATTCAAAATCCGCCGCTGGCAACAGCGTGTGGGTTCGATTCCCACCTTCGGCACCATCTTAATAAATCTTCTTCTTAATATCTGCTTTTAATTCAAATAGTTATTTTTTTGCGTGCAACGAGTTTGTCCGTATTTTTGGTGTATGTGTCCGTTTTTTTACACATATCCTTGTCTTAAAATCTTAAAACTTTATTTCTATATGCATTCACAAATGCCCCAGCAGCGTAACTGCCATTTGTGATGCTGTCCTATGAGAAAAGCATCAGACTTTTAAGCGACACAAATGTGCTACCATAGCGAAATAGCTGTTTGTTTTCAAAAGGTGAGTACTTTTATCATCTTATAGATTGACAAACGGGGCTGCTTGAGGGGCGTTTTAGGGATTTGATATATAAAGTCCGTTAAAAATGTTACCCAGATTACAGCTTTTCAGCGGTATGAAATAATGGTTGGGACTATGGAAATCTTCAAAAAATTAAAAAGCATTAACATTAGCTTTTATCAGGATTCTGTCGGGTCAAAAATATTCCCTTTGGGAGACAAATGCACAGTATCCAGTTTTCATTTTGAAGAAGCTGTTTCATGCCCGTATACAGGATTAGTTGTAGTCAGAACACGACAATTTCTTGATTTTGATTCCCTGGATTTAAATTGCCTGATTGTAAAGATCGATTATACGGTTGAAGATAAAGCAAAGGCGGAGATAAAAGATAGCCGGTTGGTTTGGGCACTGGTAAAAAACATTCAAAGTCTGCCTGATTATCAGGTTACAGAAGATAACAAGTTAATTACCTATTACCAGTATCAAATAGCCCTGGTTTCTCCTCTTGAAAGATTAAAGAATTATCACTGCAATACTTTTTACAAAGGTCTTAAGATTCATGAAATTTTAAGAAAATTATTAGTACCCGGCAGCACAACATCTCTTCCATTGGTTAGTGAAAACAACATTAATATACATAAGCTTGAAACTGTTGAAGCTCTTAATACCAGCAAAGTGCTTATTCAGCCTAATGATGAGAGCTATTATGACTTTTTTAATAAACTGTTAATCGCTTATGGTATTAACTACATATTAGAGTTTGATGAGAAATATGGCGTCAAAATAACTTTCTCAAGAGATCAGAATTATTGCTATGTTGAGAGCAAGGACAGCAATGATGCTTCAAAGTATGGCAGTGCTGCTGTTCTGGGAGCTCAGAGAGAATCTGCAATCGAGTGTGGTAAAGCTCCGGATAAAGATACAGACAGCAAAAGATTTGCTTATTTAAATACTGAAAATTATTCAAAATCTTATGTTGCCCTGGAAAAGACTGATGAAATAGTAAAATCTGTAAGACAGTCTTTTTTAAGCCTTGAAACTGCTGGTAATGATTTTGAATTTCTAAAAAATAAGCAGATTGATGAAATTGAAACGAATATCAGAACAAGACTTAATTTCTCAAGAACTTTCCTGGAATCTTCAGGGTTCCGTGATATACGTGTCTATCCAGGCTGTCATTTAAATATTATTCAGAATTCCAAGCGTGTTCCATATGTTTTATGGAGTCTGGTTACTGATATCAATATTAGTGTCAATGATTCTACCAAGCTTAAAATCGGTGCTATATCCCTAAACGGACTTGGTGCCGGAACAAGGCTTGGCTGCTTGATGCCTCCTGCAATTGCCCCTGATTTTTCCTCAGAATCTACTTCAAATAATAGCGATTTGGATATTGTTGAGGCAGTTGTCTGCAGTCAGGACGGATCTATCTCTGACGGGGATGTAGCCACCACTGTAGATGATGATTATGGCATTAATAACGATAAATTCTACGCAAGGTTTGCCAATGGCGATGTTAAGCTGATTCATTCTTTGCTTAATGCATCTGAGAACTATACCAACAAAATGGTTCAGGGACAGCAGATCCTGGTTCTGAGAAAGAATGGTACCTATTATTTATATTCTACCAAGGCTCAGTCTCTGGATATTAATTCGCCTTCTTTACTAAAGGATGTCGATGATAATTCTGAGCAGATCTGGAAAGGTTCACATAACGGTTTAATTCATTACTCTGAATACAATTCTGGCAGGGAATATATTCTTTCATTATTGATGAATGATGCAGATTTGGTAGATAAAGCCACTGTTATGGCCGCTTTTGCTCAAAGTGATACTAGCATTCATGATAAAAACTATTATGAAGAGATAAACGGTTCGACAGAAGATAAAGTAGCTGCCGCAATAGATACCTATAAAAACGCGAAATCAGCGTTAAGAGCCAAGCTCAAAGAGCTAAAGAGAACATGTGATGAAGGAAGTTTTAAAGATATAGCAGATGAGCTTCCTGCAAAGCCTATAGTTTTGACTAATCTTCTGAAGACATCAGATTCTAAAGAGAATGCTAAAAAAGATGCTCAAGAAGGCTCTAAAGCAGAGGAAAATAATGAACTGCAGAAACTGGTAGAACAATACAACACTGCTTTTGAGGCCCTGAATGAACTTGCCGGGAAGATAGATGAGAAATGCAAGCTTCAGTATCTTGAAAAGATGAAGCAGAAAGAATCGATCCCTGATGTAAAAGAAAAGGTACTGGAAGATTTCCCTGCTTTAGATCCTGATGCCGAGGGAATAGGTGCCCAGGAAAGAGCAGAGAGACAGGCTGCTTTAAAAGTAAAGACTTTGGAGTATGTTGAAAAAAAATATAAAAACAGAGAGTATGTCAGATCCTCTTTAGGTGTGCAGAATAGCGGAGAAATCAGAGTTCAGTCATCAGGCAGTGATGTGATCATAACCGGTGATAATATCAAGCTTATCGGTTCCAGCTCGATTCTTTTGAGTGCTCCAACTGTAACATTGTCCGGAAGTGAGAGTGTTGTGGCTTCAGTTGGCGTGAGTAATGTAACTGTTCAAGCCGATGGAACAAGCATATATGCTCCTGCTGCATATAACGGTTTCGTACCTACTAAAGCCGGACAGGCATCATCGACACTAAGTTCAACATTAGCAGTTAAAGGCTATTCAGGAATTGAGGCCTCTGCGTTTGATGTAAATATCAGTGCATCTAATGCCATGGCTCTATCAGACGGATTAGGCGGCAGTATAGGTCTTGGTTTTGGCGAGGTGACTCTCAAAGGTTCAAATGTAACCATATCCACAACCGGTAAGTTTAATCAGGGTGTAAGTTTAGCCGCATTCAGCAAGACTCTGGTTATGGATATTGCAGCCTCATTAGCTGGAGGCTCCGATGATGGTTATGCGTATCCTAGTGTTCAAACTGCTTTAGCACAGCCGTTTGCAATATTATCAGATATAGGTGAGGGATCGGACGTCGCAGGTGAGTTGAGTGAGGCAAAGTCGCAGTTAAAGAATCCTCCTGCTGGTGTAAGCAAGCGTTATCTTCGTTTTAATTTAGCTCAGAAAATTATTGCTTTAATCTTCTATATATTGGACCGTATATATGAGTTATGTAAATTAATTGAAACCTCCATGAGCCTGCATGCAGCCAAAAAGTCATCTGACAGAGAAAAGCGGAATGCTGAGCTGAAAGATCTTAACGGCTATGATGACTCTCTTTATGATTATGAGACATATGAACAAAATGCGTATCTGAATCCTTTTAAGAATTCAATTCATGCAAGCAAGCTGGATCATATCAGAATGTATATTCAGCATTTAAAGTTCTTAAATGGAATGATTCTTGCGGGTGCAACCTGTTACAGATCTAATATGGAAATCGGTTCACCTTTTGGGGCTTCTTCTATAAAACTAAGCACTAATAGCATTACCACAGAGACTGCCAGAGATGAGCACAAAATGGGTAATGTTGAATATGCCATTGCACCACTGGCAGGGGCAAACGGCGATGCTATGGATCCTAATTCCATTGGCTCTGAAGTTAAGAGTGCTGCTGATGATGGTAGTAAAGTTTCTGTTAATATGAATAAGTTCAACGGAACTAAATACGATAAAAACGGCCAACCTTAGGAAATACAGGTGCTCACACTGCAATGAGCACCAAATCCATCAGTTTTGGATGATGAAAATAATAAGGTTCTCCAGGCGTTCAATTCTGGATGGATTACCCTAAGCCATATGGATAGAAC
>CAVFIO010000133.1:0-4078 GCA_963622535.1 Akkermansia muciniphila
CCTTTGGATGATGGGGGAACATACAGCCTCTGTTACAACGGTAATATTGACCTTATTCGACCTTGTTTCAGGAGGATTTTTTTGAACTGCCTGTGTCGTAGGCTCATGTCAATGCTGCTACCGGTTTTAAAGAAAAACATCCCCGATGCATGGAATATTTTAGCGGATACAAATTTTTTTGAAAATTCCCTTAATAAATAAAGAGGTATGTCAATGATAACTGAAAAGTTAGCACAGGGTAATTTAACTTTTTGAAAAATAAGTAAAAATTAGCCTATGTCAACTTTATGTTAACTGTTAATATAAACTCACGTTAACTTAACAAGGCTCTTTCTCGAGCATATTGCATAAAGGTGATATGATCGTAAGTTAGTTATAGCTTACAACAATGCAATCTAAATAAGGTTTTTTATCATGCTTGAATCCGTACTCTCAGCTCTGGCTCCGAAATCACTGCAGGCAAAGTGGCTTTTAAGTCAGGTTAAAGTAGCCCATTTCAATGAAGGAAGGATCAGAGTTATATATGAGAAGTTAAAGCATGATGATGAGATCTACTCTGGTGTGTGTGATAATCTCAATGAAATAAAGGAGATTATCGAGTACAAGATAAATCGTATTACCGGTTCCGTAACCATTAATTACGATCCGCAGAGTATTGTGCCCGGATCATTTATTGACCAGTTAATCAAGGGCGTTAGATCTCGCGTTAAGGCATAGGTTTTAGAAAGAGGTGTTCAAAATGATAGGTTATGGTGCAGGAGTCAATGCCGGTCGGTTCATTAAGCAGAAGCTTTTTGAAAACGAAGGCATGGTCATTGCTCATAGAATCAAAGGTCGCAGACGCTATATTTGTAAGGCCATAAAGGGAAATTCAGAGGCCTGTCAGGAGCTTGAGAAGATCCTGTCACGTTTTCCCGGTATGACTTATGTGCGTGTAAGTCCTATTTTAGGCTCGGTAACTGTAAGTTATACCCAGACAGAGCGACACATCAACTCTCTTTTTGATGCGCTATCTCATGAAATTGCCGGCACCCATGCGGTGCAGGAGGAAACTCTGATCCCGACTTCAGCTTTGCAGGTTGGTGATAACCTGAATGACTCTGCCCGTCGAGTTGTAGGCAGTATCAAGCGCTTCTTCAATCATACCGAGCCTGTGTTTTTAACCCGTGTTGCGGCTATTGCACTTTTAATATACGGCTTTAACCGCATCGTTATTAATGGTGATCGTCCTGCAGGTCCTCAGATCATGCTGTGGGGCTTAGCATTATTATTGCGTCAGTCTCATCCGGAGCCAAAGTCATTGCACAATGATGAGCAGGCTTGATTGAGAGGAACAGTGTTTATGAAAACTATAAAATTACCGCTACCTGCAGTTAAGCTTGATTATCAGAACTGCACCATGGTTGAAGCTAAAATGCGTCGCGTCAGCGGCGTACTCTCCTGCTTTATGGGAAAGGGCTATGTAAAATTAACCTTTGCAGATGATTATTCTGCAAAGGTACGCAACAGTGCCCTGCTGGAGCTGTCCCGTCTTCTTGGCGGTATTGCTCTTGAAAGCGGCAAAGCTATTGCAAAGCAGTCCAGGGATTGCTTCAGGGGAGAGAAGACTGCTGATATCGATGATGACTTCAAGGTTCATCGCAGAGGTGCTGTGATCTCCTTAGGCTTCTTCCTTTTATTTGAAATCATGCGCCGTGTAAGCCCTGCAACCTTCCTTGCAACCGGTGCCTTGCGCTCTGCAGCTGTGATCATCATGTCCAAGGAGCTGTTGAAAAACGGTATCTTCGGTGCAATCAAGGAGCGTCGTCCCAACGCCGACACTTTGACCATGACTGCCGTGATGGCATCTGTGATTGCCGGCAAGCCTGAGTCCTCACTGACCCTGCTTACTCTTTCAAACTGTGCCGAGATGCTGACAACATTAGCAGCCCGCAAGGCCCGCTCTAATATTTCAAAGCTCGTAGCTCTGGATGTGCGTGATGTATGGATCGTCGATGACAATGGTCTTGAGCGCAAGGTTCCATTAGAGGAAGTAAAAGAGGGGATGACCGTCACCGTACACACCGGCGAGAAGATCTGTGTCGATGGTGTAGTTGTCTCAGGTGAGGCGGCAGTTGATCAGGCTGCAATTACCGGTGAAAGCGTTCCTGCTGCCAAGAAAAAGGGTGACAGGGCCTATGCAGGTACTGTTGTATCCCTAGGTGAGCTTACAATCCTGGTGGATAAGGTCGGTGATGATACCTCTCTTGCCCGTATTGTTCACATGGTTGAGGATGCATCAAACCGCAGAGCTCCGGTGCAGAATTATGCCGACTCCATGGCAACAGCCCTGGTACCTGTATCTTTCTTAGGTGCAGTGATAGTCTATCTTGCAACGCGTGATATTCAGCGTGTTCTGAATATGCTCTTTATCGATTTCTCCTGCGGTCTGAAGCTTTCTACTGCAACTGCCATATCTGCCGCAGTCAGCCGCTGTGCCAAGTCCGGTATTTTAGTCAAGGGCGGTTCGTTTATTGAAGAGGCTGCCGGAATTGATACTATTATTCTTGATAAGACCGGTACCATTACACGCGGCAAGCCTGCAATTGTAAATATCACCACGCAAAAGGATATAAGTGCTGATCTGGTTTTGCGTCTGGCGGCATCTGCTGAAATGCATTCATCTCATCCTATGGCGATCTCCATCTTAGATGAGGTTAAAAAGCGTGCACTTGAGATCCCTGAGCACGAGGATACCGAGACTATCGTTGCCCGCGGTATCAAGGCTCACATCGGCAAGGTAGACGGCTTTAAGGGCGGTGTCGTGCTGGTAGGCTCCAGAACCTTCATGACAGAGAATAAGATCAAGGATATGCTTGATGTCAAGAACACCAGTCCTACCGGATCATTTATCTATATTTCCGGTGCTGGCCATCTTTTAGGAGTACTTGAGATCGATGATCCTGTACGTCCTGATTTCAAGCGTGCAATCAATCGCCTGCGTTACAACGGTGTCGAAGAGATCAATATGCTAACTGGTGATAATAAGTCAGTTGCATCCGCTATCTCACGTGATCTCGGCCTTGACGGATATAGAGCTGAGGTGATGCCTGAGGATAAGGCCTCCTTTGTTGCCAAGGCCCAGAGCGTAGGTAATGTTTTAATGGTAGGTGACGGCATCAATGATGCTCCGGCTCTTGCTTATGCTGATATCGGTGTTGCAATGGGAACAGGCTGTACCGATACTGCCATGGAGTCTGCTGATGTCACCATTAACTCAGAGGATCCGTTAAAGCTGCCTGAGTTTATCGGCATCGGTAAGCAGACTATGAAGCTTGTGCATCAGAATTTCTGTGCCACTATATTAATCAATACCGGTGCTATGATGCTCGGATCTCTTGGTTTGATCACTCCTTTATGGGCAACTGTGGTACATAATGCATCAACCCTGGGAGTGGTATTGAATTCAGCCCGTGTATTAATTGAGCCTAAGAAAGGGCGTAATAATGCACAGAAGGAAGAAGAATTAAACTAGTTTTCTAATGCGGAATTTCCCGCGGTCAGGAGGAAATAAAATGTTAGTTGGTCTTAATTACAGACTGATTTTAGGTGTTTTGGCAGGCGTGGCCGTCGGTGTAGCTGGTGCCAAATATTATGAGCAGCATCGCGATGAGATCACCGATAAGCTCAAGAACTTCAAGGGATGCAATATTCTTTCAAAGGGCGAGGTTGTCAAGGAAGATGCCGAGCTGACTCTGGAGGAACTTGAGTCTCAGAAGGAGCGTCTTGAGGATTTGATCGCTGATTTACAGGCAAAGAAAGGAGCTAACTAATGTTGTTTGGGTTAAATCTTACCTCTAAGGTAGTTTTAGGTTTTGCAGCCGGTGTTGTGATCGGCGCATGCGGTTACAAGCTGGTATCTGAGAAGAAGATCAATTTTAAGGCCCTGGATAAGATCGTTCACGATTTTGGTAACAAGTCTAAGGAAACTGAGACTGTTGCTGCCGAGGCTGAGGTTGCTGAAACCAAATAAGTTGATCCTTGGGTCTGCTTTTTTATGAAAACCGTCTGACGCTAGAAAAACTCAGGCGGTTTTTTT
>CAVFIO010000134.1:0-4024 GCA_963622535.1 Akkermansia muciniphila
GAGAGACACACTCTGGACTGTCTGCAGGACAGCGCAGTCTCACATGCATATGCCCGCGATGGCCGAACCACGGACGCAGACGCCTGAGAGCCTCTTCATAAGAGGGATCCTGTGAGTAGAGTTCACACAGATGACGCTTGATCCCGGGGGCTACAAATATACGCTGTACTCTTTTATCAGAGGCTGCAAGCATAATCAGTTTTTCACGGCGTGAATCAAAATTACTGTTGGCTGTAAGTCCTCTGGCATCGGTGAGCAACACATCCTTTGGATGGGACAGCTCATATTCACTTTTTAAGGGCTGAGAAAAATCAAAGGATATATCTACATCCAGCCCGGTGTTATGGGAGCCGTGTGCAGATCCTCCACCAAAGGGACCGCCATAGCGTTTTGAAAGATCGCCTATCAAAAGCCCCGGTAATCCTATTGCTCTGGCGTCATAAGCCAGATCTTTTATAAAAGACAGCAGCTCCGGGTGCCCGAAATTGCGTTCAGGTCCCCAATGCTGGATCTGATATAAGGATGATTCTGGCAGCTGCACGGCTCCGCGTACACAGCCTTCACTGTAGGAGCCGTAGATTTGAGCCGTAAAAGCACTGCCTGAGAGCATCAGCCCAAGGGATAGTGCAAGAAAACTTTTTAATTTCTGATGGTTCATTTTAAAAGAAGCCGGAAACTACCTGCTGACAGATCTATCTGAAATTGAAAATACGCTTGATGAAAGGAACCTGTGATCGGTGTCTTACTGTGATTTCAACAGAAACTCCCATAAAAACAAAGGTACTGTGATATTCACGATCATCGCTACCGGCGATATTCTGTATTTCTCTTGTCAGAAGCTCTCTTAGCTTTAATATATAAGGCATGGTTTCAGTTGCCACCACCTCTGACACCAGATCTCTTGCGGCAATGATATCCGCACTGTCATGCATGCGCGGCTGACGGCAGATTTCACCGAAACCGACACCGGTTACATACTCAATCCAGCCCTGAAAGTCTTTATCCAGCCAGACAGGTGCATAGGGATCTTTAAGCTCCAGTAAAAACTTATTGAAAAGCTTTGAGACACCGTTTTCACACATTCTGCGCTCTTCATTACGTCCTGAGATTATGTAATGGCGGTATGCAGGAGTTCTGTCATAGCGTCTTATTTCTTCAAAATAACACACTGATGACTGGGACGGCTCCTGAAACAGGAAATAAGGAGAGGCCTGTCTATCCTGCAATTGCTTCTGCTTCTCCTGCTTGTAATTGTATTGCTGATAGGAATACTTATTCCTGGTAGTAAGCGAGCTGTTAAAGAGATCGGAGAGCACCTTCCTCTTCTGCGCAGTCCCAAGAAAATCCTTCAGGTGCCTCATCAGAAAATTGGTAAAATCCTCACGGATACTGTCCTGCAGCAAAGAGAAATCCCCGTTGCGAACTGCTATTTCACATGCATATTCACTTTTGTGTGAAAACACCGCGTAATAGACCAGGATCCAAAGCTTTACATCGACAGAGAACATCCTGTTGAAGATCGTATTACAGATTGCAGATGCCTGAGGCAATTTTTCCTGCGAGATCCTCGATGTAATACGCTGCCGGTAGTTCCAGTCATGGATATAGATATTGGTATGTCTCCAATCTATATAATCCTGAGTGTTTCCTGAAAAAAATTTTTCAATCTCGGCGGCGCTGAAGGTTGCAAGTGAGCTGTGCTCCCCTTCAAACCAGAAATCAGGAGCCTCACTGACAGGCCATAAGCCGTTGATAGGCAATGAGCTCTGTAAAATTTCGCTGATCTTTCGCGGATGACTTTTCAGAAAACGCAAGGTCGCCCATAAAGCTGCAGTGGCATAGAGCTCACATAAAAGGCGCGTGTAATGATGGCTTTGATATGCTACCTCAGATACCGTGGGTAAATTCAGGTAGCTAAGCATTTCATCAGGAGTTGATGCCGTTTTGAATTTTTCATCCTCACTGTCTGCAAACACCTCCTGCCACATGCTGACGATCTCATCAACAGCAGAGCAGTTATTTGTCAGACGACGCATTATTTCACGGTTACCGTCAAAAATTACGGTATGACGTCCCTTTAAATAATCCTCCGCCAGCAGATCAGATTCTGATGGATATACAGTTGCATTTTTCTGCAGCAGCTTAGGATCAATACCGTGCTCATTTAAGATCCCCCAGCGCAGACGGTTAGGCATGCTGGGGGATAAAAATGAATGCACTCTGATATACGGAAGCTTGGATGATGGCGCAGGAATATCTGAGGCAGATCCTAGATCCCAGCGCAATATAGCAAACTCTACTGACTGCCCTTCCTCTCCCTCATTTGGAGAGAAGATGCCCGCAAAATAAACCTGACGTCCTGCAACCATAATCAATCCCTACCAGTTAGCAGGCTGTGCCGGAGCTAACAGTTCGTCATTACCACCTACTACAGTCGCTCCGCCGTTATCAACACTGCTTTGAGATTCTGCAGCCAGAGATGAAGAGGAATTAGTGGTAGATGACCTGGCTCGCTGCTCAACTACCGGATCAGGAGAATTGACACTATCCATATAATCAAAGATAGTCACAACCTTGGAAATACCGGAGACATTATTTTTTACCTGATTTACCGCACGGGCTGCCTCATCACGGGTTACATAGCCCATAAGATAGACGACCTTGTTTTCGGTAAATACCTTGAAACGGCCTGAGCTGATTTTTTTGCCGAACAGAAGCTGACTCTTTACCTTGGAGGTGATCCAGGCATCACTGCTCTGCTCGGATGCGCTGATAGGAGCTCGGTTTTCTACATAGTTATAGACATTACGTACATACTGGACCTGCTTCATCTGCTCAACGCACTGCTGCAGATAGGTCTGATTCTCGGTCTGTCCTGCAACTAATACATTACCGTTTACGGCAACGACATCCACGTTAAAGATCTTGGAATTTGAATCGCTACGGTGATCAGTTAATATGCGCTTGCAATCATTTTCTATCTGCTCGTCATACATCTGGACATCGACAGTTCTGGAATCAGAACCGATAACCGCTCCGGTACCACCTGCAGCTGCCCCGACTAAAACAGCAGCACAGCCATTCAGCATTAAGCCGCAGGATAAAACTGCAACAGCTATAAGGCTCTTATCAAAAACTTTATTCATACTAATCTCCAAGTCCTCAAAAGTAATATAACTTTAAAGGAGCAATTCTTCAGACATTAAGTCAATACGGGTATTTTACACGACTATGACAGATGAGTAAGGATCACTTCAATAACTTGCACATCCGCCTCACGAAATTTTGCAGCATTACCTTTAGCTTAAGCTTATGAAACAAGCCTGTTTTGCCTGATATAATCACCATTCTGAAAATTAAACTCCCAAGGATATTCACTGTAAGATACCGGAGGCCCTGTGGCTGTTGCATTCTTTGACATGGACGGTACGCTCGTAGACGGCGATACTAACGATCTATCACTGCATTTTTACGTTGAAAAGGGCCTGATCCCCTTATCTTATCTCGATCCTCTTGAAGAAATGGGCCGTCAGTTTTTTCTGGGTAACGTCGATATAAATGAGGTAGCAGTATTTGCAGCAGCCCCTCTTGCAGGAATGAGTAAGGATCAAAGAGAGGCCCTGCTTGATGAATGTGTTGCCATCAGGATTGCCCCGCGCTTTAAAAAAGGAGCTGTAAAGGCAGTTGCAGAGCACAATAAAAAGGGAGATGTCTGCGTGATCGTTACCTCAACTAATGACTATCTCGTCTCTCATGTGGCAAAGGCCATGGGCATAAGTTACATAATCGCCTCTCCTATGGAGCAGAATACAGAGGGCGTACTCACAGGCAGACGCTGTGGAATTGTCCCTTATCAGAAGGATAAAGTAAGACGTATTCATGATTTTTTAGAGGAACACAATTTAAAGCTTGACGGCTCCTGGGCCTATGGAGACAGCATCAATGATATGCCCATGCTTATGATGACCGAGCACCCTGTTGCAGTTGATCCTAATGAGGTGATGCGATCACATCAGGATTACGC
>CAVFIO010000135.1:0-3926 GCA_963622535.1 Akkermansia muciniphila
TAGCTTTACTTTCCATAAAGAGGATCGGCTAGTCTTTTCTGGAGCGTAGATTTCAGGATCCTGCGGGCAAAAAAATGCCCGCGCTTTTGTTTTTAAGCACGGGCTTTTAAGAATTTGGGATTTTATATGAGAAGAAATCAATATGAAGGAATTCTTTTTCATATACCCCTTAGATAGAAGAAACAGAAAAAAGTTCAAAAAATTTTTAATTATTTTTAACTTTTTATAAAATGCTTTATAGATCAAAGTGTTATTTAAAATAGCAGACTATTCACTCTGATTTCAATTTTTACGCTTTGAATCATTTTTTATTTCACAGGCGGTAAACATTTCCATCATCCGGCAATTTTGCCGTAGCTGTAATGCAGGTACTGGCCTTTGTTTCCAAAAACATTGAGACCTGTTCATCAGACACAAATCATAATCTTCTAAATGCATATTTTTTCTATATATATCAAATAAGAACCAAGATCACATGATTGCTTTAAAAAAAATTGTAAAATTCAGGTTGTTAAAGGTATATCTGTCCAATCTATACCTTTAATTCCTAAAAGCTGCAGATTTTATTTATGTACTAACATGCACTTTTGCAGCTACTAAGCATCCTGTTATGTCTTTGCAAAGAGAGACGCAGGAAAAATTTCGTAAGATGTTAATGATTCCAGGATGAGAGCTAACCACATGATTGTCACCACAGCCAGGCGCAAATGGGGAGTAGGGCTATTGTTTTTTGCTGCCATGTTATTTCTCTTTGGATGCGATAACCATGTGGAGCAGAAAGCTGCGCAGTTTGATAAGAGGATAGTTGTGGGCATTGATGCCTATCCTCCTTTTAGTTATATCGATGAAAACGGTGATTCCATAGGCATTGATGCTGATCTGGCGCGCGAGGCCTTCGGACGCATGGGTTATAAGGCAGAGATCGTGCGCATTAACTGGGAGGAGAAGGATAAGCTTTTAGATAGCGGGAGGATTGATTGTATCTGGAGCTGCTTCTCCATGAATGGCCGTGAGGATAAGTATCTGTGGGCTGGTCCATATATTCTTTCCCGTCAGGTGGTGGCGGTAAATCCCGACAGTGATATCTACAGCCTCAAGGATATGGCTGGTAAATCCATCGCGGTACAGTCCACCACCAAGCCTGAGGGGTATTTCATGAATCCTGCGGGCGATACTGTTCATGTGAAGCAGGTATACAGCTTCTTTGATAGAGATCTGATTTATCTTTACCTTGCAAAAGGCTATGTAGATGCCATTGGTGCTCATGAGACCGTCATAGAGCAGTACATGAAGGATTATCACACGAATTTCCGTATCGTAGATGATCCCATCATGGTGGCGCGTGTAGGAGTAGCCTTTTCCTTAAATGATAAACGCGGAATTGCAGGAGAGCTGCAAAAGACAATCGATGCTATGAGAAAAGACGGGGCCACGGCGGCTATTTTGAAACACTACGTAGATGAGCCGCAGAAATATCTGGAGGGAATAGGCCTTGATAAATAAAATTCTGAAAACGGTCAGCCAGGAGAAAACATTAGTTTGTCTGATGCTGATTTGTTTTGTATGTTTTATAGGTACGGTTTATATCTTCTCTGGACGTTCCGATCTGACCAGACTTCATGCGGAAATGAAGGACACCACGGATTTTGTTACCTCGGAATATATGCTGTCCTCAAAATTCAACAAAGTTATCGTCATGCAGGATCTGGATCGTATAGTGGATAAGGTCAAGCATCTACAGGATGATGCCCGTAAAGGGATGACATTTGATGAGGCATATCTTAAAGAAATAACTGAAAAACTACGTATTAGCGGCTCCTTGCTGCTTAATGCGGATGGAGCGGTTTTGCAAAGCTTTCCTCATGGCGGGCAGGTTCAGTTACAGCTTATAAAGCATCTTCAAAATAATGTCATACTGGAGGTAGGAAAATATCCGCTCAAAATCTATGCAGATCGCATTTTCCTGGATGATGGATCTTTTATCGATTTCGGTGCCGGCGGCATTCCCGGCAGTGACAGGATCATAGTGAACTATTACCACACCTCATCTTCATTTGCAGACGTTTTTAGCCTGGATTTGCAGCGACTTGTGTCAGGCTTTCATACCCACCTAGGCTCTCATGTGGTGATTGCGAAAGAGAATAAAATCATCGCGGTCAATGAAAAGGACATCGCCGGTGCGGATGCAAAATACGGCGAAATAATTACAGCCATCAAGACTTCGCGCAGAAATGTCGGACAGAACGATGTTCCGCTCAAATTCAGTGTCGGTGGTGAGAATTACTACGGCTACATGATCACCGGTAGAAGCTTCTATGTGTACCAGTTTGTTACAGAAGATCAGGTTTTCAGTTTCCGCAAATCATGCACTATTTATGCATTTTTGTGTGGATTTATAGTCATGATCCTCATATTGTGGTCCCGACAGATGGCCAACATGAAGCGCAACCTCAGAGAGCAGGCCAGAGAAGCAGAGTACCAGACCAATTTACTGGCAAAGGCACACGAGGCGGAAATGGCAAATCTTGCGAAAACCGAATTTCTGCGCCGCATGAGTCACGATATCCGTACCCCTATCAACGGTATCCGCGGTATTGTGGAAATTGCCGACCATTATAAAGATGATCTGGACAAGCAGATCGAGTGCCGGCATAAGATATGGGAGGCTTCAGGTTATCTGCTGGAACTGGTCAATGAAGTGCTTGAAATCAGCAAGCTTGAGTCCGGAAAAATTGTTCTGGAAAATAAACCCTTCAATCTGCGTCTCATGCTGCAGGATATCAGGGATGTGGTGGAGAAACAGGCATATGACAAGGATATCTCCATTACCTTTACCTATAAATGCAAGAATGACTGTTTTATCGGCAGTCCTCTCTACATAAAGCGTACTTTGATGAATATTATCGGTAATGCCATCATGTACAATAAGAAAGGCGGATCGGTAGTGGTTTTAGCAGGTGAAGAGGAAATATCCAAGACGCAAAGCCGTATCAGTCTGACTTGCAGGGATACCGGGATCGGCATGAGCGAGGAATTCCAGAAAAAAATGTTCGAGCCCTTCTCTCAGGAGTTCTCTGATGCCCGTACCACCTACAGCGGCACCGGTTTGGGCCTTGCCATTGCTAAGCGGGTGGTGGAGCAGATGGACGGTACTATTTCCTGTGACAGCATCTGTGGTGAGGGCACAACCTTTACCGTTACGTTGCCGATGATCATCGATCATGACGGGTATCAGGCAGATAGCACCGTGAGTGAGGCAAATATTCATGGCTGTAACATTCTTCTTGTTGAGGATAACGAACTCAATATGGAGATTGCTGAGTTTACCATCACTCAGGCCGGTGCAAAGGTTGTTAAGGCTGTAAATGGTAAGGAAGCAGTGGAGATTTTCGCAAAATCCGGAGAAGGAGAATTCGATGCCATTTTGATGGATGTGATGATGCCTGTTATGGACGGTATGGAGGCAAGTCGCAGCATCCGCAGTTTAGACAGATGTGATGCCAGGACTGTTCCTATCATCGCTATGACTGCCAATGCTTTTGCAGAGGATCGGCAAAGCATCATTGAGGCCGGAATGAATGAGCATATCACCAAGCCTCTTGATTCCAGGCTTGTCATTGCTACGGTGGCTAATTTTGTAAATAAATAGCAACAGGATGCTCTTTCTGTTTTTATCGGGGGTTCACGTCCCTGCGTATATGTGTATGGAAGGAGGCTCTTAGTGATGAGTTTTTGCAAAACAGGATGTGATTTTAAGGGGCTTTACAGGAGAAACTTTTAAAGCTTAAAAAAAATTTATGATTTCTCTTGTTATAGGAAAAGATTTAAGTTAGCATATGCTAACAGTGAGTTGACTGATACGGATGTTTCTCCTGACTTTTCCGGACAGCAAGCAAACTTCTCACTTTTTGCATGTGTTTTTTGTG
>CAVFIO010000136.1:0-3902 GCA_963622535.1 Akkermansia muciniphila
GCTTAAGACGAATACCAAGTGTTGCTCTCTGATAATCAGATAAGGTGACCTCATGCTTTGAATTAAATAGCCTCGACAATCTCCAGGCACTTTCAAAGGCATAGCTCATCCCCTCAAGTGAGCTCGGGCTTATAAAGCCTGCCGCCTCACCTATAAAAAAGCATCTGTTTTTACCAGGACAGAACTGCCATGGAGTTTTGGGACTTAACACAAGACAGGCCTCGGTTTTTACCGGATCCTCAAGCTTAAAGCCAAAGACCTTAAGCTTTTCCTTCATCTCTTCAAAGCGCTTTCTGGCATCCTCTCTGGGAAATGCGCCCCCGAAGATGAAGTACTCGTTTTTGGATAATCCCCATGCATAACAGTCAGTTAGATCGCTATCGAAGATACAGGAGTAGAAGGGCTCCTTGTGCTGATCCTTAAACCATTGCTGTACCGCCATGTAGGAGTGGATTTTAAAATCTGGCAGAATGAATCGTCTGACAAGTGAGTTGGCACCATCAGCTCCAACTATATATCTTGCCTTATACACATGCTCTTCATGGTGCTCAGAGACAATGATTTCATAGCAGTCTTCATGCTCGGTGATCCTCTTGCAGATCACATCATCGTGCACTTCGACATGAGCCGGTATTAAGGATTTCAGCCACAGATCAAGCTTATGCCGGTCCATATTCACGTAGCTTCGCTGGTAGTGCCTGATATAACGTCTTTTAAGATCGATGGTTTTAACAGAGAAGATCTGCGGAGTGACCAGGACATCCAGAGGAAGCGTCATGCCGAAGCGGGCAAAACATTTTTGTGCATCAGGTGCTAACAAGCCTCCACAGGGCTTTTTAAAGCTGCTGTCCTTTTCAGATTTCTTATCAAAGGCGATCACGCGCAGATCCGGAGATAAGAGTCTTGCAAGAGTTGATCCTGCAGGGCCTAAACCTATGATCGCTATATCTGAAATCTGCTGAGACATATATCATCCCTTAATAGATGGTAACAACACCTTGTATATTGTCATGATGCTACCCTAAATTAAAGCAGATCCCAAGAAATGTTTATGCGTGATGCCTCATCCTTTCAAAATCTCAGGCGTCCTTAAGCCCCGGATCAAGCTTTTGCAGTCTTGCAACCTTATAGGTCTTGAGCGCCACTGAGGCAATAATAAAGAGCAGACCTATATAGAAGGAGAAATTGAAATCACGGTTTTCATGGAAAATAAGGCAGGCAAATAAAATGGTATATACCGGCTCAAGGTTATAGGTAAGCATCAGCGTGAAGGCCGAGATCTCCTTTAGCACCATAAGCTGCAGAAGATACATGCCGACAGTGCAGACGGTAGCAGCAATAAAAAGATAGATGGCATCGCTTAAGCTCCAGTAAAGCCCCCACTCGCCTGTTATCAGACGGTTCACGGCAACTACGATGCACATCATTATTGAGGCTCCCAGAAACTGCCAGTTGAGCATGGTATAGCTGTCAGAATCCCTGTTGGCCATGATGCGGCGGTTATAGGATGAGTAAAGAGCTGAGAAAAAGGCACATAAAAGACCAGCGGCGATCCCGAGGCGGTAGCGTGCATCAAAGGAGAAGATAAAGGACAGACCAATTATTCCCAATAAGGAGTAGCAGATATCCTGCATGGAAAACCTGGTCCTGCTCATAAGAGGCTCAATTATGGCCACAAAGAAGCTGATTGTCGAGATGGTGATAGTACCGATAGATACGTTTGAAAGCTTGATCGCTACATAAAACAACGTGATATGCAACGAGAGCAAGGCTCCTGCAAGCATGGAGGAATAGCAAAGACGACGCGGGACATCCTTTATTTTATGCGTTGCCCTTGAATAGGCATAAAAGCAGATCCCGCCTACAGTCATGCGGAAAAAGGAGATCCATACAGCATTGAGGCTGACCAGACGTCCAAAAAGGCCAGTAAAGCCTGCGATAAAGACTGAAAGATGTAATTTTAAGAAGACGGAGTTCATAACACGCTCACAAACACAATGGAGCGTATTCTAGCGCAATCAGTTGAATCTATCAGAGACTGCTGCATTAAAAAATTTGCGCAGAAGATCACGCAAGAGCCTCGTCTTAAGCCCTATTCCTGAGGCGGAAGATGATGCTCGTGATGGTGAGGTTGCGGCCTTTTATAGGGGGCATAGCAGTTATAGTCAGGAGAGATGATCACCGTTTGCGGCTGTGAGCTTGGCAAGGGCTTAGCCTTGTTTACTCCGACTACTATAGTACGGGTGGCTTCATCCTCGGAAATGATGGTGCGTACATCTGATGTGGGTTCGCTATTTTTATCAGGATCTGCTGCTATTGATGAATTCATGAAAACAGCAAAAGAGACCGCAATACTTGCTATGACAGATATACGTATGTTTCCCATTTTTCTATGCCTGCTATGTCATCTGGGGATTTGCCAGAGGTAATTTATTTTCAAGCTCCTTGTAGAAGGCCTCAATCCATAAAATACCGGATTCAAGCGAGGATGAAAGCTGTGTTCCGTTGAAAAAACCTGCATCCTGTCCAATCTGCTCCACCCGGCTGAGATCATTTTTGCGTAAGGCATCACAGGCTAAATATATGCTCTTTATGGACGGGTTATTTAAAATGTGGTTAGTGGTCTTTTCAATTAATTCCTCGTATTTAAGATCTCTTAACTCAGTGCCGGATGTGACAAAGCGCTTAAGATTTAAGGCAACACCCATGGTAAAGATCGGTAGCTCTTCAGATACATCCTCATTTTCCAACATCTTCTCCCAGATCTTTCCTTCAAGCAGAGCCATTTTGGTAGGCATGTATTCGTTGCGCCCCAGCTTTCGCTGCTCGTTACTTAGGAATCTGAATGACAGCAACTGAATACAGATCACAAGCTGAATTTTCTTAATGAGCTCTGGCGGCAATATGACATTAGCCTCATCATAGGTACTGATGTCACGCACATCAATTGCATAAGGAGTATCCGCTGCAACATAATCAATCACAGGCTTGATGTAAGGCAGGATCCTGTAGTACTTGTTTAAGAAGATTTTAAAGCAGCTACTATTAAAGCTGTCCTGAAAATGCTCTATCAATACACTGCTTACGTCTGAGAAGATATCAGGACAGGTATCTGAATAAGCCTTGTTCACACACTTGATGCAGATCTCAGGCGGGATCTCATGACAGCAGCAATAATCAATCCCCTTGGCAAAGGCGGCACGGCACTGAGCAATATCCCTGCATTTGGCTATGCTCTTTATGTTAGGTGCTACGTTCTTGATATTATTTAAGAGGTAAAACTGCTCATCAGGATCCTGATCCATCTCAATTACCGCATAGGAAAACTCTTTTACCATCTCCGCCCAGCGGGTATAAATCAGGGAGTAGACGTCAATGGCAATGCTCATATGCATCTTACTCATCTGATTGAACACCGAGAGAATTGATGGAGATACCTCCTGTAATTTAGGCAGATAAAGCAGAAAGCGCTCAGTATTTACAAACTGCATGCGTCTGCCGAAGTCCTTGCATAGAGGAATTCTTACAGCACATTTTCCGCGTTGTCCGACAAAAAGATTCATGGCACGGCGTACATAGTAGCCAATAAGGACATGCGGTACGTGACGTTCCTCAAGTGACTCGATCTTATAACTGGTACCGGCGCTGTATTTCATATAATTAGCCAGCAGATCGCAGTTTTTATTGAAGATCCAGGCAAAGTTTATGATGTGAGATCTGTCTTTTGAGCGCTTAAACTTAGCTACGACCGGTGTAGCCTTATTAGCATCTGATGCCTGCGCCCCATTTTTCTCGTCAGCCATGTACTTTTATCTTTATTTAATGCTAAGAATAGTTATATTTGAGTTTATTCTATAACTAACGACTTGATTTTGTCTGAAATTTAGGAAATTGCTACAGTA
>CAVFIO010000137.1:0-3900 GCA_963622535.1 Akkermansia muciniphila
CTCAGGACAAATCCAAAGAGCAGAGTATGGCTACAACCGTGATGGTGAGGATTTAAGACAGCTCAATCAAGGTCTCTTCTGCTCCCGTGAGACACAGCTGCCTATGTACATGTGCAGTTATGAAGGCTCTTTAAATGATGCCCAGAACTTCAGGTACGCTCTACAGCAGGCAAAAGATCAACATCTCTTTAAGAGCGACAAGAAGCTCACCATCGTTATGGATGGTGGATTCTCCAGAGAGAACTTCAACTGGGCCCATATGGAAGGCTATAACCTTATAGCCGGCGTATCTCCTCGCCGTCTTAAAGCAGTAAAAGAGAAATATCTGGCATGGGCACGCTCTCTCAAGCTTGATGATTTCTCCAGGGAATTCGATGTCAATGACTCGCTCTATATATCTCACCGTGAACCGATCACATTAGCAGGTGTTGAAGGAGAGCTTGTCATGTTCATTGATTTGACCAGTCAATCCGATCGCAAGAAGACCGATCATAGTTTGAAGAAGAAGAAGGAAATTGAGCTCAAAACGCTTTCTCACTGGCCCGGCAAAGACTTTGATAACTGGGCTAAGTCCTTTGAGCCTTACTTTACCGTTACCCGTGCCCAAGGTCCCAAAGGCTTCACCTATGAAGAGAACAACGAAGGACAGGCGATCAGCAATGCACTATGTGGCGCAGTTACTCTGTTCACTACCTGCAATAAGATGACTGACAGGGAGATCATGGAAGCCTACCGCTCCAAGGAGTCTGTTGAGGATTGCTTTGATACCACCAGAAACGGCTTATGCGATCACCAGCTGCATATTAATGATGATGCTCAGATCAAAGGAAAGATGTTTGCCATGTTTATTGGCCTGATCCTACGCCGCAGCATTACTAACCGCCTTAAAGACTGGATGCTTGAGAACGAATATTCATTCCACGATGTGGTTAGTGAGCTAAAGAAAATCTGCTTTACCAGGATGGGCAATGGCAAGTGGTTAGCAAAAGATGCCCTCACAAAAACTCAAAAGCAGATCATGGATGAGCTGGATCTCATTTGTTTAAGACAAGAGGATCTGACAATCCACCCGAAAATACGTTAATCCGGTGGAAAAAATGACATTTGCCATTTAATTTATCTATCCCTATACTGCTTTTTTACATCACTTATGATGAAAAAAAGTAAAGTCTGCAATAAAATTAACAGACATTTGATTAATTATTGAGGACAGCTTAACTATGGCATCATCTTTTGAAATTGTTAACGGCTGCGCTATAAAGAACACCACAGCCTTACTCTTAGGCTCAGGAGAGCTTGGCAAGGAAGTAGCTATTGAGCTTATCCGTTACGGTATTACTGTTGTAGCATGTGATCGTTATGATCATGCTCCAGCCATGGCTGTTGCCCAGAAAAAGGCTGTCATCAATATGCGTGATGCTAACGCATTACGCGAGCTTATAGAAAAGGTAAAGCCTGACTACATCATCCCTGAGATTGAGGCAATTGCAACCGAAACACTGGTTGAACTTGAGCAGCAGGGATACAATGTAGTTCCCAGTGCCAATGCAGCTAACGTCACCATGAACCGTGAGGCAATCAGAACTCTGGCTGCCGAAACACTGCAGCTTCCGACCTCCCCGTACTTCTTTGCATCATCTGTTGATGAGATCCGCAAAAAAATCCATCAGGTAGGTTATCCCTGTGTGATGAAGCCGATCATGAGCTCATCTGGCAAGGGACAGAGCGTTTTAAAAAGCGATAACGATATTGAGGCAAGCTTTGCTGAAGCCTGCGAGCATGGCCGCGGCGGCTTAAACCGTGTCATCGTTGAAAGCTTTGTAAAATTCGATCGCGAAGTAACCTTGCTTACAGTAAGCGCTGTCGACGGCATCCATTTCTGCAAGCCCATCGGTCATCATCAGGTAAACGGTGACTATGTTGAAAGCTGGCAGCCTGAGGAGCTCTCATCTGACGTACTGCTTGAATGCAAGCGTATTGCATCAGCTGTGGTACAGGCCTTAGGCGGTTACGGAATTTTCGGAGTTGAGTTCTTCATCTGCGGCGATAACGCAATCTTCTCAGAGCTCTCCCCACGTCCTCATGATACCGGCATGGTGACAATGATCTCACAGGATCTCTCAGAATTTGCTCTGCATGTACGCGCCCTTTTAGGTCTCCCTGTTGGACAGATCACCTTCATGGGCCCCTCTGCATCAGCTGCCTTAAAATTTGAAGGTCACGGCAGTGAAATTACCTTTAAGGGATTAGATGAAGCCCTCTCTCAGGCACCTAAATCTCAAATTAGAATTTTCGGCAAGCCTGATATCGACGGTGAACGCCGTATGGGTGTTGCTCTTGCCCGTGCCGCCACAGTAAAAGAAGCAGTTGAGCAGGCAAAGGCTGTACGTAAGGCTGTCACAATGGAGGCCAGATAATGGTATCTTTAAGCCGCTACCAGACCATGGATCCTTTTATCCTGTGCTCTGCTGTAAACATGCAGCTTCGTGATCATGAATTTGATTCCCTAGAGGATCTTTGCTCTTATCATGAAATCAACGTCGGTGAATTAAAAAGCAAGCTTAAAAAATCAGGCTTTGCCTACGACGAGAATCAGAAACAGTTTAAATAAGATATAAAGTGCCACAGGATCAGGAAAAAGCACAGATCCCCTATATCTATCTGTTGCCTCTGCCCGTAAGCGGAGGTGATGACGGAAGATTAGGAGGTGTGATCTATGCTCATGCTGACGTCAATTTAATTCCGGTTGAACGTCCTCAGTTTATACTCTGCCATCTGGCAGAGCGTCTGCTCCCGTCCCCGGGGTATCTCTTTGCTCAAGGCCTTGACCCAAGACGTCTTGCCCATGGCATGAAGGATCGGGCCTTTGTTGATGCAATACGTGAGCTTATAAGAGGTTATGAGCTTATAACCTGGGATGCATCGTTATTGAAGCTTCTTGACGTTGCAGCCCTGAGAGCCTTTCGCAGTCCTGACATCATTGCCAGCGCCCTTGGAGTATGCTCGCTCAGAACTGTTCTTTATGCAGCAAATTCTCTGGGAACATTACCAAAGCCTCCGCAGAAATCTCCTGAAAGATCTGCCTGTCTTTATAATGCTTCCAGACGGGATCTCCCCAGATCGCCTGAGCGTCGCCTGCTTGAGCTTGAAGATCTTGCGCAAATGGTGCATCAGGATCATAAGGCTCTGTTTGACTATCAGCTCTTAGGCTCATTGCATAGGCTGAACCTGTTTACTCAGGCACTGAATCAGGGAAAACTTTTATCCTGTATCAACACTGACGGCATTGCAACTGTATTACGTCCTCTTAAGGCTGATTACGACACAATCACCTGTCTTGAGCTTGAGCATGGTGCAGATCCTGCTGTCTTGGCAAACATCACCAGAAAAGAAATATCCATGACAGATGGCCGCGTGATTGCACCACTGGGCGTTTTTACAAGGGAGCGCTGCCAGAGACTGCATCTTGAGCTGGAGCCTATGGTGAAAGCACTTTTAAATGTTCAGGATCATATGCAGATCACAGAGGATGACACCCTCCACGACGATGTGATCAGAGGAATGCTAAAAAAGCTCAGTAAAATCGACCTTGAATATCTCAATGAAGTGTTTAAGTCACCGCAGGTTGGCGAGCCACCGGCTGAAACCTCTGCTGCCTTATTTGAGCGTTTCTTCTTTTATATAGGTGATAACGAGCGCGGACGCCTTACAGCGCAGCAGTACAAATATTATGAAAACATCACGCGCGCAGCTATTACAAAGCATATAGACAGCTTTGTGGCAAATACCAATGCGCTGGTTAACCACGCTGACGAAAACAGCAAGGATGATGCTCAGCTGATAAATGCCATTGCAGGCTATCCGCTATCCTTAGGCTAGATAAAAGACATCTGGCTGCAA
>CAVFIO010000138.1:0-3877 GCA_963622535.1 Akkermansia muciniphila
CAGGAACTCCATCTCAGCCCTTAAGGCCCGAAAGAGCGCGAAAGCTCATGAAAATATTTTTAATTTCCTCTGATTTGGCGGATTTTATTGCTATACAAGCTATACGCATCTTGGTTGCAAGAGTCGTTTGCGTTAAAGTTGCGTAATATCCTTTTGTTATACAAAGAAAAAATGAATCTTGTTTGAATCAAACACGCAACGGCGTTGCGTTAAAAAACAGGTGTGATAATGACTGAGGTCCGACCTTCACCAACACAGGAGTATTTATGCCACAGATAAAGATACTAAAGAGCAGGCCCTATATGTCAGATGCGCTGCTGTTGCCTCTAATCCAGATAGCGCTGCTCATCTCACTGCCAAATGATCCCTACATAATACTCGGCATGATCGCAGTAATGTGTATCCTGCCTGAGCCCTACTTTTCATTTTTCAAAGAGTATCTTTCAAAAAGAAAGCATCTGCGCTTTAAGACACTCCCTCGCAGTGAGTTAAATGACGTGGTGAAAAGACAGAGTCATGCGCTCTATCTCGGTCACGGCTTTGAATTTACTCCGAGGCATACCCAGAAGCTCATGCGGCTTTTATCAAGGGAGCAGGAGCATACAGGATCCGGATACCGTCACGGTATTGCAGGCATCCACAACGTCAAGGCCCTTGGCAATTATCAGAGCATCTTTCAGGATCTTGAAGATCTTGCCTCCCATACGCTCATCTTCGGCACCACCGGCGCCGGCAAGACCCGTATGCTGGACCTGCTGGCATCGCAGGCGGTCATGCGCCATGACACGGTCATAGTAATCGATCCCAAGGGTGATCAGGATCTAAGAGACAACCTCTATAAGGCCTGCCTTATAAACAGGCGCGAAGGGGTATTCAGACAGTTTGATCTATCACAGGCAGGCGAAGAGCAGTGCTCAAGCTTCAATGTCCTGGGATCCTTTGACAGCGTCACCGAAATATCCTCGCGCATAGCATCCTTGATGAGTGCAGCAGGCTCAGGTGAGAACTTTAAAAGTCATGCATTAAATGCGCTTACCTCTACCCTGATTGCCCTGAAACTCAGCTTTGAGCTTGATGTCAAGGAGAAGAGGAAAAAGTCAGGCTTAAGGCAGGAAGCAGCCCCTGATGACATCAGATGTGATGATGATATGAAGTTTAAACGTCAGTGCAGATACGGCATAACACTTGCCCTGATCCGTGATGTGCTCTCTGACTTTGACTCCTTTAAAAAGATCCTCATCAGGTATTTTGAGGATGTAGTAAAGGACAGCGGCGATGAAGAGCTCATAAAAGGCTACAGCACCATCCCCTATAAGTGCCGTGCATCTGTGGCCCCGCTAAAGGAGCTTTATCACACTCTGCTTGCAAAAAAGATCATGAAGGAGAGCAACGCCGATCTTGATCTGCTCTTCAGCACCGCAAATCTTGATAAAACCTTCTACGGCAAGGTCACTGCAGGCATCTTGCCAAAGCTCAACTCACTTAGCGCAGGAGATCTTAAAAAGGCCCTCTCCCCTGCAATGGGCATATCCTTTGACAGCATCGTAAGCAACAACGGCGTGCTCTATGTCTCACTGCGAACTCTCGTAGACTCTGAAACGGGATCCAATCTTGGAAAGCTCATGCTCGCAGATCTCTGCGCCGTGGCCGGCAAGATTTACAAGAGCGGGAATACCTCCCTGTACAGCCTGAGATCTAAGGGCAGAGACTTTCTGCAGGAGCGCTTTGCAAAAGACAGCTCTTTAAATGACGCCGGGCCTGAAAAAAGGATCTGCATCTTTATCGATGAGGCCTCCGAGATCCTGTGTGAAAGCATGGTACAGCTTGCCAATAAATCACGCGGGGCAGGCTTTGCCTTAACGCTTGTAACCCAGACCATAGCCGACTTCGTAAAGCATGGCGGCTCAAAAGCTGATGCCGAGCAGATCATTGCCAACACCAACACTCTTATCTCCATGAGAGTCAAGGATGCTGATACCTGCGATGCGGTAATAAAGCGCATGCCCAGGATCTACATTGAAGAGCGCAGCATGGTAAGAAGCTTCTCCCGCTTAAGCGATCGCTACCATATCTCAAAGACTGCAAAGGAGCGCGAGGTTTCGCTCATCCCCTCAAGTGCGCTGGAGCTGCTACCTGATCTTGAATATGTGGCAACCTTAGCTGACGGGCGGGTGATGAAGGGCCTTATTCCCTTTTTAAAGGATGATGCTAAGGATACCCCGTCACCATCAAACAGGCGCAAGGTAAAGCGCAGCTTAGCAGGAGCGCATGACAGCGACAGAAATAGAACAACCGCGCTCTCCTTTATTGAGGATCTGCAGGACTGTCTGCTCATCTTAAAGCAGGATCTCAAGAGTACCGGGCTTTATAAACGCCTCATGAGGCTCTCTGAGCACTTTATAAGGCGCTGAACGCAAAATCCGGCATCCTTATAAGAAATACATCACTTAAACATCAGGAGTTAATGATATGAAGATCATAAGAAATGTAATGGCATTAGGAGTGCTGATGCTTTTATGGCTGGCTCTGTGGGCAGGAGGCGTTAATGCAAAATTTCTCATCTCAGGGGAGCTCAGGCTTCTTGAAAGCCTCAGTGCCACCTCAAATCTTGAGGTAGGAAGTCTCGTGCTCTCCCTTGCCGATTTTCTTTATGAGAATAACGACTCGGCTAAATTCTTCGGCGCGCGTGAATACAACTCGCTCATCGTGATCAGGCTTCTGATGCCGCTTCTGTGCTTTAAGTGGTGCTTCCTGCTTTTAGGGATCATGAGCTTTAAGATCTGGCATAACGTCAATAAGAAAGGAGTATGGCTTGCAGATCTCAATCTTATGGTGAAGATCCTCGATCACATCTCGCTGTGGTGGTGCGCCATCCTGCTTGCATTTTTAAGCACGCAGCTGCAGTTTGTGGTCTCATACCTGATCTTTATCATCGAGGCGGTGATCGTGTTCAAGCTGGGCTTCATGCTCGCTAACAGCTACTTCCTGCAGAGTCTGCTTGAAAGACGCTTTACAAGCTGAGGCTGCAATGAGTGTTTCACTCTCGCCCGGTCTTTACCTGGAGCAGCCTGAAGCAGGGATGGGAAATACTGTTATCCTGAGCTCAGATAGAAAACGCCGCCGGATATATATTTTGGAGAGGAGGGCTAATATCTGAGCCTTTACAAAAAAGACAGGGGGACGCATAACTGAGCTATCCCCTTGCCAAGGTTACATGGCCGTTCTGTACCGAAGTTAGAGCGTCGTTCTATACCGAGGTTATGTGGCCGAAATGTACTGAACTTTGCGGGAGGCTTGGATTAATTGCAAATTGCCGCTCATTGAATGTCTACAAGTATATTGACGAAAATCTGGATACATTTCTGCTTGATATGTCTGAGCAGAAAGCTTCCCCAAGAGAAGTACTTTCTACTTTTCTGTCAAAGATTTGCTCTGAGCGTGATCACAACAAGGCCGTGATGCAACTGCAGAGGGCTTCTTTACCTAACGATGCTTCCTTCGACAACTTTGATTTCTCTGCTAGCCAAACCAATGAAATGCTGTTGCGCGAATTAAGTGAGTACCGCTGGGTGGTTGGTAAATCACAAGAATATCGTTTTTCAAGGCGATCCTGGTCTTGGAAAAACTCATCTGGCATGTGCATTAGGCAGAGAAGCCTTTAAGCGATGATATAGCACTTTATTTCTCTACGCAAATGATCTGATCGCAAAGCTTGATAAAGCTAGAAGGGATGTGCTTGTAGATAAGCAGATAAAACAATTATGCACTTATAAAGTCCTCATCATTGATGAGTTAGGGCTCCCTGTAAGGGAATACAAGCATGCGGCACGGTTAATGTACACATTGATCCATGCGCGAGATATGAAGACAAGTACAG
>CAVFIO010000139.1:0-3859 GCA_963622535.1 Akkermansia muciniphila
AAGTAATTTTATTAAGGTTAAAAGTCTATTTGAAAATGTTGATTACATTAAGCTTACCTTAGCGCCCATATAAAAATATGGTGATTTTAATTTTTAATTGTGATTCAAATGCGTTAGCTGTAAGATTACATTATCTGAGCTGGCGCATTTTTATTAAAAGTCCAGTTTTATTTTTTTCTTCACACACTGTTAATTCAGGACTTATCCCGTGGCAGACTTAACTCAAAAACCGATCTCATCTGCAGTAATCCTATCTAAGGTCTATCACCGTCCTGTATCCGGTGCTATTCGTGAAATAGCCAAGCTTTTAAGGGATCTTGGTGTTACAGCATATCTTGAGCAGAATACTGCTGTAGGCTTTAATATCCCTGAGATTCCATCCTTATCCCGCAAGCAGATGAGTGATAAGGATCTGTTGATAGTTGTAGGTGGCGATGGCTCAGTTTTGGGCGCTGCCAGAACTCTAGTTGATCTCAAGGTTCCCATACTTGGTGTTAACCGCGGTCATTTAGGTCTTTTAACTGACGTAAGTCCTGACGATTTAAAGCAATCTTTAAAAAACATCGTTGCCGGACGTTACAGCATTGAGCAGCGTAATATGCTCGATTTGAGGATCTTTCGTGAAGATGAGGATGGCGCGGGCGAGCTGGTAGCACAGTCACTTGCAATGAATGAGGCTGTTATTCACTCAGGTATGATGGCGCATATGATGACCTTCAGGGTTACAATTGATGGTAAATACATGTACACCCTGCGCGGCGATGGCATGATCATCAATACGCCAACGGGCTCCACGGCTTATTCATTATCTGCAGGCGGATCTATTATTGAGCCTCATCTGGATGTGCTGTCTTTAGTTCCAATGTTCCCGCAGTCGTTAAACTGCTCTCCTATCATTATTCCCGGTAAGAGCTTAATTCGTATCGATTTTGAAGCACCTATGTCGGATGTTCCGGAGCTGGTGGCTATCAATGCTGACGGTCAGGTTACCATGCGTACTGATACCAAGTGCACCGTTAATATAAGACAGCATTCGATCCCGCTTACTCTGATACATCCTGAAGGTTATGACTATTACAGTCTGCTCCGTCAGAAGCTGGGCTGGGGACAGTCGCTTGTTTAAAAGTGTATGGTGAGATAGCCTTTAAATCCGTCATTTTGACAGCTTGCGGAGGACGTTTTAAGCATAAGATCTTGCAGATGAATATGCATTTTTGTGTCAGCTTTCTGGCATGAAGGTGGAGAGAATGGATGTGTAGCTATGCCATCGTTCTCTGATTCACAGGTCCTGATATCAAGGTGCTTACCTGTAAGCTACAAAATGCTAAAATCCTCTCAGGCAGAATTCTCAAGTTTAATTTTAAGAGCCTGAACATTCAGATCATAGTCTTAAATGGCTGTCCTTATTGGACACCTTCAGGCCATGGCCATGCATCTGCTCTGCAAAGTCAGGCTCACGAGTCACTGTCTTTCAATTTAAGCTACCGGCAATATTTAATAAGGAGCACTCAATGCTCGAGCAACTTACAGTTAGAAACTTCGTTTTAAGTGATGAGAACGACATGGAGTTTTTGCAGGGACTGACTGCGATCACCGGTGAAACCGGTGCCGGTAAATCCTTAACTGTAGATGCTATTTCACAGATCTTAGGAGGGAGAACCGACAGCTCCTGCGTAAAAAAAGGCTGTGAGCGGGCAGAAATTGAAGCGGTATTCTCGCTTGGTGGCAATAAGAATGCATTAAGCTTCTTAATTGAACGTGAGCTTGTAAGCATTGATGAATTACAGTCCGCGCTTGCCCAGCCCTTAAAAATCAGGTCTCAAAATGGTAAACAGTTATCCGCTAAAGAAAAAGCAGGAAAATCATCATCAAAGAAAACTGATCTTAATAAGCAGAATAGCAGGGATGGTGCAGAGCCGGCTTCTGCTAGCCATGACATCCCTGCAAGGTCTGATGCAGAGACTGATAATACAGCTATAAAGCAGGATGCTGACCTGATCCCTGATACTGCAGATTCGGACAGTAATGCTCACCATACAGCTCCTTTTGACGATTCATCAGTTTCCAGCAACAGCATCAGCGATCTTATAAATCCTGAGGATCTCAGGGATAGCGATCTGTCCGTGGTTATCCGTCGTGTGATCACCAAAGACGGCAAGTCGCGCGCGTGGGTAAACTCCCATGCGGTAACTCTTTCCACGCTAAAGGAGCTGGGGGCTTTTCTGGTATCAATCCATGGTCAGCATGCATCGGTGAAGCTTCTTGACAATACCAGACAGCTGCATCTTCTGGATGGCTTTGGCGAGCTTCAGTCAAAGGTTGATGAGCTTGGCAGGATCTATGCCTCCTATAATGCCAGAAGATCTCTTCTGCAGTCCTTTGCCGATGAGCAGAAGGAAGGCGCCGCTGTATACAGAAATCTTAAGGCAGACTATGAGCTGCTATCTAAGCTTGATCTTGGGGAAGGTGATTACGAGCAGATCTCTCAAAGCTTTGATGAGCTTCAGCACCGGCAGAGCATTGCCGGCGCCATCACACAGGTATCTGCAACTTTAAGTGATGATGAAGAGCGCGGAGGGGTGCTTACCTTATTAAGATCAAGCCTTAACAGCCTGATTGATGTCAGAGAATACGCAGAGGACGAGCTCTCAGTCGTAGTTGACAGCTTTGAGGAGGCACTGTCAAAGCTTGATGAGGTCTCAGCACAGTTAGGCGATCTCATGCCTGATGACAGCCAGAATGCGCAGGATGAGATTGAATACCGGCTTTCAAAGTGTCATGAGCTTGCGCGCCGCTTCAGAGTTCAGCCGCAGGATCTGTATAAGGTTAAAGATGAGCTTGAGAAAAAGCTTGAGCATTTCCTCTCCTTAAAAGACAAGATCACCTCTATGACTGCCGAGGTCAGAGTTCTGCGCAACAGCTATGAGGAGAAGGCTCAGGAATTATCAGATCTCAGGCAGAAGATCGCCACACGCATGTCAGAGGCTGTAACCTCCGAGATAAAAAACTTAGCCATGCCTGATGGAATTTTCAGGGTGCAGTGTGTACGTAACGAGGAATGCCGTCCCCGTGCAGCAGGCCGTGACGAAATTGAATTTCTGTTCACTGCAAACCGCGGTCAGGATCTGCTGCCGCTGTCACAGGCCGCCTCAGGTGGTGAGCTCTCGCGTCTGGCACTTGCAGTTGAGGTCTTAACCTCCAGAATAAATGAGGTTCCGACTATTATCTTTGATGAGGTTGATACCGGTATTTCAGGTCGTACGGCCTCAGCTGTGGGAGCACTGCTGCGTAAGCTTGCAAATACCTCACAGGTATTCACGGTTACCCATCTGCCTCAGGTTGCAGCCTGTGCTCATCATCAGTTTCTGGTAGTAAAAGAGGATAGAGATGATGGTACTGTTTCCACAGTGAGTGTGCTTGATGAAAAGGGACGCATTGCTGAGCTTGCGCGCATGATGGGCGGAAATACTGTGACTGATGCAACGCTGGAGAGTGCCAGGGCCCTGCTCTATGCAAGCTTAAAGTGAGGAAAAGAAGACTTACACGGACGTTTTAGGCCGCAGATACAGATGATACAGAGGACGGTGTGTAGCGATCCTGCTGTTACATACCATGATGTTTCTTACGTGAAACTCCGGGCTTATCTGCATGATCTCTTTATGATTTCATCTCTATCCTGTTTTTTGAGGTGAAGATGTATCGCGCAGCTAAGATCTGGAAAAGCCTGATCTGAGATAGAGAATAAGACGGTGTTATGCATAGGTATGATCTTTTTCATGAGGCAAAGCCGGAGCGCGGCAGAAACCTGACTTTAGGACATGACCTGACCTAAAACACCCCGGGAGCCCTTGTGGCTCCT
>CAVFIO010000140.1:0-3678 GCA_963622535.1 Akkermansia muciniphila
TTCAAAGCATCATCAGTGGACCCGGTGTCCGAGTTGTGATGGAGGTTAGACATAGGAAGACTTGCTAAATAACTGTCTGCGCTATCGATGACGTAGCCTATGGTGGCTATGCTGATAATCTTTAAATCCAGCTGCGGATTTCCATGCTGACCATGATTGTAGATAGACTACTGCTCCGGATTTTTCGAGTGCTTTACTCCGGCCGATCCTTTTTAAGGAGCTTTGATGCGGCTTTTGGTAAGCCTTACTACGTCAAGCTTCGATACGCGTTGAGGTTTGTACATGTGAGGATGGCTCAAAGACGAGGATGAAACGGTGAGAGGATCTGGAATTCAGTCCCCGATCCTTCACAATAGAAAAGCCCCCTAAGAGGAACTGGGGGCTTTGAAATACTCTTTTATGATCTGTCTGCAGTATACCAGTGTTGAATTGTGTTAGTGTAAAAAATACCTTGTTGTTGCCTGTAATCTCGATCATGATCACATAAGCTGGTATTTAGTCAACCTAATGGAGCTGATGTGCTGCTCATATTCACATTGTTCCTGCAGTAATAAGAAGAAATCTTCCGGCATTATCCTGAGATTAGCTTTCAACATGTATCTGATTTAAGAAGGTGCCTTTATTCCAGTCAAGAGGCATATTCTGACCTTCATGCAGAATATCCATGAATTCATCAGGCAATCTCTCAAGCAGCCAGTTATTCCATGCTATCAGGACCTCGCGAACCGGTTCAATTCGTTCACTGTTATCGTAGGATTTCTCAAGAGAATCACGGGTATCATGGGTGAGGGCACCTTCGGCCGCCTCGAAGGAGAATACAGGCTTCATATATCCCGTATGAGGATCCGGTGCGCGCTGCTCCTTGATCCAGCTTCGGATAGTAGAGCGTACTCCATGAAAATCAGATACCTCTGATTTTACATACTGGCGCCACGGCTCCCGGATTGAATAAGGGCTTATGCAGGTTGGGGCGCTTTTGACCGGGGACTGGAATACGAAATCTGACTGAATTTCGTTACAGTCATACAGGTACTGCAGAAGATCCTTCATTGGAGGAGTAAGCGGTTTGACCAGTACATGCTTGGATTTATTAGATCCTTTTGCTGTAGGAGGGATCATAAAAGCCATTTCTTTAATATCAAGCCAGGACCAGCGTAAGAGCCGGACTTCTCCGAAACGAAAGCCCGTTAAAAAGCTCATCAGATAGAAAGCACGGAGGAATTCCGGAACATCATTCAGCGGCTGAACTACTTTTTCTATAAATTCGCTGTAATGAACCGATGCATGATGGGTGACTGCCTTCAGAGGAAAGGGGCTTTCTCTTGTATTTAGCAGATCGGATATTGGATTTGAATCAATAACTCCACTGTTATAGGCATATCTCAGCATCTGATTCAGCAAGCCCACAGCATTGTGCTTATTGTTTGGTGTCTGAGGAATAGCGCGGATCTTTTCTATAATAGTTCTGCGCGTAAGTTCATTGAGCTTTATGTCGTGTAATGGGTACAGGGTAGTCCTCATCAGGGATTTAAAGTTACTCTGCCGTGCAGAGCCTTCTTTATGCTGTGAGATCCAAAACTCAAGATAGACGGGAAAATATTCAGCAACGGTAGGATTAGCCGGCAATCCGGGATCTGCTTTTTCCTCCTCATGAGTTGCCTTAAGCCTGGCAACTTTGGCAGAAGCGGTTTTATACTCCATTCTGGTGAAGTCACCCAGAACATAGCTCTTACCTGCGCACCGGGCAAGCCATACAGCTTTTCCTGTTCCATTGTTTACCGCAACTGTAAGTCCGTCCCCGCAGCCAAACTGCACCGTCTTCCTTTTAAGATTGCCCGACTTTGCTTCAGCAATGAGCTTGCTGACCGCACTTTTGATCGTTTGTATGGGCTTACGTTTTGCCATAAAGCTAACCTCTGCTGTGATTGTTCTCTATCGTGATCCTTATTTTTAAAAAGCTGCTTAATACATTAAAAGCCTGTTTGCTTTTTCTATCATACCAGATGAAATAGTGATGTTATTCAGGTTTTCTTTGCGTTAAGTAAATTTATTTGAATGTCTTCAGCGGATGCTCCCGTCCTTTTTCAATTACATCTTTGAATTCCTTTGGCAGGTGTTTTACCAGCCACTGAGCCCAGGCTTCATACAGTGGCCGCTCATCATCAAGCCTCCAGCCGGTATTACGATCCAGTCCCACAGCATATTTGGGGATACGTGAGTTAAGCTCGCTGACCAAATCATCCTGAAATCTGGGGACTGTATTTCCGGTATCGGGATCTTTTGTTGTCTGTTCCTGAAGCCATACCTTCATTATTGATTTGACGTCCTCAAAGTTATAATCATTATTGTTTACAAGCCGGCGCCAGGGTTCACGTACTGAATTATCACCAAAAGGGGCCGGAGCTTTTCTTGCAACAGATTGAAAGACGTAATCAGAGCGGATCGGATTTACACTGTGCACGTATTGCAAAACAGCGATCATCGGCTCTGACAGTGGCTTAAGAAAATATCTGTCAGCATATTTACCCTGAACATTTACAACGGGGAGTCTGATAAACTTATTTTTAAGATCGATCAGTGACCAGCGCATGTGCAGAAACTCTCTGAAGAAATAACCGGACAGGAAACACATTAAATAAACAGGCAGGTATCTGGATTCAGCCTTGGAAAGGGGCTCTACTATGATTTTTAAAAATTCATCAGGAGACAGCGCTGCATGCACTTTTGCTTTCTCAAGAGGAAAAGGGCTTGGACGGGTTTTCAGCAACGAATCTATTGGATTAACCTCTATCAGCTTCTGTTCGCGTGCCATATTCAGCATATTGCAGAGCAAAGAAACTCCGTAGTGCTTATTATTGGGAGTCTGTTCAATTTCCTGTATTTTGGAAATAACAAGGTGACTGGTGATCTCTTTTAGTTTGTACTCGTGTAACGGGTACATGGTGGTTTTCCAGATAGTCTTAAGATTATCTGTTCTTATCCTGCCGATCTTGCGACTTCCTGCGTAATGATTGATATAGGTGTTGAAGAACTCATTAGCAGTAGGGCCATTTTTAATCTGTTCCTTTTCTTTTTTGTTTACTCCTCTTAGCTCATCGACTTTGTTACAGGCCGTTTGATAATCAAATTCATCATAGCTTCCTAATTTGATTTTTCTTCCATCTATACGTGCATACCAGAAGGAACTTCCTGTACCTTTGTTTACAACAACGATTAATCCATCTCCGCAGTTATAGGTTGTTACCGCTTCAGTAATTTTTCCCTGTTTTGCTTTGAGGATGATTTTTTCAACTTCCTTAATGACGGTTTTTAGTGTTTTCCGTGTTGCCATCTTATTTGTCCTGTTTTTTAGATAAATATATGAGTAACGGTGATTTTTATGGGATTTATGATGCATCTTTTTTATGACATCTTTATGACAGAATTTAGCGGCTTTCTTGCAAAAAAGCAAATGCAAGAAAAGAGTAAATCCTCTATGAGTCTGATGTGTTCAGAGGTGTTCAGAAGAGATTTTTATAGTGAGAAAATGGCTTATATATGCGGTTTAAAAGGATAGAAGTGAACACAACAGACATAAAAAAAGCTCGTCTGAAAACGAGCTCTTCTGGCGGAAAGAGGGGGATTTGAACCCCCGAGACGGTAAACCGTCTGCCGCATTTCGAGTGCGGTGCATTCAAC
>CAVFIO010000141.1:0-3650 GCA_963622535.1 Akkermansia muciniphila
CGGTTGAGATGATCTCGATATCCTCACGGGGATTGACCTTGCCAGAGACATGGATGACGTTTTCATCATCAAAGCAGCGAACCACGTGGGCAATGGCGTCAGTTTCACGAATATTCATTAAAAACTGGTTACCAAGACCCTCACCCTTGGAGGCACCCTTTACAAGTCCTGCAATATCCACAAATTCCATGGAGGTGGGAACAATCTTGGCTGGATGCACGATAGCGGCAATCCTGTCCAGGCGAGGATCGGGTACAGGCACGATGCCGGTATTAGGATCGATAGTGCAGAAGGGGAAGTTCTCTGCTGCAATGCCAGCCTTGGTCAAGGCGTTAAAAAGAGTTGATTTGCCAACATTAGGCAAGCCCACAATACCGCAATTAAAACCCATGTTTTCCTCTTATTCCTTATCTTAGGTTGTCTTTTAAATCTTTAACGCGTAAATGCTTTATTTATTTTGCAAAGGCTTAAAGCCGTTTACCATCATGGTAGCCTTCTGCAGTCCCTGAGTATAGAGGATCTTAACGGCACTGATGGCAACACTGCAGGCCTCATCGATGTTATCTCTGTCATTTGGGGCACAGCGTCCTAAAACCCAGCTTATGACATCATGCGACGGCGGCATGCCGATGCCGATCCTCAAACGCAGGAAGCTCTGGGTATTGCCCATGCAGGCACCTATGCTCTTTAGGCCGTTGTGACCTGCAAAGCCGCCGCCGCTCTTAAGCTTCATCTGCCCGGGCTTTAGATCCAGATCATCATGTACAACCAGAATTTCCTCGGGTGCTATCTTATAGAAGGTGCAGAGGGCACTTACCGCACGGCCGCTTTCATTCATATAGGTTGTGGGAAAGAGCAGTCTTACATCATTACCCTCAATCAGGCCGCGGCCTGTAATTCCCTGAAACTTGCTTTCAAGGCTTAAATTTATACGGTATGTATCGGCAAGTTTGTTTAAAAAATCCACACCCACGTTGTGACGGGTGTGCTCATACTGACTGCCGGGATTGCCAAGGCCTACTATCAGGCGTGGCAGGATCTCTTTATTAGGCACAGCGTTGCGCCTCCTCTAAGGCATCTTTAGAAAGCCTGTCTCTGAGAGCTTTAATGCTCAGATGATAAGGCTCGATTATGTGATCAGGAACTATTTCACAAAGCGGCACCAGCACAAAGGCACGCTCTGTCATGTGCGGATGGGGCAGTGTGAGCTCGGGAGTATCAAGCGTGACTGCATCAAAGGCAATGATATCAAGATCAAGCGTACGCGGACCGTATTTAAAAAGCCGCTCCCGGTGAAACTCCTGCTCGATTATCTGTAGCTTATGCAGAAGTGCCAGCGGCTCAAGCGTGGTTTCAAGCACACAGGCGGCATTGATAAAATCCTGCTGCTGTGTATATCCCCAGGGTTTGGTACGATACAGGGAGGAGTTTTTTAACAAGGTTACTTCATCAATCAAAGAGAGCCTTAAAAGAGCGTCTTTAACCGTTTTAAGGCTGTCTCCCATATTTGATCCAAGCGATATCAGTACCTGTGCCATCATCAATCCTTATGGCTCAAGGTTCATCGAGGCACGCCAGGCACGGGCACGGGCCAATCTGTCAAGACGCTCGGCATCGGGAGCTGCGGCATCCTTATTGTCAGCATGGGGGTTTTCTGCAGCCATGCTTTCTGCATTGTGAGGATTAGCTTTGCCTTCAGAGGACTTCGTTGCGTTTTGGGAAGCCTCAGTGCTCTTAAAAGAGCTCTTTTGTGCGCTACTGCTGTCAGCAAGCTCCTTATTCTGCTGCTTTGCATCAGAGTTTAAGGTGCCGGCGGCAGTATAACCACTGTCGTTGCTCTTTTGAGCCCCGGCATGATCCTGTCCCCAGGGATCGGGAGTGCTGCTCTCTGTGCTGTCTTGAGCAGACGAGGACCTTGGTGATTTCCTCGTGAGAGATTTAAAGATCTCATCTGCCTTAGCACGCAGCTCATCCTGCTCACGGCGGCGCTTGCGACGGTTGGCGCGCGTGTCATCAGCGTTTAAATTATCTTTTGCTGATTCATTAAAGCCCGGGCTGTTCTGATAGGGACTCTGAGCTGTGGCTGAAGCTTCATTTTCCTCATTGAAATCATCAATGCGCTCTCTTGCCTGACGCTCAAGAATTCTCTGCTTGGATTTGGCGGCACTTTCATCATAGTAGGGCTGCCAGAATTTTACATAGGGCTCTAAATAAGGCTCAAAGCGGGCACGTAACCTGAAGATATCAAAGCCGCCGCGAAAGAGCTGGCGGGAGGCCACGGCGGCAACGTTCTCAGGATCATTGATATCCAGAAGCTGCAGCTGCAAGGACCACATCGAGCGGATGGACTCTGATATTGACATCGGAATGGCGGTAACGGCGTTCTGAACACGCAGGATCTTAGGACAGGCCAGATCTGCAAGCTCTCTCATAGAGGCTGCATTTACCACACTGTCGTTTAAATCACTAAGGCGCAGGATCTCGCTCTGGAACTTGGCCCAGAGGATCACAGCATACAGAAAATGCGGCATATTGCGCTTGTTCTGGGCACAGCGATCATCAGAGCTCTTTAGAGCATATTCAACAAAGGAGTTGAATACCGGATTAACAAGATACTCCTCAAGTCCCGGGAAGAGGATGTTGAAGATCCCGTAATCCTTTAAAATTCTGAAGCTCTGCAGGCCGTGACCTGTTAAAAAGAGCTTGTTGACCTCCTCAAACATGCGGGCATTTGATACCTGAGTTAAGGCCGGGGCCATCTTGGTAATAGGATCAGCAGTACGCTTTGAAAGCCTGAAGCCTAATTTTGCGGCAAAGCGCAACGCGCGGATGATGCGGACGGGATCTTCTGAGTACCTCGTTTCCGGATCACCTATGATATCGATGACATGATCCTGCAGATCATAGAGGCCTGCATGATAGTCAATAAGCTCTGATTTCTTTAAATCAAAGTAGATGGCATTGATGGTGAAGTCACGGCGCTCGGCATCCTCATCAAGAGTTTTACCGTAGACATTGTCGCGCACCAGCATACCGCTGTCAGATGCCAGATGACGCATGCTGTCATGCTTGGGCTCTTTGTTTGATCTGAAGGTGGTGACTTCAATTATCTCGCGGCCGAAGACTACATGGACGATCTTAAAGCGGCGGCCGATGATGCGGGAGTTTTTAAAGACCTTGCGCACCTGCTCGGGAGTGGCGTTGGTTGAAACGTCAAAGTCCTTGGGAGCCTTGCCGGATAACAGATCACGGATACAGCCGCCAACAAGATAGGCCTGAAAGCCTGCACGCTGCAGTCCTTCAAGCACCTTTATTGCCTGATAGGGGATGTCTTTTTTCTGGATCTGGTGCTGACTGCGGTTTAATACCAGACGCTCAGAGCCTCTCTTTTGCACCTGAGCCTTGTTTTTTTTGAGGATCTTCATAAGATCCGGAGACTTGAAGCTAATTTTTATTACCTCTGCTAAATATCTCATCAGCCTTCAGGTGCTTTTCACCATATGCAGGCATTAGAAAAGGTGTTATCAGGGAGGTCGCAATTACCGGTTACCTGAACGCCCGGGCTATTTCCGATGCTCTTATTCTGTCTTAGTGCTTAAATGACTTTATTGATAGATCAGGCTTTTCATAGAGAGGATTACTAAATCAGT
>CAVFIO010000142.1:0-3541 GCA_963622535.1 Akkermansia muciniphila
GTGTTGATGTACAGGGATCTGCGCTGTCTTTAGTTATCATCGATAAACTTCCGTTTCAATCCCCGTCTGATCCTGTGTTTAAGGCCAGATGCTCCTATTATGATCAGGGTAAGGATAATCATCCACGTTCATTTGTGGATATATCGGTGCCTGAAGCGGTAATTGATCTAAGGCAGGGAGCCGGGCGTCTGATCCGTCATGAAAAGGATACCGGGGCGATGGTGATATGTGATCCCAGAATTTTAAAAAAAGGATATGGTAACTTGTTTCTGAAAAGTCTGCCCCCTGTTACAATATGCAAAAGCGTACCGCAGCTACAGAGCTTTTTAGCAGACTTAAACAGACGTACTGTAAGTGCGGATGTGACCGCCTCCTCTAAAGCCTGAGAAAGGAGTCTTGTCCTGATGTGCCGTTCAAAACAGGAAAAACATCAGCAGCAGCTTGCAGGAATTGCCCAGATTTTGAATGAGGATCAGAGCTTTTTACCTTGAAGCTGGGATAATGGCTTTGTTTTTAATCCTTGCTTTAAAAATGCATACTGCAGGTACCTGGATTTAGAACTGACCGCTAATTTTTTTTTGTTAATAATAGAGCCTGCAAAGGTGTTTTAAAGTTTATTTGCAGGCTTCAGGAAATTACAGCTTTTAGAAAAATCAAAGCTGTTTACTACTCAACTAGTTAGGGAGGACGCGATCCCCTGCTGCTTTTGTTGCAGGTTCTTGCGTAAATTCTATGAAACTTCTGGCCATTGAGACTTCAACTGAAAACTGCTCTGCTGCATTGCTGGTAGACAATGAAGTATATGCAATCAATGAGATTGCACCTCAGAAGCATGCTGAGCTTATCCTGCCTATGTGTGACAGGGTACGTGAGCATTTCGGAGTAGAGCAGAACGAATTGGACGGTATAGTCTATGGCAGAGGTCCAGGCTCCTTTACCGGAGTTAGAATTGCTGCCTCCACAGCCCAGGGACTGGCCTTTGGTCTTGATATTCCCTGTGCAGGTGTAGTTTCACTTGAGGCTTTGGCTATGCAGGCTCTGATCGGCACTGATGAGCAGTATGCTATCGGTGCAATAGATGCCCGCATGGGAGAGGTCTATTGTGCTGTCTATGAAAAGACCGGTGATTATCCTCAGGCCTTGCTCGAGCCTTGTGTATTGCCCCCGGAGGAGGCTGTAAATAAGATTTTCAAGATCTTAGGTGCAAGATCTGCTTATGCAGGAGGCAGCGGTGTTGATTTACTGCATAAAGCCGGTTTAAATCCGAATATTCTTAAAAGAAGCTCATTTCCGGATGCAGAAATGGTCGCAATCCTGGGTAAAAAGCTTTTTGAACAGGGCAAGGTTGTTGATTGTGCTGAGGCATTGCCGCTATATGTGCGAGATGATGTCGCATGGAAGAAGGTTTCTGATCAGAAAAAGCAGATCTGATAATCGATAGTTATGCAGGTAAATCACAGCTACAGTTCATTATCGTCAGTGTTCATCCAGAGCCCGATAAACCGCCGGCGTCTGGAGGAGCAGGGATCTGTTGTACCTGCAGATAAAAATGATGCAGTTGCTGATACTCAGGCTGGCAGATCTGACAGCCATGTTCAGGAAGCTCCTGAAAAAAAACATGCACATCCAGATGATCTTTCTGCCAATGCATTAGATGCAGAGGCTTTATATGCAAAAGCCTCCAGCACTCTCTGGAATGCAAAGCACTCCTCAAGCGGTAAGGCCGCAGCCTATATCGAAACCTATAATCAACCGTCAATTGATGCATTAAGGGAGCAGTTCTCCTTTTCTGCCTATGCCTAAATCAGATCCTGTCTATGCTTTTTAAGCAGGATCTTGGTGATTTTAAATTTTTTTATGCGTTCTGATCTTTTTGCAAGCATGAGCATAGGGCGTCTTTTTGCCTATTGTGTACTCCCAAGCTCGGTATCCATGATTGTTTCAGCCTTATATGTAGTAGTAGACGGCATGTTTGTCGGTCATTATTTAGGACACGACAGCCTGGCTGCAGCTAACATGATGTGGCCCTTACTTGCGGCGGTATTTGCTCTTGCAATGATGATCGGCACCGGATCTTCGGTACAGATCGCAAGATTTCTTGGACAGAAGAAATATCTGCGGGCAGATCGCACCTTTACGGTGGGAGTGCTTACGGCGCTCTTTCTTGGTGTGATCATGTGCATCGCAGGCTTTATCTTTACCGGGCCTTTTTTACGTTTTATGGGAGCAGATGAGGCCACCATTGCTCTTTCGTCAGAGTACGTGCTGTCTTATCTCGTCACCGGTCCTCTGGTCTGTCTTTATTATGATGCACATTCCTACATGAGGATCTGCGGTCTGCAGAAGCTCTCGATGTATCTTGATATCAGTACCTCCCTTTTAAATCTGCTTTTGGATTACATTTTTATTGTAGAGCTTAGGCAGGGGATCTGGGCGGCATCGTTTACAACCTGCCTTTCACTGTCTTTAGGGGCTATCCTCAGTGTTCTGCCGTTTTTGCTTGGAAAGACAGATCTGCATTTTAAGTTAGGCGGGATCCCCTGGCGTCAGTTCAGACGGCTGATATATAGCGGGCTGCCTAATTTTCTGGAGGAGTCATCCTGGTCAGTGCTGATGCTGCTGATAAATAGCCTGCTGTTAAAGACGGGCGGAAATGTAGCTGTTGCCGCCAACGCAGCCGTAATGTATTTAGGCTCGGTGATGATGATGTTAATTGATGGCATGGTGTCATCGTTGCAGCCTGCAATCAGCTATTGTAACGGAGCTAAGCTCTATCAGCGGGTAATAGCCATTGAAAAACGTCTTTTGCTTATTTCGGGAATACTTTCCGTGGTTATCTGTACGGTGTTTGAGCTTATGGCCGGTAAAATCATGCCTATGTTTGCACAGACAGGTGATGAGGCATTTATTAAGGCAGGAACCCTCTGTCTTATGCTGTTATGCCTGCGCTATGTACAGATGTGGATTGAAATGGCCCTGCGCGGTTTTTTAACTGCGTTGGAGGTTTCAGGACGGGCTTTTGTGTTATCCCTGTGCAATACCCTGATTTTTCCTGCGCTGATGGTTCTTATCTGCTCAAATCAGTGGGGATTGTTCGGTATATGGCTTGCACCAGGCTTAGGACAGTTATTGTCCTCGCTTCTGGCTATTATTCTTGTCAGATCGTGCTATAAAAAATTAAATAACGCTGCAGTGTCTGCTTAAGCAAATGATAAGGATGCCCTGAAAATTAGGGCATCTTTCTCTTCCGGATCTTAAGTTTTCAGAGCTTAAGAATCACATCCTCTTATTCTTTTTCTCTGCCGTTCATACTTGTTTTTTTGAGCTGAAAGAGACTGTACAACCTATATTAAAATGGTGTAAATTATGTATGGTAATACACAATTTTTTTCTTTATTTTTTTGTTATAAAACAATGGATAGAGATAAATAAAATGTATGCTATGCTCTTTTGTGTGAGCTTGTGTATGTAAATAAAAGTTTCTATTTTGCATTATGTTCAATTTGGAAGTTTTTTAGACACTTTGTGCATGATTGTGGGT
>CAVFIO010000143.1:0-3466 GCA_963622535.1 Akkermansia muciniphila
CCCGAGCAGATCTCCTATTTCAGGAATTAAAAAGTGCGGAGGCTTTGGCAGTGACATAAGCTTATCCCCGGAGCACACTCCTGTCTGTACTCCCATGGCTACCGCGCCTGCACATCTGCACATACCTATATCAAGATCGGCATCCCCGATACCGAGGATATTTTCACAGGGAATATCAAGACGCTTTGAGAACACGTGCATCAAAGTAGGATCAGGCTTTGAGGGGCCGTCCTCTCCACAGGCGAGCGCATCCATATACTGCCCAAGACAGGAGCAGTTCATGGTACGCATCACTCCGGCAGTCACTCTTCCTGAAACAAAGCCTGTTTTCAGACCGCGGGATCTTAAGGCCTCCATGACCTCCTGTACTCTGGGGAACATCTTATCTATCTGAAATTCAGCGTGAGCTAAAAATATCTCACGATAGCGTTTTGTCACCTCAAGATAGCTATCCTTAAGCTCATCGGGTAGTAGCTGACGCAGCCCCTCCTCAAGTCGCATGCCGATCGTTGCCGTAATGGCCTTGTCACTAGGGCGCGGAAGTTTCAGATCTGCAAAAAGCTCACAGGTGCACGCAATTATGCGACCTACACTGTCACAGAGGGTTCCGTCAAGATCAAAGGCCACCGCTTTGATTTTTGGAAATATCTCATCAAAGCCCTGCATTTGTACAATGTCACGTCTTTCAATATTTGCGTTACTCACGAAGCTCTCCTGAAGGTAACTAATCCCGCTTTAAATTATTAAGGTGTTGTAAATTGCTTTCAATAAGCATTCTTGCCTGCTTTGAGGATACCAGATCATCTGAAAGCCTGGCCTCGGCACCGGCCTCCTTTTTAATGGCCTGCATTCTGTGCTTATCGATAAGGGCCTCAATGATACAACGCTGCTGTCTGCTTTTTAAATAGCTGTCTTTTAAAGACTCCGTCTGCTCTTTGAGCTTTGACAGCATGATCTGCTGACGCTCACAGGTTTTATCAAGTCTTTCGATAAAGCCCTGATAGGCAAGATACTGCTGCACTCCCATGTTCTGATCCTTATGCTCCAGCATCTCCTTTACATAAAGATCACGAAAAGCCAGGATTTTATCAAGCTGAGAGATAAAGGCTGTAAGCTGGTGCTGTGCCTCTGACCATTTCTTCAGGGCCTCATCCTCAGCCTTTTTCCTAAGCTCTAAAACCTTAACTAAGGTACGATCTCCTGCCATACTGTCCTCAGGCGAAAAGGATAATGCCAGGATAAATGCCTGAATATTGATTAAGCTCTGGCATAGGTTAACAAGCTCTTAAGAGAGATAGCTTCAGATAAGATCTTCAGGGCACCTGCGGGAGTTGCACACAGCAGCATGAGCTTTTCCAACCTAAGCTCACGTCCATCCTTTTTCTTATAGTAGCCTTGAACTGCCTGCAGGATATTATGGGAAAGCTCACTTAAGAAGATGCGGTTGCTAAGATAATTAGAATCGCCAGAGTGAATACTATCCTGACTGAAATCGTTATCAAGCACAAGATGCAGTGAATTCTCAATATCGAAGTGATGTCTGCCATCTTCAGATTTATCAGCTTTAGATGCTCTTACTGCCTGATCATCAATATGAATGAGTCTTTGTGCATTATCAGCAAGCAAAGGCTGAACCATAGACTCAAGCAGTAAGTTCAAACGATCTGGATCTAAAAGACAGAAAATACGCTTGATAGTATCTTGAGAAATAGGCTCATCAGGAAAATCATCAAATAAAATCTCAAGCTCTTTTCTGCAGCGCTCAGAGTAAAGCGCGATCCCCACAGCATCAGTGATCCCTCCAAAGGAGGCGAGCATGGCGACACTGAGTGTTATTGCAAGAGGTAATGCAGACTTTGTATTCTGTCCTGAAACATTTACAGTTGCAGCAGCCTCATTGCTCTTTAATGCCGTATTTTTAGGCTTTTCACTCTTTTTCTCATCCTTTTTTTGAAGCTCTTTAACCTGCTTCTCAAGACTGGAGATTTTCATCTTCTTTGCAAAGGAAGGACCGTAGGTAAAGACACCATCCTGAATAGAGCCCAATGGCTCGCGTAAATTCACAGAGCGCTTCTTAGTTGGATCATAACGGTATCCCAGTTTTAAAAATACGTAAAACTTATTGGACTTACCGTTCCAGTTGATACCACACTTATCGCGGTACTCCTCAGGAACTAAGGCATAGATTTCATCGGTTACTTTCATAATGCTCTGTTATTTTTCATATTTGGAATTTACAACAGCCTTTTTTAGCGATCGCTGCGTTTAAAGACACTCTGTGCTCCGTTTAAAGCTGCCACCTGAGTGGTCTGACTGCTCTCATTAGCCTGATTTAACTGCGAAGGCGGATTTTGCGCCTGCTGCAGAGCCTGCGTACGACGCTTGGCATCTCCTATTAATATAAGCGCGATCTTCTTCATATCCTCAACACTCTGCGCAAAGCTTATCACCTCACGAAAATCCTGCTGCGTAAATTCATCAATATGCGGATGGATCATGATGGCCTGATCAATACGCGGATCGGATCCTCTCTGATAGGCTCCGATCTGGATAAGCTCACGGCTCTCGTTATACTGTGCCACACACTGCCTTATTGTACGCGACATGATAAGCTGCTCCTGCGTAACAACTGCCGGCATCACACGCGATATGGATTTTTCAACATCTATTGCCGGATAGTGTCCGGCATCAGCTAGAGCTCGCGAGAGCACGATATGACCGTCCAGAATAGCACGGGCAGAATCTGCAACCGGATCCTGCAGATCATCACCCTCGGTTAAAACAGTAAAGAATGCAGTAATTGATCCCTGAGTACCGCTGCCCTGTCCTGCTCTTTCAACCAGAGCAGGAAGCTTTGCAAAAACTGACGGCGGATAGCCCTTGGTTGCAGGAGGCTCACCTACTGCCAGAGCAATCTCACGCTGTGCCATGGCATAACGGGTCAGGGAATCAACAAGCAGTAGCACCTTTTTTCCCTGATCGCGGAAGAATTCAGCAATGGATAAGGCGGTCTCACAGCCCTTAAGTCTCATAAGCGGTGAGGCATCGGCAGGGGCTGCCACCACCACGGCGCGCGCGCGCCCCTCATCTCCTAAGATCTCATCGATAAATTCGCGTACCTCACGCCCGCGCTCACCTATAAGTCCCACCACCACCACATCGGCACTGCTGCCGCGCGTCATCATGCCAAGGAGCACCGATTTGCCGACACCGGATCCTGCAAAAAGTCCCATACGCTGTCCCTGTCCTACGGTAAAGAGGGCATTGATACAGCGTACACCTACATCAAGAGGCTCTCTGACAGGACGTCTTGCCATGGGATTTATCCGGGATTTTTTATGATTACAGGCAATATCACGTCTTAGAGGACCAAGACCGTCTATGGGATTGCCGGCACCGTCTAAGACTCTTCCTAACAGGGCATCTGAATACGGGATATCATCAGAGGAGTTAAGCGGTGTTACCT
>CAVFIO010000144.1:0-3454 GCA_963622535.1 Akkermansia muciniphila
GCCAAGAAAACGCGATCGCATGGTAGATCGCAAGTGGATTGTTGCCGAGTTCGGCATCTCTCTTTCAACCTGCAGACGCATTGAGTCTGCGTTCCCTGATTTTCCCAGACCCTGTGATTTCTTCACCCGTGTGAAGCGCTATAACCGGATGGAGGTTGAGGCCTGGTTTGACAAGCACACCTCCTCGCTGGCAGGAGACGGCTCTCAGGCAGTCAACGCAGAGGAGCTCAGAATTGCTGAGTAAAAATCCCCTGTAAGGGTAACAACCGGCAGTCAGGGCAGAAAAGGAAGCAATGAAGTTATAAGGAGAATGCAAAAACACCATCTTAGCTTTGGCCTTAAATATGGGATATAAGGCCTGAGCAAACGGAATGCAGCTTTACAACTATTACTTACGAGCTTAACAGTCAGCGTTACCTCAAACAGGGCACATTAAACAAGGCCGCTATGATAACGCAACTCAGGCAAAAAGTTGCAGACCTGCGATGGTATTTTTCTGCACCCTCTGAACAGTTCGTTCTTTCCTTATTCAGCCCTGTTTTACCAGGCTGTTAATAAAGCTTTGCAGATTTTAAAAATCTGTGTTTTTACATACTTTTTTAAAAGGAAAGATATGACCGATTTGAAAAAAACGGGCCTTGCAGAGGCAGTGGCTCAGGAGCATGCAGCCCAGGATCATGCAGCCAGGATGCAGACAGCACCTGAGAGGACAGCTAAGCGCGGTCGTCCGTCAAGAGTGAAGAAAACTCTTTTACCCTCAGGTGAGATCCTTACCACTGAGTTACTGGATGTCTCTCCGTTCAAGGGTTCCAGTAAATACGGTTTTGATGATGAAACTGTTCCCGCCTTCGGCAAATGCTACAGGAGTCTACTTAAGCAGTATTTCAAGGAGCACAAAGTCAGTGCCGTCATTGCAGGTAAAATGCGTGATATCGCCCGTGTTGTATTTGCAAATCTGCATGATCTTAAGCTGCATCAGATCAAGGCTAGCACTGTTGAGGACTGTTTAGATCTGCACGTAAAAAGCAGACGCATGAGGAAGATTGCTATTGATACCTTTAATGCCGTGATAACCACTGCATTTGAAAAACGCATCATCAGAAAAACCCAGGATGTATTCTTTTATGAATATGCTCTTGTCGTAGCTGATCCTGACCATTTCACCATCGGTAAGGACGCAGAGTGCAGTATTTTCAAAAGGCTCTGCCAGAGATACCGGAGCCAGATGGATCTTGAGGCCAGACAGAGCGTAGAGCGTATTTTTGAGAACCTCAGGTCGTTAAAGACTACCCTGAGATATGCTGCGAACAAGCCTCTTGTCGGGAAGATTGCTGAGGACTTTGTTATCTTCATGCATGAGAGCGGATTGTATAAACCCTGTCACTCCAGCAAGGAGCGCAAACTTTTAACCGGAGCTCTTGTTACAGATACCCTGATGATGGCCAGCCCCAGGCTTGATCTCCTGTACATCGGTAACGCTATTGCAGGCACAAGCCGCAGCGCAGAAAAAGCCTTTGCCAGTGAGGGTATTGATGGCTGAGATAGTTGATGCTGTAAAGAGTCTTAACCGGACTCTTTTAGAACTCATGCCGGCTAATTTAGATGCGCGGGAGCGCATCTTAAATGATGTACATGTTGCGCATTTATTAGCAGGTAGCCGTTATCACGTACCCTTTATCTATCATGCCTGCTGTAACCTGCACCGGCTTCTTGATTTAGATCATGCAAATCTGCTTGATCACGATGATTTTGATGACGAGCAGGATAAGAAGGTAAAGCTCAGTAAGCGTACACGGCTTATTAAGGACTTTGCTTCAGCCATGTGTGAGGTAACAGGCAGGCTTAATGAAACCGCCATCCGTAAGGCGATTAACCTTACCATTGGAGACGGGGAGGATTTTGACCACTCGCAAAACTGCATTATTTCCACAAACAGCAAAGGGAAGTATGAGTACTCTGATGAGTGCCCCTTCGGTAAGGACGGAGAGCAGAGACTGGATACTGCCAATAAGGACCGGCTCTTCTCCTATCTTACCGATACCTTAGCCTTATGCCAGTTTACGGATTCAAACTTCATCGCCTCATGGAATATTCATGGCTTTACGGAAAACTATGACATCTTAAAGCGCAACATAAGGGCGATTTTAAAGAGCTTTCATATCCAGAAATCTGAAAACTACATCCAGAAGGAAATAATCGACAGCCTGTGCATACTCTCAAACAGGGTAAAGCGTGCTGACTGGCACTGTATCCCGGTTAAAAACGGGATTGTGGTATTAGACAGAGAGGCCCATAACAAACCCTTTGAGGAGGGAGGGGCGTTTAAAATCATTCCCTATACCAGAGAGCTGTATGTCACCAACTGCTTAAACTGTGAGTTCAACCCCGATGACGGCATAAACATGGAGGTAAAGGAGATCTTAAATCTCTGGGCTAACAAGAGTGTGAAGCTGCAGCATGTATTAGAGGAGTTAATCGGCTTTTGCATATCCGCCTATCAGGGCTGGAAGGGGGCGGCCATTATCTTCGGAGACGGCAACTGCGGTAAGACCAAGATGCTTACCGCAATTGAGAATATGTTAGGCTCTGATAACGTGGTGCATGAGCAGTTAAACGAGCTCTCCAAGGATTTCTTTCTAGCGCCTTTATTATGTAAAACCCTCTGCATAGGTGATGATGTCTCAGGAGGCTCATTACCTGATTTTGATCAGGCCAATATCAAGAACCTTACCTCCCAGGGTGTGGTACAGGTAAATATCAAGGGTAAGCAGCCCTTTCAGGGACATATCCGCTCACTGCTGGTCTTTGCGGCCAATACCCTCCATCAAGGAGTTTGATTCCGACAGCTCTCTTACCAATGAGTGGATTAAATGCTATATGGCAGAAAACGGGGTGGGTGAGAACAGTAAGGACTTCTTCTTATTCACCTGGAGTAAAAATCTCTCCGGCAATGAGCTTGCCAGACGCTCGCTGCGTAATCTCTATAAGCACTACTGCTCATGGTGCTCGGAGAATAAATGCAAATCCGAGACCCGCAAGAACTGGAAGAAGCAGGTACTGCAGTACTTCCATATGTCAGATCAGATCTTAACTACCAAGGCTGACTGCTCCTACACCAATATGGAATCAGGCAAGACCAGTACCGCTGAGTTCTTTATCATCCCTGACAGCGAGTATGCACCGCATGCGCGTATAACAACAGGCAATGGCTCTGGGGAGGTTAATGATGATGAGAATGATACTGATCTTAAAGGGGAGGAGGATGCGGTAGTTGCGAGTAATGAGTCAGTGATGGCAGAAGAAGATCTAGCTCAAGAGTCTGGTGATGCTCCTACTCTCGATGCTCATGAAGATGTTGTACTGGAAGAAGCTCCCGAGGATGGTTCCGAGTGCAAGGGTCACGAGGATGCTTGTAACGGTGATGACGGAGATGGGGGAAAAGACGACAAGGAAA
>CAVFIO010000145.1:0-3183 GCA_963622535.1 Akkermansia muciniphila
CGGCAAGATCGTAATAGGCCTTCAAGGTATTTATGAACATCGTTTTGCCAAAACGGCGGGGACGCAGCATGATAGGGTATTTAGAATCGCAAAGCTCAAGCTCTTTTATATATTTGGTCTTATCGATATAGACATAGTTGTCAGCCATCATGCCCGGGAAAAAGGCATAACCGTAGGGAACCTTTTTAAAGTTTTTCTGCTCTGCTGACATGGTGATCTCTTAGCGCCGAAACTTCCGAATCTAAAATCCGTACCTATCTTATCAGCAGACAAATAAATTGCAAAGACACAAGTAAATGCAGAAAAATAAAAAGGGAGATCATGCGACCTCCCCCCTCTTTTAAGATTAATAAACTGCTTTTTATTACGTATTCATAATGAAGGAGCAGATAAAGATTGCGGTTACCACCCACATTACAGGAGAGATCTCACGGGCCTTACCGGTAAAGATCTTAAGTAAGCAGTAAGCTGCAAAGCCAAAGCCAAAGCCGTTGGCAATGGAATAGCTCATAGGCATCATGATGATGGTCAGGAAGGCAGGAATTGAATCAGTATAGTCATCAAAGTTTACCCCCTGAATATTCTTTAACATCATGGCGCCAACGATGATAAGAGCAGGTGCAGTAGCAAAGCCCGGGATCAGGCCGAACAAAGGTGCAAAGACGAAGGCCAGGATAAAGCAGATACCGACAACAACTGCAGTAAGACCGGTCTTGCCGCCTGCGTTAACACCGGCGGTTGACTCAACATAGGAGGTCACGGTGCAGGTGCCCATAACAGCAGAGATCAATGTACCGACGGAGTCAGTTGCCAGAGCTCTGTCGATGTTTTCAATATGACCTTTCTCATCCATCAGACCTGCAGCCTTGGTTACACCGATCAGGGTGCCGATATTGTCAAAGAGCTCAACTACAGTGAAGGTAAAGATGATGGAGATAAGACCATAGTGTACAGCACCGATAAGATCCATCTGCATGAAGGTCTCGCCCATGCCGGGAAAGTCTAATGAGACTACATCAGCAACAGATTCAGGAGCAGGAGCTACACCGAAGATCATGCCCAGAACACCGATTACGATAATACCGATCAGCATGGCACCCTTAACTCTGAGTGCTAGCAGAATAGCAATGATCACAATACCGAGGCAGGCAAGACCGACCTTTGGATCGGATACATGACCTAAGGTTATCTTAGTTGCCTCTGAGGCTACGATGATACCGGAGGACTGCAGGCCTACGAATGCGATGAACAAGCCGATACCGACCACCACAGCAGATTTCAGGCTCATCGGTACGGAATCGATGATGAGCTGTCTTAGCTTGGTAACGGTCAGGATAAAGAACACAATACCAGATACGAATACAGCACCCAATGCAGTCTGCCAGGGCAGGCCCAATGTTCCACAGACATAGAAGGAGAAGAAAGCATTAAGGCCCATGCCTGGTGCCATGGCAACAGGGAAGTTTGCAAAAAGGCCCATGGCCAGAGAGCAAAGACCTGCAGACCAAATGGTAGCAGCTACTGCGGCTTCACGGGGAATACCTGCATTAGTCAGAATGCTGGGGTTGACGAACAGAATGTATGCCATTGCCACGAAGGTAGTGATACCGGCAATGATCTCGGTCTTAACGGTTGTGTTCTTCTGAGAAAGCTTGAACAGCTTCTCTAAAACGCCACCTGAGACAGCTTGGGACATATAAACCTCTGATAAAAAAAATCAAGTGCGCTTCGCACGTCGCAATTGTATTTTTTTCAGGGGCATAACGCAACAAAAAACGGCACTCTTCACCGTAAAAATGCCGTTTGATCCACGAAATCTTTATATTAGTGCGCAAGCCTCAAGGCAAGTCCGCTTTGGCGCTCAACCGATCTTAACGATGCCGTAGAGAAAATGTCATAATTGCAATAGACCTCAATGAGCTTACGGGCACGCGTAATTCCGGTATAGATGAGCTCACGGGATAATACTGCATTATCTCTATCTGATATAGCCATGATCACCCTATCGTATTCTGATCCCTGGGATTTATGCACCGTCATGGCATAGGCATCATCACAATTTGTAAGATAAACCGTGGAGACAGCACGCGCCCCACCTTTTTCATCCTCAAACCATACTCTAGGCTCGCCGTTCTGCACAAACACGAAGCCCACATCACCGTTATGCACGCCACCTGACTGGGAATTCTGTGTTGCCATCACCACGCGCCCGGTAAACCATTCCCCGCTTTGTGAGCCTAAATCCTTCATTAAGGCAGTTTTTATCTCAGTATTCAGGCGTCTGGTACCGAAAATGCCATTGCGGTTTGAGCACAAAATGCGAAATTTATTTAACAAAGACAGTGCCTGCTTGGCATCCTCTGCTGTAATTGACGCCCTGCCCTTAATGAAATTTACAAATTCCTTATAAGAATTGTTATCTCCATCAACTGCGTCGTGAACGAGGCTTCGCATAACCCTGCCCTTATCCTCAGAGCTATAGGCATGAAATGCCAGCTGCTGTCCCTCAAAGCGCTTTTTTACATCTGCAAGATCGGCTAAAAAGACTTCCTTTCTATCTGTTTTACCGGAATTTATATTGATCTTTAAGCTACCGTCACGCACCAGGGCAGCCAGATTGCCGATCCCCGAATCCTTATCAAAGCGGAAGCTATGGGTTAAAAACATTACGTTATCAGTCATCTCACCTGGCTTTTGCAGAAGATCAGTGCCAGCCCCCGTCAGATCTGCCACTTTTTGCAAAATAACGGCATCAATTGAGCTATTACCGTGATTTTTCTGTGCACAGAGATCAGCCATCACCGATCCTGCCTCAACCGAGCAGAGCTGATCCTTATCGCCAAGTAATATCAGAATGGTATTAGGAGAGAGCGCATCTATGAGCTTGGTAAACAGCATGAGATCTATCATAGATACCTCATCTACCACCAGAATGTCACAGGGTAAGGGATTTTTCTTATTAAAATTGCAAAGCTTAGAGTGAGGATGTACTCCGATCAGAGAGTGCACAGTAGTTGCACGACGGGGAATGAGCTCTCCGATTGACTCGCCATCCTGACTATGCTTTTTAATAAAATCCACTATGGAGATCTGCCCGTCATCCTCTGCATAGGCCTCTTTATTTGATAACTGCTCCTCAAGGGATTGCCCAAGACGACCTGCGGCCTTACCGGTTGGTGCACA
>CAVFIO010000146.1:0-3027 GCA_963622535.1 Akkermansia muciniphila
CTTGTATATCAATTTCTCAAATCTAGTGTGTTATAAAAAACTTCGTAAATTCGAGTGGATGATGTATATATATGGAGTTGCCTGCTGTAATCAGGCGTTATGTTACTGCTTCTGATCGCGACTTAAGGTTTTGTTGTTAAGTACGATTAAGTCTGCAGCAATGTAATCGACAACCTCTTCGCAGGTATTACCGATCAAAGCAGCCATAGCACCGCTACGACCTGCTGATCCTAAGAAGACAGCTTCAGCATCAAGCTGGTTGCAGACCTCAGGGATCACCTCATCAGGCATACCCTCCTTGATGTGACAGTTCTCAAGCGGAATATTATGCGCAGTTGCAAATTCGTGGATACGACGCTCGTGCTCCTTGACGATATTCTTGGCAAATACCTCAGGTGCGTAGTGCGGAACCTCAAGCATGATAGAAGGCAGTACCACAGATGCAGAGTTCACCAGATGGATATTACCATGGGTGATAAGTGCCAGCTGCTGTGCCTCACGCAATAGAGCAACATTAGCTCCGCGGTGACCTTCAAAGGAGAAATCGACAGCAACTACGATATTGCCGCCTTCCTTCCACTCGTGCTCCTTGACGATCACAACCGGTACTTCTGAGTTTCTGAGTACATACCAGTCAATTGGAGTAAAGAGAATGGAATCTAGCACCTTATGGTTGTTAGCAGCCTTGATAATGAGATCACATTTCTCATGATCAGATTCAGCAAGAATTCCCTCGGCAATGTCACGGGTGTAGACACATTTGGGGGTGATCTTAACGGGGCTCTTGGCCTGAAAAGGAACGAGCATTTCGTCGAGCTGTTTCTTGTTGGTATCAAGCACATTCTGACGGGTGGCTTCCTCACTCATACGGTTTAAGACGTGAATGTCGGCAGAAAAGTCATAGACCAGACGTAAGGCTGTGATTTCAGCACGAGGATTGTACTTGGCAAGTTCTATAGCACGAAGAAGTGCCAACTGTTCAGAGCGTCTGGGCTCGATCACAGCGATGATGCGATTGTACTGTCTCATATACCCCTTCCTTAGCTTCCAAAGAAGCAGACAGATAGTTCAACCTACTGCTTTGATTATAGGTATAAACTGACGATAAAATCTTGAAACAGCTAGCAAAAACTGAGAAAAATTCTGACAGGCTGGTTTTGCGGGGAAAGCATAGCAGGAAAAGCTATGTTGCAGATATAGAAGCGGGCGCCTTATCTGCAGCTGCGCCCGACTTCTAAGCTGTGAGGCAGGTATGCCTGCTAGCGTCTTAATATCGAAGGCCTGATCCCAAGTGCCAGAGATACTACAAAATAGATAACAGCTCCGGCAGTAATCCACAAGGCAAGATTTAAAACAGATGCCACAGTGGTCATGGCAAACCATTCCTCAACTGAGGGACCAAAAAATCTTAACACCAGCGCCATCGCAAGACCTGCAATTGCGGTTTTAACAATAAAGACAGCTGATGATCCTGTGATTGTATATATATCGCGCTTTTTCAGAAAATAAAGCAGCATGAAGGCATTGACATAGGCTGCAAGGGCAGTGGATAAGGCAAGTCCCACATAGCCTAGCGGTTTAATTAAAATCAGATTCAGCACTATATTGCAGGCAATAGAGGTAAGTGAGCAGCGTACAGGAGTCTTGGTATCCTGCCTTGCGGCAAAGCCCTGCACCAGTACCCGCACCAGCATAATGGCACACAATCCTGAGACAGATGCCAGGAGGGACGCTGATGAAAGCAGAACCTGATCCTGTCCGAATGCACCGCGCATAAAGAGTACTCTTAAGATACTCTCACGCATGGCAATGATCCCGCACATCGAGGGAATCCCTAATAGCAATACCAGCTTTACGCCCCAGTCTAGAGTCTCTTTGTAATGTACCGGATCTCCTTTTAAGGCTGCGCGCGAGAGAGCAGGGAGGATCACTGTGGAAATTGCCACTGCAAAAATGCCTATTGGAAATTCCAACAGCCTGTCGGAATAATAAAGATAGGAGATCGATCCTGTAGCAAGAAAGGTTGCCAGAAGTGTAGATATGAAAAGATTGAGCTGGGATGCGGATACTCCGATGATAGCCGGGATCATAAGCTGTCTAATCTTTTTAACACCGGGATGAGACCAGCCAAAGCGGGGGCGCACCAGCATCTTTAATTTCATGACAAAGGGGATTTCAAAAAGCAGCTGCAGAATACCGCCTGCCACCATGCCGTAGGCAAGCACCCGGTTGGGATCGGCGGTGCTCTGTCCGAATATCAGCACGGCACTAATCAGCGTTAAATTCAGAATACAGGGGGTTACTGCTGGGATGCCGAATTTTCCAAAGACATTTAAAACTGATGAGCACAGGGCAGTGAGAGTGATAAAAAAGAGGTAGGGAAAGGTAATTCTTAAAAGCTCAACGGCATCATAGTATTTAACTCCGTCAGCGCTACCTGCCATGGCGGCCTTAAACCATCCCCAGCCAAAGGCGGCAGTGAGCACGGGGGATAAGAGCATGCAGACTATAGTTACTACAAATACTATTCCACCTAAGGTTCCGGCACATTTTGATACTAAATCCCGCAGGGCCTCGTGACTTTCGTTTTCCCTGGTTTTAGTCATCACCGGCACGAAGGCCTGGGCAAAGGCACCCTCTGCAAAGAGACGTCTGAAGAAATTGGGGATACGGTTTGCAAAAAAGAATACGTCAGAGGACAGTCCTGCACCTAATACGGAGGCGATCACCATATCACGGACCATTCCGAGTATACGTGAGGCAAAGGTCATCCCGGAGGTTACTATGCCTGATCTTAGAAGTTTTGCTTTAGCCATTTTTTCATCCTTTAACAACTGGTGCACATGATAGCAACAAGCAATCGGGAATTAGCAGTTATCAGCAAGAAAAGCTTGATCTCCTGAGAACGCATATGGAGCAGGTTATCAGGCAGTATCAGATAGCCCTGTGGGAAATCTAAACCGCGGACTTTAGAAATCCTCAGAGACGATAAGAAGACTGAGGATCACCGGTGGAAAATGACTATGA
>CAVFIO010000147.1:0-2973 GCA_963622535.1 Akkermansia muciniphila
GATGAGAAGGCATACTGCTTTAATACGCCGTACTCCTCATTGTCGGAGGTATCAAGATTGCACAGAAAGCAGAAGGTATCTGTAACGTCCTCTTTTTCACATCTTACAAGGCTGACAATTGAACGGTGAACCTCATCCTGATGCGGTACCAGTACCAGATCATCCTCATGGGATTTGAAATACGCTGTATCGCTGAGGGTTTTGTAAACTGCATCTACTATGTCTATTTCACCCTTTGTGGCGGTCACTGAAGGTATGGATATAAGCCACCTGGTAAGGGCTGCAGCTTCTTCCTTAAAGTTAATAAATTCAAACAATTGTAGGCCTTATGTTTTTACTCTTTACGCAGTGCCAGAGATTCTTTGTAGAGATCTGACTTCAATACCTTAACCGTACTCTGGAATTTCTGGCGTCGCTCATTTGCAAGATCCTTTGATCCTGCAGGCAGATCAACCTTCAGCGGATCAACCGGACGGTCATTGATACGGATCTCATAGTGCAGGTGCGGACCGGTGGAGCCGCCGGTGTTTCCTGATTTGGCGATCATCTGTCCAAGACGCACATTCTGGCCCTTGCTTACATTTATGCGCGAAAGGTGCATGTAGACAGTTGAGTAAGCTCCCATATGCTTGACAATTACGGTGTAGCCACCGCCACGCATGTAGCCGGCGTAGGTCACAATACCGTCAGATGGAGCGTAAACCGGGGTACCGATGGGCATTCTGAAGTCAACACCGTTGTGCGGTGATATACGATGACGTACCGGATTCATACGGCGCGGATTAAAGGGAGATGAAACCTCGAGTCTGGTATTTACCGGGAAGCGGCGGAATACGCCGGCTGTGGGCTTATAGCCATCCTCTTCATACAACGTACCGTTGTCAGGATGACGGTACATGGACAGCTTGCCGTTTCTTGCCGTATTAAATTCAATGGCGCTGATGGTACTGCCGGTGCCGATCCCGTTAAAGAGAACACGGAAGCTGTCGCCGCTTACAAGCTTATTGGTGTTAACCTTGCCTCTAAGTGAGGTTGATATGGCGGAAATATTAGCGTTGGTAAGTCCTATGCGCTTGGCCGCCTGCTTAAATGTTTCACCCTTTTGCAAGGTAGCCATCACGAGGCGCGGACGGTTTTTTGCATTTTCCCTGGCAAGCTGTGCATCCTTTGCAGCCTGTACCTTGGCATCCTCCTGAGCCCTGGCACGCTCCTTTGCAGCCTCCAGCGCATTCGGCATCTTTTCAGCCTCGGCAAAGGCCTTGATTTCCTTCTTGCTTTCAACATGGGCATTGATGGGCTCATGGATGGCGGTAAACTCGTCCTTGGGGGTCATACGGGTAAAGCGTACCTGTTCGTTCTTATCAAGAGGCTTTACCATTTCAAGCACGTTATTCTTTTTATCAATTAAAAAGTGGATCTGGGTACCGACGCTAAGTGCCAGATCCTTTTTGCTTGCTACCTTGTTGATCTGTGCAAGAGTTCCGTTAGGCAGATTCAGGTAGTTGAAAATTGCAGAGATATTATCTCCCTTGTGCACAGTCTGCTTGTACCAGTCACCGTTTGGACGAGGTGTTTCCATATCAGGGCTGTTATCAAAGCTCTGCAATCCTGAAAGCACCGGAACATTGTCACTTTGCAGGGCACTTAAGGTCTCCTGAGCCTTCTCGCTCAAGCCCTCCTTAAGCGGGATCCTTACATTGCTGCCTGCTGACTCAGGTCCTATCTTTGGTAACTGAGATGCAAGATCTGATGTGGATGCCAACGCGCTCTGACTCTGAGCAATTTCAGCAGTACCGCTCTGGATCTGCTTTTCTTTTTCAGAGCGTGAGAGCGGATCCTGATCGGAAGATGCCACAAAGCGTTCACGAATGGTGGGGGCTGCACTTATGGCCGAATTATCGGAAGTATTGTTCTGCTCAACAGCCTCACCGCCTAAGATAGCCTCGGCTAATGCCTGAGGTGAGAAGTAGGTTGACGGAAGATCGGTGTCGTTGTAGTTTTCGCGGGATCCGGCATCAGCTGAAAGCTCTACACTCTTTGATGAATCCTCATCATTTTGCAGATAGCTCTGCTCGGTATCAGTGCCCACTCCCTTGTTCAGCATTGAAATATAGGGAGATGTTTCAATAGACAGCGGCATCAGCTCGCCAAAGGGCAACGCACAGATGATAGAAACGGCGCAGACTGTGATTACACCGATGAAATGACGTCCTGAGATGGGGAGAATGCCGGTGTTTTTCTGCACGGCAATATAATCTTCACTTTTGCGACGTCTGGTAATAATAATATTCAACATTTATAAAATAATGAAAGGGGCGATCCGGAATGTCACCACTTTCTTGCTGTAGTTTAATTGGTGTGATCTGAACAGCCTTTTTTATTTTTAATTTTCAGCCGTCGAACACTTAATAATTGAAATCCCAAGTTTTATTAATATACAAGGACTTATCTTTATATACAAGAAAAGATGCTAGCAAATAACAATTAGTTAGTTAAGTATTATCGGGTATTATCGTGACTTGTTAAGCATAAAAAGCTAAAAAATCAGTCTTTCAGCACAAAATTTTTAGTTTTTGCTTGTTACAGTCGTGACTTCTTAGGTACTATCAGGAACAATTTTCACACCTTTTTTCACACTCTCAAATAAAAATGATTACTCCAGTAGCACTAAATGCAGCCATCGCTAAAGTTAAGCGTGAAAAGGTTGCTAAAACATTATCAGTCGATAAAGGTCTGACACTCCGCATCACTTCCAAAGGTACAGCATTATGGTGCGGCAAGATTAAATACAACAATAAGATCTATAACACTTCATTTGGTCACTTCCCTGAAATCCCCTTAATTGAAGCTCGCAGAAAAAAGGAAGATTGGGAACAGCAGATTAAAGGTGGCTCCGCTATTAAAAGCTATACAGTTGAGCAGGCTTTTAATGACTGGTGGGAACGCAAGAAAAATACAATCAGCTCAAGAGGC
>CAVFIO010000148.1:0-1373 GCA_963622535.1 Akkermansia muciniphila
ATAAAATACGTGAATGTGTATATTTTTAAAGAGCAGGAGCAAAACATTGAAAGGAGATGCCAGATAGTAGCTAAATACTGCTATGTTTGATCCTCCCAAGGTCTTTCCAAATGTATATGAGATAGAGTTCTCACCATAAAAGACATTATGCAGATATGTAAGAAAATCAACGTATTGAATATAGCCATCCATCACCGCCAGAGTTCGATCTCCAAAAGGAGCAAAGCCCTTAAAGTAGTACAGAAGATACAGGATAGTAAATGTTAATACCCCCGATAAGAGGACAACACGACGTTTGAATTCTCTTAGATCTGATCCGGGATAGGCTTTACCCCCCCCCATTCCATACAAGTTTTTACTAAGCGGCTAAACTGCATACTCTCTAATCTCCTAAAGCAGCCTTTTCAAGGCTATCCTGAGTACTGGCAAAAGGCACAGGTGTTCTCTTAGGTGTGGCATTGGCATCACTGCTGGCAGTTCCTGCTGCACTGCCAGCAGATGTCGATGAGGCAGAGCTGTCATACCCGCCACAAAGATTATCCACATAACGGATCTTATCAACTCTTACTGGCAAAAGCTGCATTCCAGGAACTCTGCAGCTGTCAGCCAAAATATTTCCCTTTGAATTAAAATTTACAAACTTAATGCCATCAGGACGCTTTAATTCTAATGAATCCACACCACGGTTTTTAAGATAGGCACCATATACACGCATGGCACCGGAGGATCCGAACAGACCTGTTGATTTATTGTTATCAAAACCCACCCAGGTTGATACGACCTCATCATTATCAATACCCACTGCCCAGGTATCACGGTTGTCATTGGTAGTACCGGTCTTGGTTGCAACCTTAATATTCGGGAACATCTGACCTATGCGATAGCCGGTACCGCTTTGAGTAGCCTCCTCCATCACAGTTAAGGTCAGATAGGTATCACGGGGATCAAGCTTGCGCTCTCCCTTGGAAGATTCACGTTCATATACCACCTTACCATCCTTAACCACGGTTCTTAAGGTGGTTAAATCACTATATACACCATCAGTTGCAAGCGAGGAATAAACTGCATTTACCTCATATGGAGTAAGCTCCACGGTACCTAAGAGCATGGACGGATATAACGGCAGATCACGCTTGATCCCAACCTTACGCATAGTCTCAACCACATGATTTAATCCAACTCTCATACCTATCTTTACCGTAGGCACATTTAAGGAATGAGCCATGGCATAGTGCACCGGGATCGGGCCACGTGAGCGCTTGTCATCATTCTTTGGAGACCAGAGCTTTCCTGATGCTAGCCTGATGGTAATAGGTGAATCATCAACCATAGTTCCCAGGTGAATACCGTTTGAAAAAGCAGTCAGATACACC
>CAVFIO010000148.1:1383-2960 GCA_963622535.1 Akkermansia muciniphila
CGGTTAAAGCCTGCATATTGCGGAGTACGGGAGCCTACCACCGCAGAAACCTCGGCAGTTCTCCATGATGACACCACCATGGCTGACTCAAGACCTGTGATCTTGCGCTCCTTTTCAATGGTATTAAGCTCACTCATCACTGCCTTTTCAGCAGACAGCTGCGCCTGAGGATCCAAAGACGTAAAGATTTTAATGCCGTTACCTGACAGGAAGTCAGAACCAAAACGTGTAGCGATCTCCTGCTTTAAAACGCCCATGAAGGCTGGAGTCTTGGAGTAATTCATGGAGCCACGGGCAATCACACCTAAGGGGCGGGCACTGTATTGGGCAAACTCGGCATCAGTCAGGAAACCTCGATTGTGCATTACAGCCAGAACAGTATTGCGACGCTCCAGAGTGGTATCAGGATTACGCCATGGATCATATAGAGAAGGTCCTTTAATAATTCCAACCAACAGAGCCATCTGATCCTGTGTAAGCTCAGATACAGGCACGCCAAAATAGAAGTAGGAGGCAAGACCAAAGCCATATATTCCGGCACTGCCGTTCTGCCCCAGATAAATCTCATTTAAATAGGCCTCTAAAATCTGATCCTTACTGTAGCGATGATTCATAATCAACGCCATGATGATTTCTTTAAACTTTCGTGAATAAGAGCGCTCAGAGTTTAGGAAGTAGTTTTTAACAAGCTGCTGCGTAATGGTAGATCCGCCCTGCACCACATGGCCTGCAAAGAAGTTTTTAAAAGCCGCACGGGCAACAGCCAGGAAATTAACGCCCCAGTTTGTGTAAAAGGATCTGTCTTCAATCTGTAAAAGAGTATTGATAAGTGCCTTGGGAACACTGTCTAAATCGAGGAAAATTCTATCCTCTTTAGGATCGATTCTGTTAATTCTGTCCAGGAGCACCGGATCCATACGCACATAGCCAAGCTCGGTTCTGTCATCGGCATTGACTATCTTCTGGATACGCTGATCCTGAAACTGCACCATTAAGGCAGCCTTGCCTTCCTTTGCATCAGGAAACTCAAACGGGCGCTTGATAAGTACTACCCGTTGTGTCTTCTCTGATAATGCATACTCACCAGGCTTGGATGGATTTTGTACCTGCCTGTACTTTAAAAGCTTCAGCTCATAGAGCATCTGCTGCAACGAAAGCTTCTGATCAGGATAGAGCTCCAGAGGACGGGAGTAGACCACAGCCGGCAGTACCCAGCGATCATCTACCTCAAACTTTGAAAATACTACCGAATCAAAATAGACAAAGAGCACACCTAAAACAACTACGCCAACAAGTCCAAGCTTTAATAAAAGCATGTAAAAAGCACGGGTAAAACGCTGACTTAATTTCTTCTTTGGAGGCTCGTTGTTATTATTGCTGCCGTCATTTCCTGAGCCATTTGCACAAGGCTCCTGCTCTGCAACAACACGATCTTCATTTACATTGCTGCCAGATCCCTGATGAGCAACACCTGCATGAATATCCTGCTGTGACTTAGCTCTTTTGCCTTTCTTAAAAAAGGAGAATAGCGATCCCGAAGACTTTTTTTCTGATGCACTGCTGCTGTTACCATGACT
>CAVFIO010000149.1:0-2933 GCA_963622535.1 Akkermansia muciniphila
GTTCATATATTAAACATCAGCAGATTCAAATTTATTTTAGGGAGAATTTCACGTTTTTGTCTTTATCTGCTCTGGCTTATTTTAATTATCAGATTTTTTTGCTATTCAATACTTTTACTAAAAATGCGATAATAACAGAGCTGTCATCTGGGCAGCTTTAGGAGTGTTCATGCTTTACTTCACATCGGATCTGCATTTTAGTCACGCAAAATGTATAAAAGACTGCAAGCGTCCTTTTGGATCGGTTGAAGAAATGAATGAAATGCTCATTCAGTACTGGAATGATACAGTTAAGCCTCAGGATGATATCTATGTTTTAGGTGACTTTTCCTTACATCTGCCTATTGATAGTATTCATGCGCTGTTTGAAAGATTGTGCGGGCATATTCATCTTATTTTTGGCAATCACGATCACGAAATCACCCGTCATCGCTATTACTTCAGAGATGTCTTGGATTCAATGCACGCCCTATCCACCTTGCGTATTGCAGGTGATAAAAGACTTATATTATGTCACTACCCTCTTTTGTACTGGTGCGGTGACTATGAAGATCGCTTCATTCATCTGTATGGCCACTTGCACAATAACGCACACGACAATTTCATAGCCTCCCATTTACGCAATGCCTATAACGTAGGCGTGGACATGAATAACTACCATCCGGTATCAATAGACGAGATCCTGGAAAAGGTCAAAAAGCATAATGAGGAGTTACCTTTATCTCAATGCTTCAATCCCCCGCTGTCTATGCGTAACGGAGATATAGATCTGAAGATCTTGCGTGACTTTGAAAAAGCCTTTGATAAGGAGTCCTTCGGCGAAGACGAAAGTATTTAAAAACGCTTGAGATCTGCCCTTTTAGAGTGTTTTATTCTAATGGTCAGGCTTCACCGTTTTGCTGATGATTATGAAGAGGATCTACTTCCTGTATGGAATGTAAATTCTTGTTCCATCTCTAGCCTCAGGCTCAGCTTTATTTGGCAATGATTTGTGCTCTCCCCTATTTTAAGCTCCGATACCAGATTGCAAACACCAGCAAAACCTGCTCAAATTCTCAGGCATTTAGCATCAAAGGCTGATCTGGAGTTAAAAACTGAAGATCAGAGCTTATTTTAAAAGACGGATTTTCAGGCAGAAGATCTTTTGCTAACTTTTTTGGGCGCGCTTTTTCCTTTGCCAGGGCATGCAGAAAACGAGACCACCATTTTCATCAAAGCAGCTGAACCAGGCAATTAAATGACGGGCGATGATCCCTGTTAAAAGAGCAGCCGCCAATGTTCCTTCACGCACGCCTGCCAGACGATGCAAAAAGATAACTGATAAAAGCACAGCTGATGCCACAATGGAGCAATCAAAGAAGGTCTTTACCCTACCGAATTCAATTTTGAACACCGTACTGATGGCATAGACTATACCTTCACCAGGCAGCATCAGAACATTGGCTATCACCTGCATGGCAACTCCCATAGCCAGCATGATCTCACCTGAGAGTAACACTATGACATTGATAATATATATATCAGATTGTGTCCACGCAAAAACCTTCATAAAAACATCAAGGCCGGCGGCAAAAACAAAAGTCACGGGAAGCTGCAGCAGCTGAATATGACGGAAACGGCGGCGAAGCAAGGCTGCCTGAGCCACAATCATAAGTGCATTTAAAACAAAGGTTAATTCACCAAGGGTAAAAGAGGTGAACTGAGTTACCACAAAGGGGGCTGATGATATTGGAGGACTTCCCAGGGTAGAGCGGGTAATAAGCGCAATACCGCATGATTGAATAATTACACCAACAATAAAAATTAAATAACGAAATTTAAGTGACATAAGCCTTGTCTCCCCTAAGACAAGGCGCATTTTATCAGATCATGAATATTTGTTCAGACATTTAATGAACTGTGAATAGTCTTGACCAGCTCATCATAGATCTCAATAAAGGAAGCATGACGCTCAGAGATAAAATTCATTCCCTGAGGCTTTATCTTCTGATAATCAGAACGGCTTGATCCCACTATTCTGGCAGCAGACTCCAATTGAGATGCCAGATAGTACACTTTTTCACTGCCAAGCTGTCTTGAGGAATTCTTAAGCGAGCACATCAGCATTGCATAATATTTCCAGTTAGCCGCGGCAAAGGCTTCGTTAAGCTTATAACGCCGATCGCCTGAGATGTGACAGAAGAGATCACAGGCCTGAAGATAGCGCTGGAGATCATTATCATAATTATCTATTCCCTTATCTGCATCCAAAAGCGGCAGATGGTTCTGCTCAGCAGCCTTCTGAACCGTCCTTGCAGCCTGAATACTTTCCTGCTCACGGCCTGGTGTGTTCTCAGATGCAACAACCTCTTCTTCAGCAGCTTGTGGCGATGGCAACTCTGAAGCCTCCTGAGATGCCTTATCCGAACTTTTTTCAGGATCTGCAACATCTTTAGATAAAGCTGTTTTTTCAGTACTTTCTGCAGCGTTATCTGTTTTAGCAGGATCGGCTGTCTTTTTGCGGACAAGAGTTATTTTTCCAATCTTATCTGCTGACATGATGCGCTGAGGTACACAGACTGTAATAGTTGAGCCCTTATTTAAAACTGTCTGGACATCAATATAACCGCCCATGATCTTTAAAAGGTTATAACAGATTGAAAGACCAAACCCGTGTGCGGTACGATTATTTTTCAGCAGATCCTGTGCCGGTAGCTCGTGGAACACCCCGAGTCTTTCGACATCCTCCATTCCGCGACCGGTATCAATCACTATCACCCTGAGCTTGAGGATATCATCTTTAATATCACCTCCTACCTTGAATACGACACCTCCGTCTTTGGTAAATTTAACCGCATTATCCAGAATATGGGTGATTACCTCTGAGACTCTGGTCTCATCACCAAAGACTTTGCGCGGCAGGTTCGGGTTGATACTCAGATCAAGCTTAAGAC
>CAVFIO010000150.1:0-2902 GCA_963622535.1 Akkermansia muciniphila
GTCTGAAGGACAGTTCACGGGATGCTACCTTTTTTAAAAACTCGCGTCCAAATTTTCTCCACATGAGACCGGCAGTTGCATAGCGGATCCCGTTTTCGCGGGTCAGGGTGAAATCCTTGGAGTGATGATCATAATGACGCTCATCGTTTTTTAGTGAAACGTCGATGATTAAATCAGCACTTTCCATCAGCTCTTCATTGCGGGTTCTGATAATGGTGGAATTGTCATAAAGATAGGTGATTACAGCGCAGGCCGTGGTTTCGTCGGCATGAAAGGTGCCGTCATGGGTGGCAATTAACATGGATAACTCCTTATTCTCCTGTATTGTAGCATGGAGCATAGGTCAATCCCGTGCAAATGGGCGAACATGATAAAATAGTCACACTTGGATATAAGGAAGTTACATGATTGATACACATGCTTTGAAGGTTTATTTTGCGCCCATGGAAGGATTAGCCGATCCCCCGTTGCGTCGGGTGCTATGTCCTCATGGAGGCTATGACTGGTGCTTTTCAGAGTTTATCCGTGTAACTGATGAAGGACTGTCTGAGAAGACTCTTTTAAATGATTGCCCTGAGCTTAAAAACGGGGGCCGTACATCTGACGGTACTCCCTGCAGAGTGCAGCTTTTAGGTGATAACGCCAAATTAATGGCAGAGGCTGCAAAAAAGGCTCAAAGGCTTGGTGCACTGGGAGTTGATATCAACTTCGGCTGTCCCTCGCGCTTTGTTCATCATTCAGGATCCATGCTTTTAAAAGAGCCTTTGCTGATACATGATATTACCAGTGCGGTAAGTGAAGCTCTTGATAAAAAAACAGTGCTGTCAGTCAAGGTGCGTGCAGGCTTTGCAGATAAAAGGGAGCTTCCGGAAATTTTAAGTGCCGTGGCCATAGATGGAGTGGATGAGGTGATTGTGCACTGCCGTACCAGATCAGAGCTGTATCGCAAGGATGCTCTGGACTGGTCTATCTTAAAGCCTATGCATGAGCTGTTTCCAGAGGTTACCTTGATTGCCAACGGTGATATCAATAGCTTTGATGATGCCATGCGCTGTGTGGAGCTGTCAGGCTGTACTCATCTTATGTGTGGCCGGGGCGGCTTTATGATCCCTAATATTGCCAGGGTAATACGTGATGGCGCGGAGCCTTACGATATTGTTAAGCGTCTTGAGGTCATGCGGGAAACTGCCATGGAGTTTGTGAACATGGGAGTGGAGCGTGAAAAGATCGTGCTTGACAGAACCAAGCAGTTCTTAAGTTATGCACGTATGGGATCAGATGAGCTGAAGGATTTCTTCAAGCGTTTTTGCCGCTGCTCAAGTGTAAGCGAATGCTTAAAGCTTATAGACGAAGAGATTGCTCATTTTGCATCATAAAATCGGTGTTGCTGAAGATCCGCGCCGGATCTGAAAATTCGATCTTATCCTGAATATGGCTTTTACATAGCAGGTCCTATCATGTTTTCAGCATGAGAAAAATCTATTCCGAAATGTGGTGCAGTGGCATTATTTTTCGGAGTGATTTTAGTAAACTGTGGCCCACTATCTTTAAAATACCTGAACAACAGATCCATCATGAAATTTTGCAGAAGGGTTATTCCGAAATCAGGTGCAATTGCACTATTATTAGGAATAGAAATTTCTTGCTGTTGACTGCAGTCAACCAAATCAAATGTAATGTATTCTAAATCAGGTGCATATGCACCAAATGCCGTAATAGAGAAGGCATTATGGAAATCAGGCGTGATATTTATCTGAATAAACTGATCCGCAAAAAGAAAAACGGACTGATAAAAATAGTAACCGGTCTGAGACGATGTGGAAAATCATACCTGTTATTCAATCTTTTTCATGATCATCTGTTAGATTGCGGCGTTTCAGAGGATCATATAATTGAGATCGCACTTGATGATCGCAGTAATAAAGATTTGCGGGATCCAGATGTCATCTTAAGTTTTATTAAGGAAAGGGTAAGGGACAGACAGGAGTACTACATTATTCTTGACGAGATCCAGTATCTTAATGAATTTGAAGATGTACTCAACAGTCTGCTGCATATCCGTAATGTTGATGTTTATGTAACCGGCAGTAATTCCAGATTTCTTTCCTCTGATGTGATCACTCAGTTCAGAGGACGGGGAGATGAGATCCGGGTCTATCCTTTAAGCTTTTCAGAATATGTGTCGGTATACCGGGGTTCACAGGATGAAGCATGGGATGATTATCTCGTTTATGGCGGTATGCCGCTTATCCTGACAATGGATGAGCCTGAAGATAAGGCAGAATATCTTAATTCGCTGTTTCAGAAGTTTTATCTCTCAGATATCGTTGAGCGGCACAATGTTAGAAATAAGGCGGAACTGGATGAGCTGGTTGATGTGCTTGCATCCGGCATAGGAAGCTATACGAATGCAAATAAGCTCGTGCGTACCTTTAAAAGTGCCAGGAATAAGATCATCAGTGATAAGACCGTTAAAAATTATGCAGAGTATCTTATAGATTCCTATCTGGTTAGCAGAGCCGTCCGTTATGATATCAAGGGAAAGAAATATATTGGTAAACTGTCCAAGTATTATTTTGAAGATGCAGGCTTAAGAAATGCCAGATTAGGCTTCCGTCAGATTGAAGAAACTCATCTGATGGAGAATATCATCTACAACGAATTAAGGATCCGCGGATATCATGTGGATATTGGTGTAGTTGAATATTACGAAGTCAAGGCCGATGGAAAAAAGGGCAAAAAACAGCTTGAGGTGGATTTCATTGCAATAAAGGGAAGCGAGAAATATTATATTCAATCAGCATTTGCGCTTTCCTCTGCGGACAAGATAAATCAGGAGCAGCGGGGGCTTTTAAGTATTCCCGATTTCTTCCGTAAGATCATCGTCGTTGGAGATAATACG
>CAVFIO010000151.1:0-2874 GCA_963622535.1 Akkermansia muciniphila
ACTCATATCAATAGACTTTTTAGGCTTTACATCAGGTGCCGCTTGTTCCTGCATAGAACCATAATTAGTGGCTTTCGCAGTTTTCTGTTTTGCAAAGTTACTTTTTAAATCTTTGATATGCGTCCCTTGCATAGTGCGAGGAAGTGAACCACCTAAGATTTGCCCGCTTTCACTGTCAATTAAAACCTTACGGCCTTTACCTTCTTGCCCGTTAGGTTTAAAGGTACTCCACTCTGCGCTATCGGATGCCATACCGTTTTTTGCGTATGACATACCTAAACGCATAGCAAAACGTGAATTTTTCCAAAAACGGTACACTTACCCCTAAAAACGATGGTTCTGTACCGTGAATATTTTTTTGCGATCCTATCAAAACAGGTCCTGAAATTTTCACAAAATACCCCTTTAATCCGATCGCAGATCCTTGTCTGATTTTACTTCATTATTGGTGTCTTGCGGTTGCTTAACTTCCCTTTGTGCTACTTCATTTTGAGCTCTGACTATCTGGTCGGGAGTCGCTGTTGCAGGTTGTTGTGGCTTTGCGACCGCAGGCTCTGCTTTAGTAGCAGATGACGGTGCCTGAGTCTTAGATGACTTGCTTTCAGGCTGTTGCTTAGTAGCAGCTTGCTCACGTTGCAAGGTCTTTTTATTTTTACTCCCCTTAGGACGTCCGCGGCCACGATGCTCCTGCTCTTTCTGAGCCTTAAGCTTTGCTTCGCGCTCTAAAGTTGCCTTGTTTTTGGAGCCCTTGGGTCTGCCTGCGCTACGCTTTACCGGAGGCTCATATTCACCTTTCGCTTTAGCTTCTGCAATTTTACGTTCACGCTCCAGAGTGCTCTTATTCTTTGACCCCTTAGGACGTCCTCTCCCGCGAGGCTGTGCAGGAGTAGAGGCTTCACTGGTATCTTTCTTTACCTTATCTTTGTTTTTAGAGCCTTTTGGCCGACCAACCTTAGGCTCATCTATATTCGGTATGGTGCGTATCTCGTCATAATAATTACCACCCTCACGCAGAGTAATTTCATCAGAAAGCTTCTCCAGATGTCTGGCTGTAAAACCAAACCAGGCAAGCAGGGCTTCAACATCTCTCCCGTAGTTAATGATCTGTTCATACTCCCCTTCTCCTGAGCGGAGCACGTATACACGGTCTAACTTTCGCAGCATGACATTCACATCTAAATCTAACGCTTTACAGGCCAACTGCATCTCGTTACGAATAAGAGCTGCAACAAAGCCGACCGCTAAGCGGTTTTCTATAGCTTGATCAGAATGCACTCTGGTGGTGTCATAGCCTAATTGAGATTTGAACACCGAGAATTGCTTTTCAGAATGATCACGCAGCTGATACAGCTGATGTATTTCCTCTGCAGAGCGGGAAGAGCCTGAGGCGATAGCAAAGTAGCCGTTGTTTGTTAATACCTTTTGGAAGTGGTCCTTGTTGTATTTAATCTCAAGCTTCCCCTGCTTATTCTTCTCAATTTTCAAGTAGTGCTTAAGCTCTTTAGGAACTGATTGATCTTTTGGATTTTGCGAAAGGCGCTGAGCTAATTTTCTTGCCCCCTTACGCACCTTCTTAATAATTTCACGACCTCTGAGGGTTTGAGCCATAGCAGAGAAATATAAGCCGATGCAGGCATCCTCCTCAGAGTTGGCAAATAATTTTGCCTGATCAGTAATACCAAAGAGGGCATCATCATCTACTATCATAGAGGCGTTCCAGCAAATATCCTGAGCATGATGCTCCAGCATATAGTTGTAGCCGTAGTTATTGTTTTTGAGCATGAGGATGTAATCGAGGCCTTTGTCCTTAATTACCTTAAGTACATCCTGAGATACAAAGCCTCTATCTAAAATAACGCCTTTGATTGTTACTTTTGCATTACCTAAGAACTTTATTACTTCATCAACGGCCTTACAATCAGGCATAGAGCCGTTATTTACAAAGTAAGTGACCGGTCTGCCATCCTGCGCGTTTACCGCCCAGATATAGCTGACAATCTCTGTTTCACGGTGAGATTTAGCATGTCCTACAGCTGATAAGTCGCTATCCTGTACCGCATTATCATTGTTTGAGCCGTCTATACATAACCATACACTTTCAAGATCAGCCTTCTTTTGCTCTTTGAGCCAGTCGATACGGAAGAGATGGGCTTTATCAAGTGACATTTTTTTAGCAAAGAACTTTGAATACCATGAATCACTCCATCCCTTTAATGAAAAGAGCATGTGTTCAACCATAGCCTCTGACATCAGCTGTGCCACATTAGTACGCTCACGGATGCTATACATAGCAAAATCCATAATGGCATTCGCATACTGAGGACCAAAGCTATCCTGAAGGATAGGATAGAGGTTGATTTTATAGCTTATTCCCAATGTCAGAGCATAAAGCCCGGTGCGAACAAGTCGACATGCGGGGATGTTATCTGAGTCCTTATAGTGCTCATCCCAAAGGTTTGGAAAGTACTGCCTGAAGTTTTCATTCGGGACCATCAGGCCTTCTTTGGTCATCCATCCCACAACATGGCGTCGACGTTTTCCGTCACCGCTCTTGTAGTACCTGGAAACCTGATTGTCATAGTGGTTAACTTTGCAATCAGCTGGAATTGGAATTGGCTTCAGGTTGCGATAAATACTCATAAAATAATCCTAAATTAAATGCGTACCTAAGGTACATAATATTTTACATTAAATAAGAGAATTTTGCAAGCAAAATAAAAAGGCAATCAAGCGCTTTTTTACGCCTGATTGCCTTACCAGTTATTAGGATATTTAATTGAGTTTATGTTATGATGTGTACCGTTCTAGTGGAAATTCACGATAAACACAAAAGGGCGGAGCAAAAACTCTGCCCTTATATATTTTTTGAAAAAA
>CAVFIO010000152.1:0-2748 GCA_963622535.1 Akkermansia muciniphila
TTGTCCTTGTGTTTTAATGAAAAAGATGATCCGATCTTAGCTACTAGTACTATTCGTGATCTCTACGCTACAGGCGCAGGTTATACCCCCATGGGAATTGATCAGTTTTTGGAGATATACCCGTCTTTAGTAGGGGATGATGATGACGACGATACGTCTGATGATGGTTTAAGTCCTTATTATAACTTGTCTGCAAGTCTCATCAGTGTGGGTAAATATATGGGATCTGGCCAATCAGAGAATTCTGGTTATGGTTGGTATACCAGCAATAATAATGTACTTTGCCAAAATGAGGCAGCTGCTGATTTAGCAGGTACCATTAGGCATGAAATGGGACATGCCCTCGGTATTTCTGTAACCACTTATTCAATGAATAAGGATTCAATAGACAGTTTAGATAAAGGATCGGGATTAGTTGTAGAGGTGAAAAAAGGAGGATCAGTCCTCGACGCAGCAAACGTTGGCAAGATAGCCTTGAAAGAAGAAGATAGCGGTAACACGGTTGCTTATTACGTTGAAGATGCAAAGAATGCTTTGGTAATAAAGACATTCGCGTCAAATTCAAGTGAACGCAATATGTATCAAAATCATCTTTATGACTATACGGGGACTAAAGCTCAGGCAGGGATGTACATTGTCACCACGAAGATGCATGAAGCACTGATAAAAGCCGGCGCATTAAAGGCAGATGATAAGGTTTTTTTAATTGAAAAGGATGATAGTGATGGTGTTGGTAAGAATGTAGCATATTTTAAGGGAGAGCATGTAACAAATGTCCTTGATGGTGCTCAATTGATAGAAGGCTACGACGGTATCCCTGTAAATGGTTTTGAAGGTGAGGAGGCAGAATTATCTCACTTTCAGACGGCCGGCATGATGAGCCATGTAGCTTACACCAATTTGACATCTTTCCTTGAAGTTGAACTGGCCGCAATGCAGGATATGGGGTATCAGTTTGATATTAAGAATTATTTCGGTTATTCCGTATATGGTAATGGCAAGACTATTGTGAATCATCAGGGATATTCTGCGCGTAATTCTGATGGATCCTCTTATATAGCAGGTATAGCAAACAAGACAGCCTTAGGTGTGGGGCTTGATGTATATGGCTCCAATAATACTATAACTCAGGCTGCAGATATTTTATCTGCAGGTACGGGAGCTGCCGGAATTCGTGTTAACGGCACTCAGAATAATCTTACTGTTGCAAAGAATGTAAATATTAAGGCCGATGGTGATTATGCCATGGGTATTCTATTCTCTGCAGGATCAGAACATAGTTTGTCAGTTGCGGGTAATGTCAGTGCTAATGGTGTAAAAGGCAATGCTCTGCAGTTTGATTACGGTTCAAGCTCTAACGGAGCTCTTGATGAGTATCATGGCTCTTATATTAATTTTAAGAGAGAAATTAATGGCATAACAGGAGCTATAACCAAGTATAAAAATCTTCCAATTTATGCAGAGGATACTTTAAACACTGCTTTGCAGGGGGCCTTAATGGATAAGGTGTCCATAAGCGGTACTGTTGAGGGCAAAAATAATGCCATCTATATAGGTAAAAATGCCTTAGTCAGAACAATTGAATTTAACGATGGCGCCCAAATAAACGGAAATATAACCTCAGATTGGAAGAATTTTGATACCAAGAGTGAAAACTCTATCTATAAGGATCTGTCTATTCAGATAAGTCCTACAGAAAGTGTCGCTCCCGAGGAATATCTGTCAGATCTTGTCACCAGGATCAACTTTAACGGTCAGAATATAAACTTTAATGGCAGTATCAACGGTGCCAAGAACACCTCATTATCAGTAGAAGAGAATGCGGATGTTTCTTTGATGCTGTCTGAGGGAAGTGTTGACACCTTATCAGTTGCCATTGAAAATGGCGCATTTTTAAAGACTAATGCTGATTTTAATCTGACTGATCCTGCAACCTTAACAGTTGCAGCAGGTCATGAAGATGAAATTGATGAAGATAATGTAGGCTATTTTATAAATGCAGGTACGCTGGATATTGGTAGTGATGATTTTATTGAAGAGCTATCAATATCAGGAAATTATGTCCAGCAAGATGATGGCACCCTGATTTTTGATATTTCATCAGATGACGTATCTTCTGATAGCCTTGAGATCACTGGCAGTGCTGAATTATCTGGTAATTTAACGTTTGTAGCCAGAAGATCTGGAATGTATAAGACGGATAAGACCTACAGCTATAAGCTTGCAAATTTAGTTAAAGCCCAGAGCTATAAGAATGTAGAGCTTACAGCATCACTTATTGATATTTCTCCTACCTTAACTACATCCTTAGATAATAGTGAGCTTGCCAGCAGTGATGATGTCATAAACATTAATTTCACGCGCAATTATGAGCAATATATTCAGGATAAGCGCAATCTGTCTTTAGCCAGGGCCTTACAGGCAAATAACAGTGCTACAGGAGAGGGGATCGAAAAGCTCTATGCGGCGATTGATTTTTCGTCAAACGGTCATGAGGTAAATAAGGCCTTAAACAAACTTCAGCCGCATATATATGAGGAGCTGACTCAGAGCATCTTTACCAGCCAGAGGCAGAATCTTAGCTTCAGAGAGGATTCCATGCTTAAGTCCTCCTTACTTGCAGACGGCATCTATACCAGAGTACAGCCCTTTGGCATGCATGAGTCAAGACAAAGGACTGGTGCAGGCTACAGAGCAAATAACGTAGGTGTGATTGCCGAGCTTGATAAGGTTGATAATGCCAATGTC
>CAVFIO010000153.1:0-2574 GCA_963622535.1 Akkermansia muciniphila
GAGGTACGATGCTCTTTAAATTTCAGCAGGGAAAGAGATTTGGGGACCGGCATCAACTGCCGGCCTTTATTAATCGTTCAGGAAGGGAAGGTACTTCTTAAAGTTGAACCCTTGGGATAAGGCCTGAAAGTCCCAGGTTATGAGCTTCTTATTCAGTTGCTCAGGATCAGACATCTTCTTGCCGTTAAGTCCAAAGAAATGAATGGTATAGTTCCTGTCATAGCAGTGCGTGAACAAGTCACGGCAATATTGCTGCAGATATGCCGCAGGATCATCAATTCCATTCTTTTTCAAAGTCGCCCAGATGGTGTAGACAATACATCTGTCTTCCATTCCCTCAATACTGGTCATAAAGTTTGTGTTCTTTCTCAGGATTGTAAGTGGTCTTATGCACTGCTCTACCATATTGGTATCAGGCGGGATCATAGGATCGTTTAAGTACCTGAGGAAGTTGTCCCTATGTTGATACCAGTAGAACGGGAATGATGAATAAGGAGCGCCTTTTTTCCGCTTCAGTTTCTTACCATTCTTGGATAACACTGTTTTGCGTCTGACCATCTCATCCATGATGGCAGTGAAGTGGTCCATGATCACTTTTTCGGTCTTACGCACTTCGATGATTTTTTCAATTGCATCAGGAGCAGTGCAATCGACGGAGCCTTCCAGAGCATAAATCTTGGAGAGGGCGACATAGGTTGTAAACAACAGCATGCGATCGCCACCTTTCTGGAATTGCTCCTTAATAAAGGCCTGGCGCTGCTCCTCTGATAAAGCTTCAAGCTCTTCGGCCAATTCATCAGGTCTGGCATCGTTAACGTTATATCGTCTTAAATGAGTAAGGCAATTCTGAATAATGGCTTTGCGCTTTGCAGCAATAGTATCGTAGCCCTGGAAGGCATCACATATGAGGGTATCAAAGCTGAAATCCTCAGTTAAAACCTTTTCTATGGACTTGGCGGAGCGTGTAGGCAGGAAGGCATAGCAGGTAAAGAGCTCTTTTGCCATAGGTACATTACAGAAGCTTAGGACATAATTTGAAATAGCGATTTCATCTTCGCAACTAAGCTCAGTTTCTGCATTGCTTTCACCTTCAGTTTGCTGTTGCTCAGCTTTTTTCTTGCCCTTCTTACTTTTGCTGCAACTGCCTTTTCCTTGCTTTTCAAGACAGGTAAAAGGAGTGCCGTCAGCCATAATGTATTTGGCTTTTTTTGCATACTCAATGATGCAATCATAAAGCGGCTTCAGGTAATCTCTGATGAAGGCATGATAATTTTCACTTACCGTGCTATGACCGAATAGAGTTACCATCTTCACCATAGCAGCCATGCGGGTAAGAGGAATGCCCATATAAGTATGAGTGCAGGCATCTAAACAGAATTTCTGACCAATTGAACGGTTAGGTTTAATTGGCAAATCCTCATTTTTATCAAAGAAGCCATGAACCTCATGACAGTGAGGACAGATCTCCAGACTGGAGACATGTTGTAAACCTTCAATGATCTTGTCAAGCTTCCCCATCTTGGTTACGAATTTATGGGTAACTGAGCCATGGGTAAAAGGATCCATGGGACGACCGCAGGTGGGACATTTATGAGTACCCGTGTCACTGGTACCATCAGCCTCACGCTCGGGAGTAAACTTAGTCTCCTGTCTGCCTTTGCTGGGGTTAGGAGATGTGCTTTTATGCTCTGGTGCAGGAGTGTTATAAATCTCCTTAACATTGCCACCACAGGCTCCAATCATCCCTTCAGGCAGACTCTTAACAACATTTGTGGCATCATTAATCAAACGGGAGACACTACGGTCGATTTTGTCTAAACAGTTATTAGAAAGCTTTTTAGCTTCGGCAAGCAGCTCCTCTTGTGTCTTAGGTTTATCAGCATCATCATTTGCTGAGGCATCTTCTTTATTCTGGGATGCATTCTCATCATTAGCTGTTGCAGACTCATCTGCAGCCGTAGGATCAGGAGCATCCTCAGCAGGGCCATCCTGTGAAGAGCCATCCTTTGACTTGTCGTTTTTGACATCATTGCCAGTTGCATAGCATTGAGCCCGGTACGTGATGGCATCATGCAGCCATTCGCGGCTTTCCTCGAAAACACTCTGCAGTTGCTCTAACAAAGGTCTGGCAATATATTCATCCAGAACCACGACGCGGTAGTGAGCCTCTTTGGTCATCTGAGCCACGAGCTCTAAATGATTCAAGGTAAGCTCTTTAGCTACCTGCAGCTGATGCTTAAGCTCTTTATTCTTAATATCAAGCTCTTTGTTTAAGACATTAAGTTTCTGGTTCTGGGTATCAAGTTTTTGATTTCTGGCATCAAGCTTCTGGTTTTTTGCCTCTAATCTCTGTGTCTTCTTATCTAGAGTTGCAACCTGCTTTTGGGACGCAACCAACTCCTGCCTGACACTGTGTAAGAGTGCCAACAGTTCTTCCTTGCTCAGGTTTTTTAAATCGTCAGTTGCGGACATAAAAAAGTCTTTTTATAAAAGTAGATACAATAATGCCGAAATACCCTGTAAAAACACTTAATAAAAATGATTTACAAGCGTTTTATCTATGCTTTTTATTAT
>CAVFIO010000154.1:0-2566 GCA_963622535.1 Akkermansia muciniphila
GAACTAAAGATAAGGTAAAAGCTTACCGATCCGCAATATAAGGGGCTGAGGATCGTAAAAAAATATTCCGGCTGATTTTTAAGTTAGCCTTTTCTCTGTAATTTTTTTGCAGCTAACTTATTGTTTTATAAAGCATTCCCCCCCCCGACTGATATACAAGTTTTATATCAAAGAGAAAAATACAATTAAGGGTTCGAGGCGGTTATGAGCACAATCATAAAATTGGGACTATACCGAGACGAAGATCAAACACCTTGGATGTGCGTCCAGCGACTGCTTGCTCCCCTGGGGATAGATTTAAAAATAAGTCTCTATTGCTCATATGACATTTTAAATATGTCACTTCAGGCAAAGGAAATCGATCTTAATTCCTTCCAGAACCGCGAATTTCTGGCTCAGGAAAATGCTCTGCACGGCTATAATCTGGTTGCACTTGCAAACACCTATATTGAGCCTATGTGCCTGTATTCAAATAAGCGCCATAAGAATGACGATTTGCAGGACGGCGATCTTATTGTTGTACCTGAGGATAAAGCAAATCTGGGCCGTGCTCTTCATATACTGAACGAGTATGGCATTATTACTATTGATCCTAATGCCGGTTACCGTGCAGATCTCGATGATATTCTCAGTAATCCGCATAACCTCCATTTCGTCAAGGTAGACTCTGAACGAACCATTGATACTCTGGATGACAGCAATGTCTCAGCGGCTTTTGTGTTTGCCAATATTGCAGATGCTGCAGGACTGCAGATACGCCACGACGGCTTTTGCTTTGAAAAATTCTCCTACAAGGAAAACCCTGACTACCCTTTCATGAAAGTGATCGCTGTACGTCAGGGGGAGGAGAAAAGACTCGAATTTGCCCAGCTGGTCAATGCCTTCAGATCTCCTGAAACCATATCCCTGCTGCACGATATACAGCACGGACAGATAATTTTAGGCTTTGAAGATCCTACCAGAGCCTGAGCTTTCCACCTGAGGATCCGCAGGATCTGATATGGTGGATATTACTCCTCTTCGTCACCGTCCATAGCAGCCTCCGTTACGTTTATATCTGTATTCCAAGTATAGAGCTATTCTGAGGCTGTGGCTTAAAAAACTTATAGATAGAAGCAAAAGATCCTGATTGCCCAGGTACCGGCTTGAAAACACGGCAAAAGCTCTATAACATCAAGGCACAGTGAAATATCAGAGACCTTAATTATGATCACGCTTGAAGAAATTCACATTGCATCCCCCCACGATGAATCTGCTGCAGAACATCAGATAAGAGAGCATCTGATCGATGCCGTAAAAAAACACAGCGATGCCGGAACTGACTTTAAAAAGCTTATTCCGTCACTTGGTATACACTACCTAGACAGTCAGGAATCCAACCCTAATTGCTGCTACAATCTGTCTGTAGGATTAATCCTTGCAGGACGCAAGCATGTTGTGATCGGCAACAGATCCTACTTTTACGGTGCAGGATCTATGATCCTGACCTCAATTGAGATGCCGACCTCATTTGAAATCCTCGATGTAACCCCTGATAAGCCTTTTGCTTCAGTCTCTCTTAAATTAGATCCATCCCTCATCACCCATTTTCTCTCCAGAATGAATAAAAGCAAAAGTGATGAGATGAATGCCTTTAGCATCGACCGGCCGGTATATGAATTGCTTGAGGATTTTGAACGGCTGATACGACTTCTCGATCATCCTGATCAAATTGAAGAGCGCGCTCCCTTATTAATTCGCGATATCCATTATCTTGTGGTACATTCCTCAGCCGGCCGTAATCTGCAGGGCCTTTATAGCTCAGGATCTGTTGGTCAGCGCATTCGCAAAAGCATTGAATATGTAAGCAGAAATTTTCGCGATAATGTCACAGTTGATGAGCTTGCCGGTATTGCAGGCATGGCCTCAACTACCTTCCACCGTCATTTTAAGGAAATAACACGCTTCTCCCCGCTACAATACCAAAAGCGCCTGCGTCTGTATGAGGCTCAGCAGTTTTTATTGCGCGGAGACGGTGATGTAAACAGTGCAGCCTTCAGCGTAGGCTACCAGAGCCCGCAGCAGTTCTCACGGGATTACAAAAAACTCTTTGGAATGCCACCTGGACACAACACAAAGGAGATACGCAAGTCACTCTCAGAGCTTTTAGGTTCGTGGGATCAGGAGGATATAGACTGAAGAGGCTTTAAGAAAATAAAAAAGCAACCTCTTTTTTTGGGTTGCTTTTGGTGGTGGCCCTTTCCCGACTTGAACGGGAGACCAAACGATTATGAGTCGTCTGCTCTAACCAACTGAGCTAAAGGGCCATTCACGAGGGCCTATATTATACGCAAAGCACCTGAACGTCAAGAGTGCAGACAAACAGAAATGCCCAGCAATCTCCTGACATCTGCATTAAATTCATTAAAGCACAACGGTGATCTGCTTTTCCTCCCTCATAATCAGCAGCATCACCGTGCGCTTTCCATCATCTAAAGAAACAGCTCAGGTGTAATAGCTCAGCTCCTGTCTTATGACAGCATATAGCCTGCCTGGAATAAAACCTTGGCCTTATCCCTGCCATGGA
>CAVFIO010000155.1:0-2483 GCA_963622535.1 Akkermansia muciniphila
CTAATGGACCATTTAAAGATAATTGATTGTTGCCGTTTAAAGATACATTGAAAGCCGATGCTGATATACCGTTATACCCTTCTACACAGAACTTTGAGGATATAAATTCAGCACTATTATTTCCATTTTCATCAGGAACATAACCCAGAGTTGTGACACCAGCATTAATAGTTGTTCCTGCAGCCTTTGTTTCAATGTAGCTTTGGCCTACAGCGGTTTTTATTGAACCACTTGATTTGATAGTTATACTTGGCGAACATAAAGTAATAGATTTTCGGCCATTTATTACTACATTATCAGCACTTATATCATGATCACCTGCATCACTGCTAAATTGGAAACCGTCCTTATTACTCAGAGTTTGAATCTGCTTTGTTTCTTCTTTTATAAGAGATATTTGGCAATCATCAACAATTTCTTTAGCAAGCTTTTTGAAGCTTTCGAGCCTGTTATTTAAGGCATCTCTACATTGCTTTACATATTTTAATTCAGCAGGCGCATTATCCGTAAGAGAGCTGTCTTTATTGATGTAACTGTCTAAAAAATGACCATCCTCATATTTGCTATACAGGGCTGACAATGCATTTTGCAGATTCTTTAAATCATTTTGATAGTTGCTATGCTCTTTTTTTACATTATCCCTGTATTTATCAAGATAAGTCACGTCATGTAAGGATGCATTACCGCTATCTAAAGCCTGCATAATCACTGCATCTTCAACGGACTGAGAGCTGTTTTTCAGTAATGAATAGATATACTCTTCATTTGAACTGTAGCTTTTAAGTGATATTGATGAATTAGCACCTAAACTGAAGATATCCTTACTATAAGCCTCTGCCTTATCATCATTCACGCTCAGATGATGCGGGACATAACCATACAGATAGTAGGCACCACCCTTTGCAAGAACCATAATACGCTGGCCTTGAGTAATGCTCTTAACTGTAGAGCTGTCAGCATCAATCAGGGAGTGTACCTCAATTACGGTGTTACTGTTTTTGCCTGTTAGCAAGGCATAGAACAGATCGTTATCCTTGCCCTTGTCATCCACGTAGACCGCAGGCTCATTGTTATGAACCAGGCCGTCCTTATCACAGGCCTTAGCCTCAAGAATATCAACATCCTGTTTTGAATCCAATACCTCAAGGTTAACCAGATCCTGATGAACAAGGCATCCTAAATCCTTCTTTGAGTCAAATTCAAAATAGTCCCCATCAGCCTTATCATCAAGCTCCTCAAATTCGGGATGATCTGCAAGCTCAAGACAATCAGTCTTCAGCTGTACCGTATTCTCTTTAGATTTATCCTTGAATAAGGTGGTGATGTCAGTTATTAAATTCTCGACCAGATATCTGGATTTAATATCGTCGATATCAGAATTCAGAATAAGGCCGGGCTCCAGTCTGATATCCTGTACGCAATGAGCGCTAAGCTTAGGATTTACCGCAAGACTTCTGATACATAAATTCTTATAGATAAACTTAATCTGGCTTGCTTTGAGTCCACTTATATCAGTTCGATCTGCTTCAATATTAAGCCAGCTGTTTTTAAGATTCTGAGCAAGAGTTCTGGCATCATCAAATTGAATTGAATTCTTCTTAAGAACACTGTTTGTCAGATAAACATAGTCTAGGTTATTGCCCGCAAGATTGAGATCATTAGTGCAGCTTAAAACAGACTTTTTCTTATAATCCTGATCGCAGGAGAAAATGATTTTGACGCCGTTTTGTTCATCAAATTCAAAGACATAGTTAATACCATAAGCAATAAGAATACGGTTAAAGAAGGATAACGTATTCTCCTGCCCCCTCTGTATTTTCAGTGTTTTGGTGTCAAACTGAGATAAATGCTGGATCTTTGAAATATCAAGCTTGCACAGCAAAGGGTTATAGACTTTTGCGTCTTTGGTCTTTGCCTGTGTCCCTCCTCTGCTTAAAAGCTCGCACAGGATCTGAGATATTTCAAGCTCACTGAAAATAGTCTGCTTGTTTTTAAGACGTGCAAGCGGTGACTCCAGGCTTAACTGATACTGGTAATAAAATTTTTCTTTGGCATCATACGGATTTATTTTTTCTTCTTTGGGCAGATTGGTGACTGTTTTGATTAATGCCCATACAGTGCGCGTATCCCCAGTGTTATATTCTTCAGGCTCTTCTTTATATATATAATTTATCTGGTAGCTAATCTTTACATACAGATAATTTAAATCAAGCTTGCCAAAATTTATGGCATTCTGCGTGATCAAATTTAATGTTCCGCTATATGGATGTGATATTCCCTCTTCAAAATGGAAGGAGGTAACCTCACATCTGCCAAAATCGGAAACCTTCTGCATATTATTTCTAAAGAATTCCACGTTGATAGCGCCGAATCTTCTTAAGACAGTGTTTGCTGATTGTTTAGTAGTCATATGAACCTCACATCTGTAGTAAATTACGCTTTGTTATATATAAGAATTTTCTAGCCTGTATCTGTCATAGATA
>CAVFIO010000156.1:0-2403 GCA_963622535.1 Akkermansia muciniphila
GCATGCCGTAGAACCTGCGCTTCTCATCGGCGATGATGGCATAGGGGCAGGTATCGGTGGAGCCTACTGTTACAAACCCCTCGGGAATTGCGGTGACCTTATCGCCATGGCTCATCCATACGTCTAAAGCTTTCTCACCCTCATGATCGGTAAGATCATCAAACAAAGGGCAGGATGCTTTTAAATTAACAGTTGCATGACCGTATTCACGCTTGTCACTGCCCTGTACGGTACCGCCTAACTGCACGGACATGGTCTGCAGACCATAACAGATGCCTAATACAGGAACACCTGCCTCAAATACCCAGAAAGGGGCACGGGGTGAGCCTTCCTTGGTTGTTGATTCAGGAGAGCCTGAAAGGATAATACCCTGAGCGCCAAAGGATTTTAGCTTCTCAACATCAGCGTCATACGGCCAGATCTCACAGTAAACACCGATTTCACGGATGCGACGGGCAATAAGCTGAGTTACCTGTGAACCGAAGTCCAAAATCAGGATCTTCTCAGAATGAATATTTTGTGAAGGCATATATGTCTCCATGTTATATGAGCAATGAAGAAATCAGCACTGCTCCTTTTTTAAAAGATAGATTTAACTCTGTATAGGATTATTATGAATTGTATAAAAGGAATTAAAAAAAGGCACCACACAGGTGCCCTTTTCAAATCCTCATTAATGAGTCTGGTAGTTAGGTGCTTCCTTGGTAATGGTCACATCATGAACATGAGACTCATTAAAGCCTGCATTGGTGATACGTACAAACTTGGCCTTGGTTCTCAAGTCATCGATAGTTGCACAGCCGGTCAGGCCCATAGCAGAGCGCAGACCGCCCATCTCCTGATGAATGATGTCACGTAAGGCACCCTTATAGGCAACACGGCCTTCAATACCCTCAGGAACAAGCTTATCTGCAGCATTGTCAGATGACTGGAAGTAGCGATCAGCAGATCCCTTGGACATGGCAGCAAGAGACCCCATACCACGATAGGACTTAAAGGCACGGCCCTGATAGATTTCAATCTCACCGGGGGCTTCCTCAGTACCAGCAAACATGGAGCCTACCATCACGCAGTTGGCACCTGCAGCCAGAGCCTTGGCAATGTCGCCTGAATAGCGGATACCGCCGTCTGCAATAACGGTGACGTCTGATCCCTTCATGGCATCAACGGCATTAGATACTGCAGTCATCTGCGGAACGCCACAGCCGGTTACAATACGAGTGGTGCAGATGGAGCCAGGTCCAATACCGACCTTAACGGCAGAGCATCCAGCTTCAGCAAGCGCAATAGCACCTTCTGCAGTAGCCACATTACCACCGACTATTGGAAGATCAGGATAGGTCTTACGGCACCAGCTGATCCTGTCTAATACGCCCTGAGAGTGACCGTGTGAGGAGTCAATCAGCAATACGTCGACACCTGCTTCAATCAAAGCCTTGGCACGCTCCTCATTATTGCCGGGACCTGCACCGATGGCGGCACCGACACGCAGACGGCCTAAGGCATCACGGCAGGCATTAGGCTTGTTGGAGGATTTCTGGAAGTCCTTAACAGTGATAAGGCCCTTAAGATGGAAGGCATCATCGACAACCAGTACCTTTTCAATGCGGTGCTGCTGCATCAGAGCCTGTACATGCTCACGGGAGGAATTCTCACGGACGGTGATCAATCTCTCCTTAGGAGTCATGCACTGTGAAACCTTGGTCTTGCCGTCAACAACAAAACGTACATCACGACCGGTGATGATACCTAGGAGATTGTCATTGTTATCAACAACAGGGAAACCTGCAAAGCCGTATTTAACAGCCATGGCACGGACATCATTGATGGTTGCATCAGGATGAGCGGTAACAGGACGGGTAACCATACCGGATTCATAACGCTTAACACGTAAGACCTCTTCAGCCTGACGGTCAATGGACATATTCTTATGAATAAAACCAATACCACCTTCCTGGGCAAGAGCGATAGCTAAACCGGATTCAGTCACAGTATCCATAGCCGATGAAATCATCGGGATATTCATGGTGATGTTGGAGGTTAGCCTAGTGCGTAGATCCGCAGTATTGGGCAGAACAGTTGAATGGGCAGGGACAAGCAGAAGATCATCATAAGTAAGAGCTTCTTCAACGATACGCAACATATAGTCTCCGAATAAGCAGGTGGGTTTAAATTAATCGCGCATTTTATCACTAAAGTAAGTGCTGAATACAATTAAAGATAAATTTTTTAGTATTTAACTATTTTAGTGATCTAAGACTGGTATCAGGATTTACCAGATAAGAGTTAAGGAAATGTAGCAGCTTTTTAAGAGTTAATTAAAGCGTTAACAAATAATTATTGTTAACGCTGAAATAATAGAAAATTAATTCTTATCCCTAAAATAAACCTTCAAAAGCAGAC
>CAVFIO010000157.1:0-2271 GCA_963622535.1 Akkermansia muciniphila
ATGAAATGCTGGTCTACAAATTATTGCAGGCAGTGGCAAGATTATTAACGCAGTACAACGTAAGTACGTGATCAGCATAGCTTAAGCATTTGATGAAAATAAGCTCCCCGTTTGGTGAGGAGCTTTGGCAGATTAAATATGAAGATCGGCAAGGGATGCTTTGAAGGCTTCAATGAATACGTCGGCATCAGCCTTACCAAAGCGCAGCGGAGGACGGATCTTAAGTGTATTGCCAAGCTTTCCTGCGCACCCGATCAGTACATGATGATGGCACAGACGGTTAATGATCAATGTTGCACACTCACCATCAGGTTCCTTGCTCTTAGGATCCTTAACAAGCTCCAGGCCTGTGAAAAGACCTGCACCACGCACATCACCGATGCAGAGGTGGTCAGGCATCAGAGCTTTGAGACCTGCACGCAGGTAATCACCTGTCTCCTGAGCCTTTGCTATAAGGTTATCCTCCTGCAGAACCTCAAGTACTGCAGTACCGGCAGCGGCGGCAGCAGGAGATCCGCCAAAGGTATTGAAGTAACCGGTGGATTTTGCGAGGACATCGGTGATTTCAGGACGGGTTACAGCTGCAGACATAGGGAATCCGTTGCCCATAGGCTTGCCCATGGTCACAATGTCAGGCATCACGTTATGGCGCATAAAGCCCCACATGACGCCGGTACGGCCAAAGCCGGGCTGAACCTCATCTGCAATATATAAACCGCCATGTTTATGTACTACATCAACAGCCGCCTTTAAAAAGCCCTTAGGATCGGCAAACACGCCATCTGATGAGAAGATGTCATCTACGATTAAGGCTGCAAACCTGATCCCTTCTGCTTCAAATTCCTTTATTTTTTCCTCAATATCAGCAGCAAACTTCTCTCCGACCTGATCTGCACTTACGCGATAGGTATCCGGTGCTGGAACGAGCTTTACAAATTCTGAGGTTGATTTACCGTGAGTTGCGGAAGGGGAGGCCATGGTAACAAGATAGGTATTACCGTGATAGGCACCATCGGTAACGATGATGCCCCTGCCTCCGGTGTAGTACATAGCCATACGCAACGCCAGATCATTGCTTTCAGTGCCGGTGCAGGTTAGGGCAATATTGGTAAGTGGAGAGGGGAAGGTTGCAAGCAGTTTTTCTGCGTAATCATCAACTACCTTGTTCAGATAGCGGGTGTGGGTGTTAACTGTTAAAAGCTGTTTGTTTACATATTCAGCTACACGGGGATGACCGTGACCAATGCAGGCAACGTTGTTATAGCAGTCAAGATATCTTTCACCATTCCTGTCGATAAGATAGGTTCCCTCACCTTTGGCAACCTCAATAGGCTGCTTAAAGAAGAGAACAGCCGGGGCTCCGAAAAGCTTCAGGCGGCGCTCGGTTTCCTTCTTGATTTCAGGATCAGTTATGTCGGGTAAATCCTCTGGATGGAAGGCATTCATATCAAGGATTGATCTCATATTTCAATCTCCTTTAGTGAGCTGTGTTTATCTAATATGTGTAGAGTACAACATAAATGTTGGAAGTACAACATTAAAAGCTACATTTGTCATACAAAGGTGAGCATAATGTTGTTCTATGCAACATTGCTGTGCGTTCTGTTCAAAAAAATGCCGCAAAAATCAACGGAAATTTGCGGCAGACAGGAGTGCATGAAATGAAAATCTGTTGCTTTCAGGCAGTCTTCAGCTTTGCCTCACGACTTTTTCTGCAAACGAGAGATGAGATCATCAATCCTATTTCATAGAGCACGATCATAGGGATCGCCAGCAACAGCTGTGATGCCACATCGGGGGGAGTAATGACTGCTGCTATAGCAACCACCGCCACAATCACATAACGACGCAGATGACGCATTTTTTCGAGTGATACCACGTTCAAAGCTGTGAGCACGATGACGGCAATCGGTACCTCAAAGGCAATGCCAAAAGCCACAAACAGGTGAATTGCAAAGCTGATGTAGGAGTCGATATCAGGTGCAAAGTTGACAGCCTGAGGAGCAAATCCGGATATGAAGCGGAAGATAAAGTGAAAAACAATAAAGTAGCAGTAGCAGATCCCTGCAAGGAACATTAAAAAGGAGGATATCAGCAGGGGGATCAGAACCTTTTTCTCTGTTTTATAAAGACCGGGTGCTACAAACATCCACAGTTCATAGACTATGACAGGTAAGGAGATGGTAAATGCGCAAAATAATACGGTCTTCAACGGGCCTAATACAGGAGATACCACACCCACAGCTAATAATTTAGTGCCATCTGGAAGTG
>CAVFIO010000158.1:0-2240 GCA_963622535.1 Akkermansia muciniphila
GTAGTCAGAGATGTCATAGCCTGCGTCAACCATGGGGGATTTAAAGATAGGTGACAGCCAGATGATATCTATTCCAAGATTTTGCAGATGATTAATCTTTCTGGTGATCCCCTTTAAATCACCAATGCCGTCGCCGTTGCTGTCCATGAATGATCGCGGATAGATTTGATAGGCTATCTTTCCATGCCACCACTTAGGCGCTAAAGAAGGCTCTAAGGCCTTTAAAATATCATCACTGCTTAAATTGACTGCTTCAAGTTTCATGTTGGCGCTTTCTTTATTAAAAAGTAATCTTTCGCGTAAAACCCTTTTTATATCTGGCTATACTCTGTTTTGCCTGATATAATTAATTTTCAGTATGTAGGTCATAATTTATGGAAAATCTTTCAAAACTGCACAAAAGCAGTTTTAGAGGGTGTATCCATCCTTGCTAGGATACAGTTTTTGAGTGATCTCCGCTTATATATTTTTAATTTGTGAAGGAACTCAAAGTTGAGATAAGGTTACTGTTCAAAGACTTGCTACAATCAAAAGAATTAGGCTGGCACAATAAAAATAACAATAGGGCTGTAGCATGTTAATGAACGGCATTGATGAAGATAGAATTGATGCTTCATTAAAAATAGATCATGTCTCCAGAAGAAATCTTGATAATCTTTTCAAAGCTTTCTCGATAGTCGGCGACAGCAGTTATATTTATGTGGCGGATATGAAATATGACGTATCCCGCTTCTCCCGTTCTGCCTGTGAGATGTTTAATCTTGATCATGAGTATATGTACCATGCTCAGGATGTATGGGGGCAGCTAGTCCATCCTGAGGACAAGAAAGAATATAACGAGAATATCGACAGTCTTTTTGCAGGCAAGGCCCTGGGCCATGATATGCAGTACCGTGCCAGGACACGTGACGGCAATTATGTAACGGTATCATGTCGCGGTGCGGTTATCTGTGATGAAAATGAGAAGCCCCGTTATTTTGGCGGTGCAATCCGTGTTTTAGGTGAGCGGCAGATGCAGGATGTGCTCACCGGACTTCGCAATCAGTACGGTTTCTTTTTTGATTTAAAAAATCAGCTGCATTTAGGTCATGATCTGTGCATCATGATGATTGGCGTCCGCGGCTTTTCCCGTATTAATAATACCTTCGGTTATTATTTCGGAAACCGTGTAATCCAGGATCTCTGTCAGAGAATACGTGTATTAGCAGGCGATGGTATTGACCTTTACCATCTTGACGGTTCCCGCTTCATGCTTATTTCAAACAGGCATGGCATAGATGAGATGCAGCTTTTTTATGAGAGGCTTCGTTCACAGCTTTCATCCTTTGTTGAAGTTGACGGCCGTCATGTGATTTTATCAGTAGGCGGAAGTTTGCTTGCTGTATCTCCTACAAGTGCTGATGTGCGTACCATATATTCCTGTCTGACTTATTCATTTGAGGAATCAAAGCGTCTTAAGCAGGGAGATCTGGTTGTTTTTGATCATGAGAATGATAAGGGGAAGCAGGAGCTTCTGGAAAAGATTTCCGCGGTGCGAGCAAGCATTGTGCATAATTTTGCAGGCTTTGAGCTTTACTATCAGCCAATTATCAGTGCCAGGACCGGTACCTTAAGTGCTGCTGAGGCTTTGATCCGCTGGTCATCTCCCAAATACGGTCTGGTGCCGCCTAATGATTTTATTCCGGTTTTAGAGCAGGATAATCTCTTTCCTAAGCTTGGAGACTGGATCTTAAGACAGGCGCTTAAGGATTGTGCTGAATACGCAAAACGCGACAGTAATTTTCTAATCAATGTTAATGCTTCCTATTCTCAGTTTGAACGCGATGACTATGTGCAGAGCGTCAAGGATGCCCTGACTCAAACCGGAGTTAATCCATGTAATCTCTGCATTGAGCTTACCGAGCGTTGCCGTCTTTTGGATATGTCCCTGCTTGATCACAAGATCTCGGAGCTTAAGGCAATCGGTGTGAAATTTGCGCTGGATGATTTTGGTACTGGCTATTCATCGGTTAATGCTTTACGTAATTTACAGGTTGATATCGTTAAAATCGACCGTGCGTTTGTAAAGGATATAGAGACTAATAATAAAGATCGCGACTTTATCGGGGTTATTGCCAAACTAGCCTCGGTGATCGGTGCCAGTCTTTGTGTTGAAGGCATAGAAACAAAGAAAATGGTCGATCTTTTAGCAACTTACGGAGTCAAAAGTCTGCAGGGCTATCTGTTCTCAAAGCCAGTGC
>CAVFIO010000159.1:0-2175 GCA_963622535.1 Akkermansia muciniphila
TTTGCTGACTGTGCTGTACATATGCGGCGGCACTTTCAGGCAAAAGATCGTAAAACAATAAAACACATCCTTGTTGTATAATGACGGGATAAATTTAAAAGCAATACATATTCTGAAGCTTTAGCTTCGGATCATGCAGATTGGGTTATATTGTGACTAAAGATAAAATTTTGGTGGATAAGGAAGGTCTGAAGATTGTTCAGGGCCCCATTGCCAGGTTACCTACCAAATATGGTCAGTTTCGTATTACTATCTTCCGTGAAAATGACAAGCTTGATCACGCCATGATTTTTATGGGTGATTTAGCCTCCGGTGAAAGTGTCCTGACCCGCATTCACTCAGAATGTCTGACCGGAGATGTGTTTGGCTCTCTCCGCTGTGACTGCGGCTTTCAGCTATCAGCCGCCCTTACGGCAATAGCCAGGGAAGGCAGAGGTGCACTGTTATACATGCGTCAGGAGGGTCGCGGGATCGGACTTTTCAACAAGATCCGCGCCTACGAGCTGCAGGACGGCGGCATGGATACCGTTGATGCCAATCTGAGTCTGGGCTTTGAGGCTGATCAGCGTCATTACGGTGTCTGCGGACATATGATGCGCGCCATGGGCTTTGATCATGTGATCCTCATGACCAATAACCCTGCCAAGATTGCCTCCATCACCAAGCACCGTATCATTGTCACCGACAGACGTCCGCTTGAATACGGCCGCAATGAGTTTAACGAGGAATACCTCGAAACCAAGGCTGAGCGTATGGGACATCTGCTCCATCATCAGGATTAATCACAGGGCGGCATTGCCGCTCTTTTCTTTTGCAGATCTAAAAAGAAAGCTTTGCTACAGGAAATATAAATGAATAACGGCAGAACCAAAAAAAGCGCCTGGCTGTCATACAGCGATGAACAGCGTCAGGATTTAAATACTCTTTGTGAAAGCTACAAGGCCTTCATATCCACCTGTAAAACTGAAAGAGAGAGCCTGAGCTTTTGCGTAAATGCGGCTATCAAGGCAGGCTACCGCGACATTGCGGATGTTATAAAAGAAGGAAAGCCCTTAAAAAAGGGCGATAAGATCTACGCAGTAAACATGCACAAGGCCCTGGCCCTCTTTAATATCGGCTCTGAGAGATTGGAGCTGGGCATGAATATTCTTGGTGCGCATATCGATTCATGCCGCCTTGATGTCAAGCAGAATCCTCTTTATGAGGATAACGGCATGGCCTATCTTGATACCCATTATTACGGCGGGATAAAGAAATATCAGTGGGTCACTACTCCCCTCGCACTGCACGGTGTGATCGTTAAGAAAACAGGTGAGGCCTTAAGCTTTGATTTAGGCGAGAAGGAGAGCGATCCGGTATTCTGTGTAACCGATCTTCTAATCCATCTGTCACAGGAGCAGTTAAAGAAGAATGCTGCGGTAGTAATTGAAGGTGAGGATCTAGATATTCTGATCGGCAATACCCCGCTTGAAGGTAAGGACAAGGACGCGGTTAAGGAAGGCGTATTAAAGCTTTTAAAGGATAACTACGATATAGACGAGGATGACTTTTTATCCGCCGAGCTGTGTCTGGTACCTGCAGGTCCTGCCCGCGATCTTGGCTTTGACAGAAGCATGATCCTAGGCTACGGCCATGATGACAGAGTGTGCGCCTATACCTCACTTGAGGCTATGCTTGCCATAGAGGATGTTGAGAGAACCTCCTGCTGTCTTCTGGTTGATAAGGAGGAGATTGGCTCTGTCGGTGCCACCGGCATGCATTCTAAGTTCTTTGAGAACATCTGCGCCGAGCTACTCGCACTTCAAGATCAGCTTTCAGATCTCTATGTCCGTCGTATGCTTGCAAATTCACGCATGCTTTCATCTGATGTAAGCTCAGCCTACGATGCCCTCTATGCCGGTGCCTTTGATAAAAAGAATGTGGCCTATATAAGCCGCGGCATGGTTTTCAATAAATTTACCGGTGCCAGAGGCAAATCAGGCTCTAATGATGCCAATGCCGAGTATGTAGGCTTCATGCGCAGAGTTTTAGATGATGCAGGCGTCAATTACCAGTTCTCAGAGCTTGGCAAAGTCGACTTAGGCGGTGGCGGTACCATTGCCTATATCATGTCACTCTACGGCATGGAGGTTATAGACTGCGGTGTTCCGGTGCTTTCCATGCATGCTCCCTTTG
>CAVFIO010000160.1:0-2173 GCA_963622535.1 Akkermansia muciniphila
ATACTTAGCAAAAAGCTAAATTTTCATTTTTGTGACGAATGTCCGTTATGATCGCACCATAGAATTTTCCTTTGATCTTTATCAAAAAAGCATCCTCTTCCCAGGCTCATATTTAAATGATACTTGAACAAATTTCTGTGAAAATTTAAATTCCTTTTTGCTAAAATCTGCCCGTTTTTTTGGAGATGACATCATGAAATTTTCCGGTGCATTAACCTTTGATGAAGAAAAAGGCTTTACTCATAAAGATGTATTCGTTGATAAAGGTGTATTTACCTCAGACTCACAGGATAACTGCAGCTATGATGTTGCCGATCACTGGATAATACCAGGCCTTTGCGACCTTCATCTTCATGGGGCCAAAGGCAGTGACTTCTCAGATGCTGATGCTAATGGCTTATCTGAGCTCTTAAAATATGAGGCAAGATCCGGGATCAGCATGGTTACTCCGGCCTCAATGACCATAGATGAAACTGCAATTTTAAAATCTTTGGAAAATGCCGCCTTATATCAGCAGGAGGATGATGCCGCATATCTTGCGGGTATATATATGGAAGGCCCGTTTATCTCAAAAGAAAAATGCGGAGCGCAGGATCCAGAATATATAAAAGCCCCCTCCTTTGAGTTCCTACAGAAATGCCAAAGAGCTGCACAAGGAAAAATTAAGTTTGTAACAATCGCTCCCGAACATCCCGATGCAGTTAACTTTATACAGCAGGTATCTAAAGATATACGCGTATCCATTGCACATACTGCCTGTTCATATGATGAGGCTGCATCTGCTTTTTGCAGTGGAGCAAGACAGCTTACTCATCTTTATAACGCCATGCCGGTCTTTGCCTCGCGCGCGCCAGGTCCTATCGGTGCAGGCTTTGACTATGAGGCAGATGCAGAGCTTATAACCGATGGGGTTCATGTACATGAATCATCAGTAAGAGCGGCTTTTAAGCTTTTTGGAAGAGATCATATTGTCATGATTTCAGATTCGATGCGCGCAACCGGGCTTGAAGACGGCAACTATACTCTTGGAGGACAGGATGTAACTGTTAAAGGAAATGAGGCCAGACTTAAAGATGGCACCATTGCCGGCTCGGTTACCAATCTCTTTCAATGTATGCGTCACGCGGTCTTGAAAATGCGTATACCTCTTGCAGATGCAGTCAGAGCATGTGCTGTAAATCCCAGAAAGATATTGGGACTCTATCCAACGCAGGGATTATTCGGATGTAATGCAGAAGCATCATTCGTTATCTGCGGAAAATATCTTGATATCAAGGCTGTTATTTTACGTGGCAGAGTAATTTTGGGAGAAGAGTTTCTAAAAGAGCACCAAATTTGATAGTACAGGCATGAATTATATTTACTTTGGTGCTAATTTTGGCAATTACTTATCAAGTACTGTAAAATTCACGCGCACAATACATGAATCAGGTGAAGAAAGTGACTCAAGATTTCGAGCTTATGCAAAAAGAAGATCCTCAGGCTTTTAAATTTCAAATAAGCGAACGTTTCAGAGGCTATCTGCCGGTCGTAGTTGACGTTGAAACCGCTGGCTTCGATCCTCACAGGAATGCATTGCTTGAAATTGCCATGATGACTGTGGTTCCTGATGAAAAAGGATTTCTGCGTCCTGGAACCTTAATCTCATCATGTATTCGTCCTTTTAAGGATTCAGAGCTCAATCCGTCCAATATTGCCTTCCTAGGCATTGACCCTTTTGATGAAACACGTAATCTAAAAGATGAAAGCGAAATAATTCCGGAAATGTTTCGTTTTATCAAGAAGGAAGTAAAAGCCATGGATTGTACCCGAGCAATCCTTGTAGGACACAATGGCAGCATGGATTTAGGCTTCGTACAGGGGGTTGCAGAGCGTGTTGGCTGGGGTAAAAAATGCCCGTTTCATCCCTTCTCCATAATTGATACAGCATCACTTTCTGCTCTGGTATACGGTCAGACAGTTCTTGCAAAGGCATGTCGTGCAGCAGGATTAGATTTTGATGCATCTCAGGCTCATGGTGCAGCCTATGATACAAAAATGGAATGCGAGCTATTTTGCCGTTTGTATAACCGCTTTACCAACTTTATGGGCATTCCAGATCCTAACGCAGCTGATAAATAATAAAACCGCTATTTCTTGCCTTTTAGGCCGTATTAACTATACTATTTAGTAT
>CAVFIO010000161.1:0-2170 GCA_963622535.1 Akkermansia muciniphila
ATCTTATCTATGGCCATGATGCATCCCATTTCTAACACTCATCTTTGCCTTACTCACTGAGAGCCTGCCTGACATCCGTTCTCTTCTCACTCCGGAAGCTTTCATACTCCTCCTCAATCCAGGCATCCACTGTATCGTTAAATCCAAGCAGTGTACGATACTTAGAGGGAGTTACGCCATAGAGCTTCTTAAACTCGTCATCCTCTACACCATAGCCTGTGCGCGGTACCAGTCTGAAGTCCTCATCGTAATCAAAGCAGGTAATGCCCTCATGCTTCTTTAAAAGATCCTTTAGCTCCTGAGGCGCAGCTCCACGCTCAAGACAGGTAATGCTCTTAAAGCCCCTTATCAGAAACTCTGGAAGTCTTACCTTGATGATCATCCCTTCCATAAAGAAGGTACGCTCATCACATTCAATAAGCTTCCAGCTGTAGACGCGTCTGGTACCTGCCATGACCACAGCCCCTATGGCCTCCAGGGCCTGAATGAAGTTGGTGTAATCCCCCCTGGTCCTGGCTGTGATCTCCTCTGAAAGATCTCTTAACACCGGCGAGCCGCGTCTTAGCAGCACACCGTCACTTACCAGAAACAGATCAGCAAAGATGCTGTTTACAAGATGAGTCTGCTCCTTAATCCTGCAGATCACAAAGGAGCTTAGGAAGGCGTTACCGGTCTTGCGCCAGCTTGCTGTATAGCGTTCATCATATGCACAGAAGCTGTCAGCCTTCCTTACTATCTCCCACAGCGGATGAGTCCCGTCAAGAAGTGACGATACCTGCTTTAATGTCCAGTGATTCGGGGTATAAAAATGAATAAGCTCCTGCTGCTGTGTCCTGTTTTTTTCAAGTCTTTGAGCTCTGATACGCTCCTCAAGGCTTTGTGATTTGCTGCTCTTTGCAGCAGTATGATCCTCACTCACATCCCCGTCATCAGACTCCGTCAGTGACTCATTATCGTCATCACTCTTTTCCTCGGCATTAACATAAAAGGGGGAGCCGTGATCAGCTCTTTTCTTCTCAGCAAGCTCATGCCTTAACATGAACTCAAGATCAGATTGTGTACCGCAGTCATCAAAGCCCTTGATAAGAGCTGCTGCAAGAGACGGAATACTTTTTAACAAAAGGACTGAGCTTGCAGCCATGCATTGATCATGCGCCTTTGCCCGGTGAGATTTGAACTTAACGGTAAGCGTAGATGTCTGCTGATTTTTTACGAAGTGTTCAAGATCTGCCCTGTAAGGATCATAAAGAGCACCGTTGTCAGCGACTACTTCAAAGTCGGTTGTAAGCTTGGAGAGATCATGGGTGAAGGCTGCCAACATCAGGGCAAGGCCTGCACAGTCATTCTGGTATCTGAGATAACACTCATTCTGCTTATCAAAGCGTCTTAGCTTGTAGCTGGTAAAATCCTTTGAATACGGACTTAAGGCCTCAATGGCGACCTTTATGGAATGCCTGAACAGTCCGCATTCATCATGATCATGATTAAACTCTGAGGCAGGCAGCGTACCGCACAGTCTGGCCAGGGTATATACCATGGTAATACCGTAACTCTCCCAGACATCCTCCCTGAGATTTGCCGCGTCGCGAAGCCTGTTTATAAGATCAAGATGCAAAGAGATCACGTCCGCTGAGCTCAGCGCTCTGAAAACAGGATCACCTTTTGAGGTTACCAGCAGCGTTCCCTCAGGGATATTGAGGGAGGCTTGAGAATGTCTGCCGGATCTGAAGCGCAATAAGCTGATAATGCGATCAATCAGATGTTCACTCGCATTCTCAAGCTTCATCTGAAAACTTTGAAGAACAGCAAAATAAATGAATATTGCAAAAACATAAAACAAAAAAAAGAAACATGCAAGAGCGATCCACTCATACACTGTATATGATGCAAAATCAGAATTAAACACATCGCGTGGCCAGCCAAAGAAATCTGAAATTACATTGGAACAAGCATTCATTACAATCACAGAAGCTTCGCACAACTTGACAAAGAACTCCATAAGCACGCCTCTCTCTTATGAATCAGGAAATCGGGTTCAGCATATCAGCTTTTTTTCTATTTGAAAATTATTTTTTGTATGCCACCAGCAACTTGTCTAACAACCTGTTATACGTAAGAGTCCTATGACTTAGATGAACGAAAAAATAGGATCGGCGACAATGCCTTCATC
>CAVFIO010000162.1:0-2161 GCA_963622535.1 Akkermansia muciniphila
AGCATCAGGAGCTTCAGGGGATCTACGCTCAGCTTCGCTGGTTTAAGCGTATCGTAAGTGATGTCAAGGGGGAATTTGATGAAAAGGCCTTAAAACGCCGCCTTGAGTCTGAGCAGGAGCAGGTTAAGGTCTTTACCATTCACAAATCCAAGGGACTTGAGTTCCCGGTTACGGTTTTACCTTTTTTATATTCGCCCAGGGCTGAAGCTTCTTTCACTAATTCCTTTGAACCTGTGGTGGCCTATGATGAAAGGTTATCAAGAAAGATCTTATTTTTAAATGATGATAGCGGCAGATTAAAAGAGCTTAATAAGGTTGAGGATCATAAGGAATCTGCACGCCTTTTATATGTGGCCTTAACCAGAGCCTGTGCCGTCAATGTGCTCTTTTTAAATAATTCTGATTTAACTGATCAGGGCTCGGCGCTGATGCGTGAGTTAAACCAAAGTCTGGGAAGCTCTGCAGATGTGTTGAAAAATACCTTAAAGAATAGCGATCCCAGAGTATTTACTCTTTCAGATAGAAAGGAGAGAAAGCCCTATGAGCTAATAAAGATCCGTAAGGCTCACACAGAGGCTCCTAAAAATACTGCGGAGCTTTTCCTATCAACTCTTAAGCGTGGTGATATTTCTGATAATTTTACGGTTTCATCCTATTCTGCTTTAACTCGTGGCCTGCATGAACTAAGCATCACTGATCCTGAGCAGTCCTTAGAGAGTAATGAAGAGAAGAATGCTCAAAAGGAGCAGGATACCTTAAATGCATCCACGCCTGCCTCAAAGGAGCTTTGTGCGGCAACCTTCCCGCGTGGTACGGATGCCGGCACCTTCCTGCATGAATTTTTAGAAAATTTTGATTTTGCAGCCTTCCACGACTTAGAAAACAGTGCAAATGATAAGAATGAGGCCTGCTCTTATATTGCAACAGCTATTAAGAGCAAGCTCAAGCATGATGATATGGGAACTATTCTCTGTAGCAAATGGTATCAGATGAGTGGTTGTCAGGTAGCCGAGCTGTCAGATGAAAACCATATCGATGCTTTTGTTAAGTGGTTTTTAGATATCGTACATTGTCCTCTTGATATGGTGGCAAAGGGCTTTTCCTTATCGAAATTGACAGCCCGTAGCTGGATCCCCGAGATGGAATATCTGGTGCCCTCCTCAGATGTCACAGCCAGCAAAATAAATGAGCTTTGCAAACTCTCTGCCTCAGCCTTTGAGAATGTGATAGGCAAAAATGGCATAAAAGCTTTAAAGCTTAGTGAAAAAAAGGTTAACGGCTTTGTCACAGGATCGCTTGATCTGGTGTTTAAAGCAGAGGTGGCGGGCTCTCAGAAATTCTTTGTTTCAGATTACAAATCAACCTATCTTGGGGACCGTGATGATGATTACTCCGAGGAGCATATTATCGCCTCGGTATTCAGTCCAAGATGCCGTTATGATGTGCAGTATCTAATCTATTCGCTGGCTTTATTCCGCTTCTTAAGAAGCCGGATTCGGGATGATAGCGTGCAATCTGATGAACAGTTTTATGATAAATACTTTGGCGGAGTGCTTTATCTTTATTTAAGGGGCATGAAAGCTAAAGGCGGAGCTGGTGTCTTTTATACAAAACCTTCCTTTGAAATCATCGATGCCTTGAATAAGCTTTTTTCAGGAAAGAGGTAACTGTAATGGTTGCTGTTAATTTGTGGAAAAAATAAAACAAGTTATTTAGAATAGCTTTCAATGTGAAGTTGTTAGTATGTAAATGCTAATAGCAGGGCAAATAACATCAGCTAACCCTTTTGAATGAGGAACGGCCTTTTATGAAAAACAGCAAGACTCAGAATCATTATCGTATCTCCAGAATTGCCAGAGCCCTGGCAGTTGCCATGATTGCAAGCATAAGTAGTAATGCAGTAGCTGCTGATGAGTCTGGTTTTGAGGGACCAATTTATGTTGATGCAAATGGCAGGCATATGTTTGAGCTTTACTATGGTGAAGCTGTAGAACCTGGTGGGACTCCCATCTTTAATAATGAGATAAGGACTGCCATAAATAACGGCCTTGGCTATTGGGCTGATATGTTCTCAGCGCAAGCAAAGAATACCAATGGTATTCGCGTTTTTATTACGCCGGATGTGGTTAGTGATCGTGAGCAGGCATCAGGTGGTAATGCC
>CAVFIO010000163.1:0-2070 GCA_963622535.1 Akkermansia muciniphila
GATATGGAGACAGAACAAAATGATTAACGGTGATGTTGATGCTTTCGTAGAGCAGATTGACACCGGAATGGATCTGTATTTTCTTTACAAAAATCAGAAATTTTTGCTGGAGGGGATCACCATTGAATATCCAGAAGAAGGAGATCCTGTCGGTGAGAAATCATTAAAAAATGTACAGAATCTTTTAAGATTAGAGCCTGTCCTAGAGCGCCCCTATTGGATGCATGTATTTCCGGAAGGAGTCGGTTTTCCTGCAGAGGAATTTCTCAAAGCCAGAATTTTCGATGGCAAAACCTTCTGGGAAGTTCAGGAGGAAATTGAGTGGATTGATTGTTGATCAGTTCTAACGATATCTCTGCTGATGAAGGCAGTCCTCGTAATAAGGATTGCCTTTCTTCATTTTTCATATTCTCAACATTGCCATACGCATTTTTAAATACGCCTTTAAACCAAGTACAATAGCAGGCTACAGAACAAGGAGCATGCAATGTCAGACAATATTTGCGGGATCACCCGTGTACCCTATTACCCGGAGCTTGAGCTTTTTGCCCCATCCGGCGAGCAAAATTCCATAACTGCGCTGACACTGTCCTATCTTCTGTACTGGTACTCACAGAAATCTACCTTTCCCTTTAATGCAAGACAGCATCTGGTACAGCTGTCGCGCACCCTAAGACGTCCTCAGGATGATATTCAAGAGGCACTTTGCCATCTGACTGAGCTTAAGATCCTTTCAAAAACAGAACATCGCTTTGAAACCAACAGTGAGGATCCTGAGAAAAGATTTAAAACAGATGTGTTCTACACCTTAAATTTCCATACTCTGGGCTCTCTGCTTAAAGAAAACGGCCTTAACGTGCCGCAGAAGGTCTTACGTCTTGCGGCCGATGACAGCTTTGATCTGCTCTCCTACCTCTCCCCAAGAAGGCTTCCTGTAATTCAGGGACTATCCGGCATGATAAAGGGGGATGAATATGATGAAGCAACCTTTGACTGTGCGCAGATCTTATGCGGAATATGCAAGGAGGAAGATCTTGAGCCTTTTTCCTATAAGGCGCTGGCACCCGGCTGGCACATGTTAGTTCAGCCTCCTGCAGAAAGTGAGGATATAGCCCCGAGATGGCAACGCGAGGGTGAACGCTCAATTGATGTCGATCTTACAGACGGCTCATTCTTCGTGCCCGATGGAAATTATTTTGGTACCGAAGAGCATCACATATGGCACACCACCAAGAAAATGGAGCCCAGGATCCTGGGGGCAGCCCTTTATCTTGCAGTGGCAACCAATTCAGGAAACATCCACTTTGTCTCCGAGCTGTCGGTTACAGATCTCACTCCGGCCTTTAAGCTTCTCAAAAGACTTACCGGAAAAACCGGGCGGCTTGATGATGCCTACTTTGAAAATCTTGAAATATACGGAGCGGAGCTTGAAGCTGAGCGTAAGCGTTATGAGACGCTTATTGCCTCACTGCAATAAAAAACGGGAACTTTTTTATTCATTCCCGTTTTGCACTTTGATTTTTGCTTGCCTGAATTTTAATGATTAGGCGATGGTGATCTGTCTGCCCTTTTGCAGCTGCTGCTTCTTAAGCACTACGGTAAGCTTGCAGTCCTCAAAGGTGGCACTGATGGCCTCGGCATCAGCATCCTGGAAGCGGAAGGAGCGCTCATAGGTGCCGCTCAGACGCTCACGGATGAGATAGGTTCCGCTAGCAGAATCATCAGTGGCCTTATGCTGCTCATCCCCCTCCTGCTCCTGAGTGCTCTTCTCGGCATCCTGAGCATGATGGGTAGCGGTGACAGTTAGGACACCTTCTTCAAAGTTTAAGCTGATGTCCTCCTTCTTGGTACCGGGAAGATCGGCCTCGAGCACATAGCAGTTGCCCATATCCCTTACATCAACCTCAAAGTTGGCCTCTTTTGCTGCACGACCGGTAAAATCAAAATCTGACAAAGGACGGTTAAAGATATCAAAAATAGTAGGAGCGCTATTTCTTGAATTAGTTAAAAAAGCCATAATCAATCTCCTTAAAAATCTTTTACCTTGTTTTCTCTTCTGTTGCTATACAT
>CAVFIO010000164.1:0-2068 GCA_963622535.1 Akkermansia muciniphila
ATATATTTTCTACCACACAAACAAAATCATTATTTCTTTATTTTATCTATTTGTTATACAAAGTTTTTTTATAAGTTTTTCCTAAAAAACGTAGATTTAAAGCAATCACAACTGCCAGGCGTTATTTTCAAAGTCCCATTTCCTCATGCAAAAACTTTGCAACTGAAAGGATTAATCATCTCAAATGCTCAAAATTAGGCAGTGTTAAGTCATAAAGCGATCCGTGCTTTGTTAAGAGATTGCTTTTACCTTCATACCTGAACGACATATAGGAGAGCACTATGAAGCTTAAACATTATCTGATTGCTACCGCAGTTAGCGTCGCACTTTCTGTTTCTGCTATGGCAAACGCTGCCGACAAACTCAACCTAAAAATGGGCTTTGTCGATCCTGCATCATCAAGTTATGCCATGGGCGGTAAGAAATTTGCAGAGGAGCTTGATAAGCTCACCGGTGGCAAAATTAAAGTACAGGTACTTGCAGGCGGTACTTTAGGTGGTGAACGCGAAATGTATGAAGGTGCTCAAATGGGTACCATGGATGTTATCACCATCGTCAATACCGTGCTTTCTCAATTTATCCCCGAGCTTACAGTGCTTGATCAGCTATTCCTGTTTGACAACGAAAATCAGGCTCACGCTGCAGTTGACGGCAAGCTAGGCGAACTTATTGCCAAGAAGGCCGAAGAACAGGGGGTTCACATCATCGGTGCTCTCGAGTCAGGTTTCCGCGATACCTTCTCCAAAAACCCCATCAAGACTCCTGAGGACTTCAACGGCACGAAGATCCGTACCATGGAGAACAAGCTGCAGATCGCTACCTTTAATGCCTTAGGTGCCATTGCAACCCCGATGCCTGCAACCGAGCAGTATACCGCTCTGCAGCAGGGCACCATTGACGGCTGCGAGAATGCAGTCGGCAACATGCTTATCAACCGCTACTATGAGGTTATCAAGAACGTTACCAATACTCACCACCAGTTCACCTATATCTTTGTTGGCATCTCTGACAGAACATGGAAGAAGATCCCTGATGAGCTAAAGCCCAAGGTATACGAGGCCATGAAGACTGCAGTTGCATGGCAGCGCAACAATCTTAAGGAAGTCAACGAAAATGCCAAAAAGGAGTTGCTTGCAAAGGGAGTCAGCTTCTTTGATATAGACAGAGAAGCGCTCAAAGTCAAGGCTAAACCTGCCCAGCAGAAGATGCTGGCTCATGTACCGCAGGAATGGCTTGATGCCTGCAATGAGGCAATCGCTAATAATAAATAAATTATTGCACAGGATGTGTAATCAAAAATCCAGTCTTGCACGGAGTTGATTTTAAACGCTCCTTTAAAAAAATTAGCTCCGTGACTTTTTTTATTAAATAACAGGAAATTACATGCTTACATTAGGTCGCAATCTAGAGCGCATTGAAAACATCATCATTGCAGTGTGCTTTATCGTAATGTGCCTGGCAGAGTTCGGTCAGGTTGCCAACCGCAACCTCTTCCATGCCGGCATATCCTGGTTTGATGAGCTTGCCCGCTACTGCATGGTCTATATGACCCTGCTTGCAACTGAAGCAGGTCTGCGTGACGGCTCTCAGATCGCGGTCACCGGCTTTACCGATAAATGCCCGGCAGCCGTTAAAAAGGCACTGAGACTTTCCGTTAAGGCTGTGATCGTGGCCTTCTCTATAATGATCGTCATCACCTCTTATCAGCTGGTAATGAAGCAACTTGCAACAGGTCAGGTTTCAGCAGGTCTGTCCCTTCCCATGTGGATCCCCTACTTTATTCTGCCGGTAAGCTTCCTGGCCATCACCATCGTTCAATCTCTGGCCTTTGTAGCCATACTCAAGGCACCGCTTGATGAAAAAAATACAGAAAATAAGGAGACCTTAGCATGACAGGCTTGATTTTATTCGGCGGCTTTGCACTGCTGTTAATCATCGGTGTACCTATTGCCCTTGCCTTAGGTGCAGCAACTGCAGTGACACTCTTTTATATTGACATGCCGGTCCTGGTGATCTCACAGCGTATCTTCACCGCACTTGACTCCTCAGGCATCATGGCCATCCCCTT
>CAVFIO010000165.1:0-2060 GCA_963622535.1 Akkermansia muciniphila
GATGGTAGTGCAACGTACGTTTGCGTGAGAGTAGATCACTGCCAGGCTCTCCATTCTATGCTGATATGGCTCAGTTGGTAGAGCGCACCCTTGGTAAGGGTGAGGTCCTGAGTTCGATTCTCAGTATCAGCACCATCAATCATCGGCCCTGACTTCTGTCGGGGTTTTTTGTTTTCTGCAACGTAAACACCCTAAACCCGGTTCTCCTAGGTTTAGTGGGAAATTTGAATTTTAGTCTCATAGGGATAAGACACTTCCCAACCAGCAGTTATTTGCTGATCCTGCCATCATTCTGCCAATACATTGTAAGGACTTAAAGGCCTTCAATGAGATCATTTCAAAGTGCGTTGAGCGCATTAATCTCATGCCACGAGCCAATAATCAGCTGTCAAGGCGAGCCGTATTTGAAGCAGATGAGCGCAAGAGCCTGAAAAAATTGCCTACACATCGCCCTGCAATCATTAAATACCAGGAGGTCATTGTTTATCAGGACGGATGTGTCAGGTATCTGTACAACAAATATTTTGTGGGCGCCGAGCTCTATGGCACCACAGTGCTTATCGCCGCTATTAACAGTACCACGCTTAAGGTGTATCGCAAGGATAGCTTCGATGAAATCGTTGAATACCCAATCGATTACAGCAGAGAGCATATAGAGCACAGGCACAAGGCTGAGCAATTTAAAACAGCTGAGGAGAAAGAAATCACCCGTGACTGTGCCTGGTTTGAAGCATTTGTGAATAAGGAAGGCAATGAGAGCTCAGTCGATACTTCCAAAATCATTGAGACCATCAAAGCCATCTTTGAGCAGACACCAAACGCGAAGGCAACAGCCGTAAGAAAGTATAACAAACTCACAGTACCTATTCTGGCTGAGAGCGTATCTAAGCTCATTTAATCTGAGTTAAGGTTTGTTATCTGTTTTGTATATGCATCCTGTTTTCATCTCATCCGGTGTGTGTAATGGCTCAGATATCCGTTTAAATGGATCTGATGATCAGTTTTTTGTTATCCGCCGCCTCTTAAAGCATAGCTCTGGAATGGCTTCAGTGATCAGATACATTCGCAAGAGAAGTAGCGCAATGTGTTGCAAGTGTGAAGGGGTTCTTGTGTGTATGCTGATAGCACGGGTATAGTGGAAACGTAAGATGAGTGCTGAGCATCCGATCAAAATGATCTGATGCGTCAAAAGCAAGATTCCATGTCTGGAACCTGTTCTTGAATTACCAGGCGTTGATGAATTCAGGTAAAAAACCAACTGCTGCCTGAATATTCCGTTATGTGATCTTTCTTGCAAAGGTAATCCAACAAACATTCGCTACGCAATTAGGATCCAGATGGCCACACTAGTGCTTACTCAGCTCTGCTGCGGAATTCAGTGCTATTGGACTGGTTTAACAGCAAACAGGGATATATCGCAATTAACAATACCTGTAACAGGCTAAAGAGCTATCAGCCATTGAATCTTGATGATCGTGAGCTCAGAAGGCTCAAACCGCAGATCATCTTTATCGGATCCTCTCCGATCATCTTACGGATCCCCTACACTAATGAATGTTTCATCAGAACGTGCAAAGGATCGCTTATTAAGTCTTTGAAATGAGATCCGCCATAAATTGTGATTCACGCAGGGCATTAATTGACAACATCCTTGAATGAAAAGCTGAAAAATAGAACAGCAGCTATTGTGACTGTTTCTGTTCCATGGGCGGAAATGTACTACCAATACGTTTTCGTGATGCCACAAAGTTGCAAACGGATTGTGGGATAGAATTTTTTTGTGGTCAGTTATGAGTTTTGTTGGCGATGAATAAAAATTTTAACTGTCGCTGTTATGCATATTCCGGTTTTAGGACTCAAATCTGATTCTCCGCTCAAAAAATAAAAAAATAATTAAATTCTTTTTTGGTGCACAAAAGCGCATAAATAAGGCAGAAACAGATGAGTATGGTGCGAGATTGTTTCGGATGAAATAAAAAAACTTCAAAAAAAGTGTTGACGGGGTAAAAAAAATCTCTATAATGCACATCCGTTGTCACGACGACAACGACTTACCAAGC
>CAVFIO010000166.1:0-2059 GCA_963622535.1 Akkermansia muciniphila
CTCTGAACCGAATTATCGAAAATGTGATCGGGTTCAGATCGCGACGTGGCCATAGGAAAATTCAGGATTGTGTGAATTTTTTTGCTCACAAGCCTATACTTCACTGAAGAAACATTTGAAGAAGAGAATGCAATATCATGTTTAAGATAGGTAAAAGTGACTGGATCCTTTATAAGAAAAAACTTGCTACGTGGCAAAATAATCATATGCAGCATTTGCTTGAAGAGTATCAGGAGATCATTAACAGCAAGGGCGAGCCGGTTGACAGATTTTGGGAATTAGAAAAACGGATCAATAAAGATAAAAGAAAACGCGGAGTTGTTTGTGAGCTTAGCAGAACCTCTGTTATAGACAATCTTCTGACGCTGCTTTGCGATGGTGTTATTACTTTTGACGAGCTGGAGGATTTCAGTGAGGATCTGCAAAATACAGTGCTGGCGTATAAGCAGATTTATGATTTGGATTTTAAGTAATTAACAGAATTAACAGGGACACGTGATGGATTTGTCTTCAATTAAAGAACTGAGCGTACAGATGCTCAAGGACGGGATTAAGACCTCCCTTTTTGACGGTCAATTTGAAGATTCTGCAAGAGAGTATCAGATCCATCTTTTAACCAATGATAAGGAAAAAAATCTCAAGGTTATCACCGATATTGAAAATGAACTAAGGCACTGCGACAGCTTTGATATCAGTGTTGCCTTTGTGACCTTGGCAGGTATTGAGGCTTTAAAAAATACCTTTGAAACCCTTCGTGACAGTCATATCAGAGGTCGCCTGCTGACTACGGATTACCTGACCTTCTCAGAGCCTGCTGCTTTGAAATTTCTAGACAGTCTGCCTAATCTTGAAGTAAGAATGTACCGTTGTGCCAGGGAGGGCTTTCATACCAAGGGCTATATCTTTTCAAAAAATGAAGACGATCTCTGCCGTATCATTATCGGAAGCTCAAATCTCACCACAGCGGCCCTTACCTCAAACAGAGAATGGAATGTAAAGCTGGTATCTAAAAAGCAGGGGAGCTTTGCAAAAAATGTTCAGGCAGAATTCAACGAGTACTGGGACAGGGCTTTATCTTTACCAGCAGTAATTGAGCAGTACGAGCAGGATTATAAAAGAGCAAAGCAGCTACAAAAGCTTATTGCCAGGCAAAGTCAGAATACAACTCAGGCAGTTGCGCTCAGTCCTAACGAGATGCAGCAGACCTTTGTAAACTCCTGTTTAAAGCTTTTTAAAAGCGGGCAGAAAAGAGGTCTGTTAATCTCTGCAACCGGAACCGGTAAAACCTATGCCGCGGCCTTCGCCGCCAAAGAGCTGAAGCTTAAATCTGTTTTGTTTATCGTCCATCGTGAGCAGATAGCCAGAAAATCCAGACAAAGCTTTGAGGCCGTATTAGGAGGCAAAACCTATCAGTATGGCCTGCTTGCCGGCAATAACAAGGACTTTAACGCCAGCTGTCTTTTCTCTACAGTGCAGTCCATCTGCAAGGATGAGACACTTAAGCGTTTTAACAGAGATCAGTTTGAGCTCATCATCATCGATGAGGTTCATCACGCCGGAGCTGATTCCTACCAGAAAATTCTGAATTACTTCACACCGCGCTTCTGCCTTGGCATGACCGCAACTCCTGAGAGAACGGATGGTTTTAATATCTTTGAGTTGTTTAACTACAACATTGCCTATGAAATACGACTGCAGACTGCGATGGAGCAGGATCTGCTCTGTCCTTTTCATTATTTCGGTATTACCGATATCATCTATAAGGATGACGATACAGAGCTTATTGAGCCTGTAGGCTCCAAAATGCAGAAGCTTACTCCTCAGTCCTTAAAGGGTATTAATGCCCTGGCATCAAAGGAGCGTATTGATTACATCATAGAAAAGGCAAAGTTCTACGGCTATTCAGGAAATAGAGTAAAGGGACTGGTATTCTGCCAGCAGCGTCAGAAGCAAGGAGGCTACGCAGGTCTGTCAGAATGTGAGCTGCTCTCGCAAAAGTTTAATGAAAGAGGCTTTAGAACCAAGGTTTTATCAGGCGCTGATCCTTTTTCTGTAAGAG
>CAVFIO010000167.1:0-2049 GCA_963622535.1 Akkermansia muciniphila
ATCTCCATTCGCGCAGCATATCAGTATTTAAGTGGTCAGCATGAGCACGAAGTAAGTGGTAATGCTTGGTATCATGATGATGCTAAGGACATTGATACAACTGAGGGACACTATATTAAAAATATCAAAACCTATGATATAGGTTTGTCATGGGGTAACTTTGGTGAAGGCTTTTATCTTGCCACCAATTTTAATCACTCAAGAGCTACTGGCTTAAGAAATGGCAACTATTCTCAGCAGACCGTACGTGCCTGGGAATCAATGATTAGCTATGGCTTTGATATGGGTGTAGTTTTAAGTGCTGCTTACTCTGATATTAAGGTTACCAGCAATGAAGAAGGATTAAATGATGATGATGTCCGCCACTATGAGGACAGCCACAAGAGATACACTTCTTTGGTTGCATCCTATGATATAAATGAGAACTTCCGTGTCTGGGCTGAAGGCATCTTAGACAATGGTTCAACCGATGGCGAAGGTGTTTTCCAGAAGTCTAATGATAAAAATATGGATGGCTTCTTGGTTGGTGCCCGTTACACCTTCTAATTTAGCTTACACAGGCTAAATTTTCTTGTGTTCATAAAAAGGTCGGTTTTAACCCGGCCTTTTAATTTGAGCTTTGAATCCTCACTGATTTTCGTTGAGATCAGTCAACAGCCTCACCATACAATCCTTTATCTAAAGCATATCTGGTAACTTCCGGATCTACATGATTTAATACCAGAGCGTTATTAAGTCCATCTCTTGCCAAAGCCTTGCGCAGTGCACTTGATGACACCAGATTATGCGGCTTACTGACAAGTAAAATCCTTCCGGCACTTTGTGATAAACATTCATTAAAATGTTCATCACTATCCCGGATGCCGTGATCATCAATCAGCTTTTGAATGGATGGCTTTATTTCAGCGTTCTCATATCCTGCACGCACAAAACACAAAAGATTTGCCAATTCATGCAGATGAAGCCCTTCCTTCCACTCATCAATATATAAAAGTGAATCCGATCCCATAATAAAGAACATGGGTACATCATTACCATAGATTCTGCGAAGCGTCTTTAAGGTATCAAAGGTGTAGTGATGATGGCTGTCATCATCCTCTAAATCGCAGATTTCAAAAGCCTGATCACCGTGATTTTTAAGTGCGATTTCAAGCATATGGCGTCTGTCCCTATATGATACGTTGACGCTGTTTTTATAAGCAGGAGATGCATTCGGGATAAAGAGCACCTTCGTAAGTCCTAAAAGCTTTTTGGCATCCTCTGCAATTGCCAGGTGATCTTTGTGTACAGGATTAAAGGATCCTCCCAGGATCCCGATACGAGTGGTAATGGCATTACGAAAGTTATCAGTTGTCATGGTAGGCAGGTGTGGTTTCAGGTTTTAAATCAAACAGCAAAGATGCTTATTTATCAGTCACGCAGTGACTTGAAGCTCATAACAGCAAAGTTTCCCACAGCCGTGCAGATATTCTGCAGACAGGCCAGAGCCTCGTCATTTCTGAAGGTGCTCCAGAGCTTTGATGCTTTAGCAAGCTCATCTGACAGATAGTTATAAAGCTGAGGTGGCATCTGCATCGCAGCTTTTAATACCGCATTTTGCATAGGGGAGGTTCTGATATTGCAGGATGCAAAAAAGGCACCACGCGCTCTATATTCCATCCTGCCGACGTTCTTCTCACGGCACTTCGGAATGACAGAGAGCGCATTATCAAGCTGTGAGATCACCATGCCGATAGATTCCGTCTGCGAGCCTGAGCCTGCGCAAAAGGAGTTTAATACGTTGAGCGCACGGGTGCTGTTACCGTTTAAAACAGCCTCGGCAATTTCATAACCGCTGAAGCGGCTGTCCTGAACAATGGTCTTATCAAGAAGCTCGGGAGTCAGCTCACAGCCTTCATGAGTCATGGAAATAAGCTTTAAAGTCTGCGCAATAGAGATTAAATTACCCTCAAGACAGGAGGCAATATATTCAGCACTTTCTCTGCTGCATCTTAAATGCAGTGCGGATGCACGTTGATTGATCCATGCAATGAGCTCGTTCCCCTCAGG